>JAIQFM010000061.1 GCA_020073285.1 Terriglobia bacterium | reverse complement strand
GGTAAACGGCTTGCTGATGTAGTCAAAGGCACCCATCCTCATCGCCTGCACCGCCGAGGGAACCGTGGCGTAGCCGGTGATAATGATGACCACGGCATTGGGGCGGCGGCCCTTGATGGTGGACAGGGCTTCCAGACCGCTGGCGCCGGGCAGCTTGAGGTCGAGCAACACGATGTCGACGTTCTGGCTGTCGAGCACCTTGTAGGCGTGCTCGGCGGTATCGGCGATGAAGGTGTTGAAGCCGGCGCTCTGCGCGGCTTCGCGGCAGCCCTCGCGGACGGCGCGCTCGTCGTCCACGATGAGCAGGCTGAGCAGATTGGCGCCCGGTATCTCGTGGGATCCGGCGATTACATCCATGGCGGAGATCATGGCAATTCCCTTCCGTGCTGTGAACCCAAGCTGACGGCGACAGCAGCCGATGGCCGGTGATCGAGGATTTCGCGCACCTTCTCGGCCAGCATGGCGCGGGAGAAGGGCTTGTATAAGAGCTTGGCTCCGGCAGCGGCCGTGCTGGCCTTGGCCGGATAGCCGGTGATAAAAAGAGCCTGCGTTTCCGGATGAAGCTCCCGGACCTGGCGCACGGCGTCGCAGCCGCACATGCCGGGCATGACCACGTCGCTGATGAACAAATCGATGTGGCCGGTGTGGGCGCGGGCCAGCCGGAGGGCCTGTTCGCCGTCGCGCGCCTGCAGCACGCGATAGCCCGTTTCCATCAGCAGATGAGCGACGGAAGAGCGCACCGCGTGGTCATCTTCGGCCAGCAAGACCGTTCCCGTGCCGGTGCCAGCCTCCGCGGTGTCGCCACCGGCAGCCTCGGCGGCGAGGTCGGCGGTGGAACAAGGCAGGTGGATGGTGACGCGCGTGCCCTTGCCGGGCTTGCTCGACACCGAAACCGTCCCGCCGCTCTGGCTGACGATGCCGTACACCATGGACATGCCGAGTCCAACGCCCTCGCCGACGCGCTTGGTCGTGAAAAACGGCTCGAACAGGCGCTTCCGCACCTGCTCATCCATGCCGCAACCGGTGTCGGCCACGATCAGGGTGGCGTACTCGCCGGGACGCAGTCCGGGATGGCGCTGCGCCGCGTGCGCGCTCAAGGTGCAGGCGCCGGTCGAGATGCGGACCTGGCCGCCCTCGGGCATGGCATCGCGCGCGTTCATCACAAGATTGAGGATGACCTGCTGCATCTGCGCTGGATCCACGTACACCGCGTCGTGATCGCCTTCGGAACGGGTGATGAGTTCGATGTTCTCGCCCAGCAGCGGTTCCAGCATGCCGCGCATGGAGGAGACGATGGCGCGCAGCGAGACCAGCCGCGGCGCTAACGGTTGCTGGCGCGCGAAGGTCAACAACTGGCGCACGATGGCGGTGCCGCGCTGTGCGGCGAGATGGATTTCCTCGGCTTCGCGGCGGCGATGGGTGCGTTCCAGCAGCAGGTCGGAGTAGAGCGTGATGGCGGTCAGAACGTTATTGAAGTCGTGCGCCACGCCACCAACCAGGCGGCCGAGCGCTTCCATCTTCTCCGATTCGCGAAGACGCTGTTCCAGGCGGCGGCGTTCGGTGACGTCGCGTACCACGTGCAAGGCCATGGGTTGGGGCCCACGGCGAAATTCCAAGCGGATGCTCTCGAACTCCGGCGGTCCTGCATTGCCATCGGCGCGGGATTTACGCGCGGACTTGGCTGGGATGGCTAGTGCCTCCACCGATTTCCCGATCACGGAAGCAGGTGTGGAAAAGCCGGCAAGGCGGGCGTAGGCAGGGTTGGCGTAAACCACACGCCCGGCTTGTTCGATCATCAGGCCGTGCGGGCAATCATGGGCAGCCGCCTCCAAGAATTCGGAGCCGCCTCGGAAGAGAGCAGGAGCCGCCGATCTCAAAACGGAACGGGACATGTCCGCCGCAAGTTGGGCCCAAGTTGGAACAAACCTGAACCAAGAATAGATTTTTCCGTTTTGGAATGAAGTGACGTAAATCACAGGTGTGGCGGACATTACGGCGAGGGGAGCGGGGCCGAAATCGACCTTTTCGCTCCCGTAAGTGAGCGGCAATCACAGAGAATGGGACCGGAACGGGATTCGGGGGTGCGCGGAGTTTCATTTTGGGACGTTCCTAGGCGGGAAGCCAAAGCGCCAAGTAACGCCACAAAACGAAGGGGCCCCGCCGCAGCGCGCCCGTCGTGGGAGGAGGCGACCTATGCCTTGGCGACCAGGGGTTGGGTGAGGCGGAAAGTGAGCCGGCGCTCCGGCGCGAAGGAGACATCCTTTTTGCCGGTGGCGTAGGCGCCGGCGGTGCCGCTGCCGCCGCCGATGGCGCTGCCGACGAGAGCGCCTTTAGCGCCACCGGCAATGGCCCCAATCAGCGCACCGGCGCCCGCGCCTCCGCCGATGAAAGCGAGGTTGCGCTTCTGGTGGGAACCGCCCGCAGCGAAGACGCTGGAGGTATGCACGGGCTGCGATTTTCCGTTCATCTCGATGGATGCCAGCGCGAGGCGCAGGTAACCCGACTTGTGCAGACGTCCCGAGGAGCGGGCCGCCACGACGCGGCCTCGAACCATGGCGCCGCGCGGAGCGATGGTCTTGCCGTCAACCACGATAGGTTCGTCCAGCACTGCGGCAAATTCGTCGCCGGGCCGGTTGGAGGCGCTGGAAATGGCGTTTTCCAAGCGCACGGATATGGGAGTGCCGGCGGGAATGGTGGCCTCATCCGGCGCCAGAGAGTGAGTGGAGAGGACTCCCTTGTTCGTTTCGGCGAACGGTGGATTGAAGCCGCCGGCGGGTGGTGTGGTGGCGGCACTGACGCTATCCGGGACGGTACCGCAAGCGACGGAAAACAGAAGCAAGAATGCAATAACGACCAAGGGAACAGACGGTTTGAGTTTCATTCCAGACCCCCAATGGTAACGGGCCATGTACCAGTAGGGCACTCCGGATGCCAACCTTTGCCTATGATTTTCAATCACTTGCGGGAATGGCTAAGGTTTCCCCCGTGTAGTTTTTTCGGCGTGGAGGGTAATAGGGAATATTGGGAGTCCGGAAAGCGCTGGACTCCCATTCGGTTTCCCGATTGCCGGGTTGGCTATTGCGAGCTGCCGCCCGCAGCGGTGCGCAGCGAACGCGCTTCCGACTCCGGCTGGGCAACAATGCCCCGGAACGGAGTGATGCCGAGCAGTCGTCCTCCGGCGACGCTGATGGAGCGGATGTGGAGTCCGGCATCGGCAGCACGGTTCCAGACTTGGCCATCGTGCGTCGAGTAGATTTCGCCCGACCGCGTCAGTCCCAGGATGCGCTGCGCATCGGCGTCGTAGCGCACCGACATCAGATTCCGCGGCGGCGTCCCGACCAGAACATGTACCCAGCTAGCGCCATTGTCCTGGCTGTAAAACACGCCGGCATGGGTGGCAATCCACAAGGTTGAGGGGGAGATTGCGACGCCATGCACAATTCCCACATACGAGGGCAGGGCGAGCTTGGACCAAGCGGCGCCGCCATCGCGCGATAGCACCAACGAGTCCGGGGTTGCGGCCAAGAGTCGCTCGCCAGATGCGTCCATGGAGAAGAAGCTGCGCTCTGCCTCGACCGGCCCGCCACGCCAAGTTAGGCCGTGGTCAAGACTGGTGTAAACGCCGTCCGAGGTGGCGGCGGACCAGCGATCGCCGGAAACTACAACGCGCGCCACGCGGGTGTTCAACTCCGATTTCACGAAATCGCGGCGTGTGGTGATTACTTTCTTTTTGGTCTTTTTCGAAGTGGTCGCTACCGTGGTGAGCTTTTCGGTCACGACGACGTTAATCGGCCGCCAACGCGCGGCCTTGCTCTCGTACAAATAGACGCCGCGGTGGGTGCCGGCGAGCAGATCGCCGTTGGCCGGTTGCGCCAGCGTGAAGATGTCGTGGCCGGCGAGCCCGGCGTTCATCTGCTGCCAGTGGCTGCCGCCGTCGTGGCTGACGAAGACGCCGCCGAATTCCTTGTCATTCAGCACTCCCGCATAGAGCGTGCTGGGATGTTCGCGATCGGCGAGCACGGCGGAAACCTGGCGATGCGAAAAGCCGTGGTTGGAAGCGCGGACGCTGTGCCCGCCGTCGTCGCTAGCCAGCACGCCGCTGCGGTCGGTGGCCAGCAGCAGATGCGACGGCTGGCGCGGATCGACCATGACATCATTCACGATCACGTTGGGCGCGGTCGTGCGGCGCCAGGTCTTGCCGGCGTCGAGGGTTTTCCAGAGCCCTTCCGTGGTGCCGGCATAAACTACGGCCGGATTCGTGGGGTCCTGCTGCAGGACGCGCGTGCGCCGCGCCGAGAACGGGATACCCTGAATTTTGTGGAACAGTTCGCCGGAATTTTCGCTTTTGTAGATACCTGAACAGGCGCTCAGGTAGACGGTGGTGGGATTCTGCTGGTCAATGATGATGGAAAAGACGTCGGAATCGTCGACGATGCCCTGCTTCATGGAGCGCCAGTTGCGGCCGCCGTCAGTGGTCTTCCACGGCAGGTGCCAGGTGCCGGCGTAGAGCACGTCGGAGGAGCGTGGGTCCATGGCGATGGACTCGATGTTCTTGATCTCGGCATGATTGGCGGGCGAGATGCGCTCCCAGATATCGCCGCGGTCGGTGCTGCGGAAGACGCCGTCCAGCGCGCCCGCCACCATGATGCGGGAATCGCGTTGGAAGACGGCGAAACTGCGCACCGACTTGCCATGCATCGCGGGCAGAGCCTGCCAGGTGCGGCCGCCATCGCGCGAGCGGAAAATGTCGCCGCCGTTATTCTCGATGCTCCACGCGGCAACGTAGATCGTGTTCGCGTCCGCGGGATCGACCACGATGTGGTCGAGGACGTAGTCGTTGCTATCGCCAAAGTGGGCGAAATGGGTCCAGTTGGCGCCGGAGTCGGTGGAGAGATAGAGTTCGCCGGCGCTGGTACCCAGGAAAACGCGGCTGGGGTCGTGCGGATCGAGCGCCAGGCTGCGCACGTCGCCACCCTCCGGACCAAGCGCAATCCAGCGGCTATTGGAAGCCGGAGTTTGCGCCGCGGCAAAACAAGCGGCCAATAGCAGAATGGCAGCCAAGTGCCAGGTACGGGCACGAGGAGCAGCCATACTCACCAACTCGTCAGAGGCAGAGGATGCGATCACGGTTTTCATGCGCGAATACTGCCGCGATTCTAGCCCAGGCGCTACTGCGCAATAGTACCAAGTCAGGTGACGAAGGTCGTGAGACGAAAGACCCCATTGGCGGGACGAAACGGAAGCGCAGTTCCGAATCGGATTCTTTCCGGCAAGCGGGGTTGCTGCCGAAGAGAAAAAGGCCGGTCGGGGACTACCGACCGGCCTTAGCGCGAGGGTTCTCAATTACTGCTTCGGAGCTGCGGGCTTAGCGGCCTTCTTATGCGGCGCGGCTTTGGGTGCAGGAGCGCTCGGATAGGCGTTCTTGCCCGCTTTCATTTTGCTGGCGTCGAACGCATGTGTGCCCTGAACGTTGAAGGTCGCCCCGGCAGGGACAAGGTAGATTTCAGCGGTGCGGTTGCCACCGCTGCCGGTGCGCAGCTCAAAGCGACTGGGATCGATTCCCCTTTCCTGGGTCAGGTAGGCCTTGGTGTTGACCGCGCGCTGCTCGGCAAGCATCTGGCCATTCTTCTCGTTGGCTTCGAAATTGCCGACGATGACACCCTTAGCATCGGGTTCGCGCTGCAGGCGGAGAGCAACGTCGTCCAGGATGGCCTTGGCTTCATTGTCCACGCGAGCCGGCAGCTTGGGATTCTTGAACTCGATCTGGTTCAGCTTGCTGGCAGTGGGCGGCGGCGGCGGAACTTCCACGTTCACCGAGGTAGTGTTACTGCCGCTGAGCCCGCGATCGTCCGTCGCCGTACAGGTTACCCTGATCGGACCGGCGGAAGCGCCGGCGGTATCCAGGGTGGCCTGCGCGCCGCTGGGCGAAATGCGGCCGCCGCTGGCAGTGATGTTGTAAGTCAGCGGGCGATGGTCAGGACTCTGCCCGGTTGCGGTAATGGTGGACGGCGTACCGGCCTGCACGGTGGCGGGGTTGGCGCTGCACGAAACGGTCGGCGGATGTTTGGGCGGCTCCTGCACGTTGAAGCCGGCGTTGCAGGTGGCCGGCGCCATCTTCTTTGCCTTCGGATCCACTACGGTTGCGCTGACGGTGTATGGACCAGGCGCCAGACCGGCGGTGTCAATTTCGACGGAATTATCTTTCGGGGTGGCCTTGCCGCCCGTCGTCTTGAAGTCGTAAGTGACGGTGTGGTTCTTGATGATGCTGCTGGCCGTGGCCGTCATGATCACCGGTTCGCCGGCCATGACCGACGCAGGATTGATGGAACAACTCGCGGTCAAGGGTGGCGGAGGCTGCCCGCCCCCCAGATTCAGGATGATACCGCTACGCACGCGCGCACCCTGAAGATCCTTACTGTCGAGAATGAGCGGCTTCCAAGTATGGTGCCCCCACACGTAGTCCGCCTCGACCAGACGGAAGGAAAACATCCGCGTCAGAGGGATATCGAAACCGCCGCCCAGCACCGCGCCGCTGCGGTTGTCGGTTCCCACGCCCCCCACCGAGAGGCGGTGCAGTCCGACCAAAGTGTGGATGAACGGCTCGAAGTGCTCCTCGCGCAATTTCACGCGCGGGCCGAACATGATCGTGGAGAGGTTCACGGTATCGCCATAATGCGCGTCGGTGTCAACGCTGAATCCGGCCCAGCGGTTGAAATTAAAGGTGGAGGTGACCCCGAATCCCTTGGTGATGGACGGTAGCTTGAAGTTGCCGACGTTGCCTCCGGGGTTGATCCAGGAGTATCCGGCGAAGATGTCGACCGTCGGAGGAGGCGCCTCCTGTGCGAACGATGTGAAGGACACAAGTAGGAGCAAAATGGCCGCGACGAACAGCCAACCTTGGCCAAGAAATCTTTCGCGAAGTGACATGCCTGAACCTCCGGGAGATTCTCAGGGACCGACAACACCAGAATATCGAAGACGGATTGAGCGAGCAGAAAAGCGAGCCCCACCACGATACATCCGAACCTAGACCACAAACTGCAAATTGTATCGCAACACGCTCGAAGAGCAAAGTAAGAGGGTCGCTCGCCTCGGCGGAGCAGTTTACATCTGCTAAAATCCCCTAGTGCGAGAATCACTTGAGATGGTCGGGGAGAATGCAGCCTGCGGCGAGGCCGGCCAGTCAATTTTCCGAGCTATGAAGGCAGAAGCAGATGGGTTGCCCAAGGTCGGGCGCTCCGGCCGGGAGCTTGGCGTTCGGATCGATGACCCAACGCGAGACCTCGCAGTTTCAGAGGATGGCACGGTCGGGCCAGGAACCGGCGGAATGTCGGTTGCGCTCGATACTGCACGGAACCTACCCAAACCTCGCCGCCCCAGATCACTGGGCGGACAAGGCCGAGATCCGGTGTTCACCATGTTCACGGCAGAGGCCCCACCGGCCTTGCTAGTTCGCACGGATAACTATCCGCATGCTCTCGTCGAGCCGAGCCGGCGATGCCCGTTCCGTGATTTCGAAGCAGATCTGGCGAGCACTCGTTCCCTCTGGAGTAAGGCCCATGACTAAAGACCTGGCGCACTACCGTCAACTTGAACGTCGCTTGTGGATGACTCGGTGGCGGCATGAAGGACAGGAATCGGCGGAAGAAGACGCAATCCTCGATGAGATGGAGGCTGCATGGATGAACCTAAACGAGGATGAGCGAGCCCTCCTAAACCTAGAGGGTCCAACATGCTGGCCCACGGAATCCTCTTCGTTGCCTCCTCAGCTTACTGACACACTGTACGCCTCAGCACCAACGCCTTGGGCTTACGAGGGATTCCACTCGCCCGCCGAAGCGATTCTGTCAGCGGATGCGACATAATGGAGAGCGATCCCAAGATCGTAGCAGAGCAGCTCCACGACTGGTTCCGTGGCATCTTACGTCTCGCCGACGAGCGCCTGTTCAGCATTGTGCCTGAGGGGCCACACCGTGACGCCGTCGTGTTGGATGTCCTCAGAAGGAACGCTAGGATCCTTTCCGGAAGCGAGCTTGATAGCGAAGGCAGGCTTTACTCCCCCCTCTGTTTCTTCCTGGCTGCCGCATGCCGAAAGCTGGGGACCTCCTTGGGCGTGGGGCATTGGCGAGCGGCATTGGACAATGTTGTTCACCTGCAGCAGCAACTAGTGAGCACCCGAGCAGAATCCGCCATGGTCGGGCTGGAGATCGGCAGCCCCGCAGTCATCTTTAAGCACCAGTTCGATGAAGCGATCAACCAAGCAGCTCTCGCGGGTGGCGTTAGCTACCTCAGTAAGGAGAACCGGGAGGTCGCGCTCGGTCTCGCGATCAACTGGGGAATGCGCTTTCTGCTCGCCTATGCTTTTGAATGCTGTCGCTCGATGACCGGCTCGAATCGAAAGGATCTTGCTTGGGTAGCCAATCTCATGGGACCGCTCCTTACTGCCTGTAGCAGCTCGCAATAGAATTGTCGTTGGTGGAGAGTCGCGGAGAAGTGCCCCGGAAACATTTTCTTATACTCTGGCGCCCTACAACGGCTCGCGGCAGCGTAGGCGCAGCGCCGTCGCGTGGCCGATTTCGAGGTTGCGGCGGCAAGTCACTGTCGGCCAGAATTGCGCATCTATGCACGAAGTAGTCAGAACCGGGCCGCGCATCGCCAACCACATCCCTAAGTCGTAATCATTAGTTTGCCGCGGGAATCCCGCTCTCGATGCGAAAATCGCGCCGCGCGCGGTTGCCGAATGGGTTCCGAGCCTGAATAATGGAGCCGTTTATGAGCCAGGAAAAGGTACTCATCGTCGAAGACGAGGAAAACGAACGCAGCGGCCTGGCCGAGCTGGTCACGCTCTGGGGCTGCAAATGCGAGACGGCGCGCGACGGCATCGAGGCGTTGGAGAAGATCGAGTGGTTTGCGCCCGCTATCGTTGTGACCGACCTCATGATGCCGCGCATGGACGGCATGGAACTGCTGCGCCGCGTCGCCGAGCTGCCGCTGGAATGCAAGGTCATCGTCATGACTGCGCACGGCAGCGTGGACAGCGCGGTGGAAGCGATGAAGATCGGGGCCTTCGACTACATCCAGAAGGGCGGCGATCCCACGCGCCTGCGCACCATCCTCAAACACGCCGTCAGCCAGCATGATACCGAGCGCGAGCTGGAGGTCACGCGCCGCACGCTACGCGACAAAGGCGTGATGGGGCCGATGGTGGGCTCGTCGCGCCAGATGCAGGAGATCTTTCACCTGGTGGAAATGGTGGCCCCGAGCACGGCCTCGGTTCTGATCACCGGGGAAAGCGGGACGGGAAAAGAACTGGTAGCGCGCACCATCCACGAACTCAGTCCGCGCAAGGGCAAGCCGTTTATCGCGATCAATTGCGCCGCCATCCCCGAGACGCTGATCGAGAGCGAAATTTTCGGCCATGAAAAGGGCGCATTCACGGGCGCGCTGGAACGCCGGGTCGGCTGTTTCGAGCTGGCCGAGGGCGGCACCCTGCTGCTGGACGAAATTGGCGAAATGCCGATCGGCACGCAGGCCAAGCTGCTGCGCGTGCTGGAGGACCGCAAGCTGCGGCGGCTGGGCAGCAAGGTGGAAACCTCTGTCGACGTGCGCGTGCTGGCGGCCACCAACAAGGTTCCGGATGAGGCGGTGGCGCAGGGATATTTGCGCATGGACCTGTTTTACCGGCTCAACGTGTTCAACATCGCGATGCCTCCGCTGCGCGATCACAAACAGGACCTGTCGGAACTGGTCGCGGCGCTGCTGGCGGAGATGAACGAAAAACACGGGCGCAAAGTGCAGTTGGTCAGCGACTCGGTCATGTCGCTGTTCTCCGCCAATGCGTGGCCCGGCAACGTGCGCGAGCTGCGCAACACCTTGGAGCGCGCGGTGATCGTATGCGAGGGCGGCGTCGTGGAAACCAGGCACCTGCCGCCGGGATTTGGGCAGGTGACACCGCGTCCTCCAGTGCAGGAACCCAACGCGGTGCGGCTGGGAGTGGGCACGACGGTGGGCGAGGCGGAAAAGCTGCTCATCTTGAAAACCCTGGAAGCTACCAACAACAACAAGACGCGCGCCGCGGAAATTCTGGGGATCAGCCTGAAAACGCTGCATAACAAGCTGAAGGAATACGGAACCAGCAACGTCGCTACGGCGGATGTGGGGCAATAGAGTGGTTGGTCGTCAGTCGTTGGTCGTTCGCAATGTCGCATCCGGCCAACGACAGACGACAAACGAACTGACGACTTCATGAGACTTCGACTCAAAACCAAGCTGGTGATTGCCATCAGCGCCATGGTGGTGGCGTTGGTGGCGACGCTGTCGTACATCTACGTGTCGCAACTGCTGCGGCACCGGGTGAGGCAGGAGTACCAGACCGGCGACTTCATCGCCCACCAGATCTACCACGGCGCGCGCGAGGCGCTGGAACTGGATCTCAGCAACGCCCAGGTGGACGCCGACGATCCGCAGGCCGTCGAGGCCGCCATCGAGGACAGCCTGCAGACCGATCCCGGACTGAATTCCCTGCTGCAATCCATTGTCGGTTATTCGCCGACCATCTACGACGCGGTCATAACCGACACCTCGGGACGCGCCCTGCTGCACACCGATTCCGACGCGCAAGGCAAGGTGGCGCCGCCGCGGCCCGATTTCGCCGAGGTGGTGAGAGGCGGCTTCCTCCGGCAGATGAACATCGTGTTCGGCAAGCCGGGAGTGTACGAAGTCCGCCTGCCGCTCAGCCGCGCCGGCAAGCCGTTCGGGCAGATTCGGGTCGGACTTTCCACCGTTTTCCTGAAGAGCGAGTTGCAGCCGCAGATCACGCACGCGCTGGAGTTCACCGCGATTTCCATCCTGGTCTCGCTGCTGCTGGCGGCCGCGCTCTCCAACTTCGCGCTGCGCCCGCTGGCAGCCATCGGCGAGCGGCTCGACCGCATGGCCGCCGGGGAGATCGAAGCCGCTCCCGCCAACCGCCGCCAACGTTACGACGAGTACGGCCTGGTGACCACCAAGATCGACCGCCTCGGCCAGCAGATGCGCGACGTCAAAGAAGTTTTCTCCGCCTTGAAGGAAAACCTCGACCAGATCATGGGCAACCTGCAGGACGGGCTGATGCTGTTCGCCCAGGACGCGCGCGTGGTGCTGGTGAGCGCTTCGGCGGAACAGTTTGTCGGCCGGGCGCGGGGAGAGATGCTGGGCCGCCAGGTCAGCGACGTGTTCGCGCGCGACACCCGCCTGGGCTGCATTGTGCTGGACGCGTTTGACCTGCGGCAAGACATCGGCCTGCACGAGATCGAGGTGGAAGGCGGCCGCAAGGTGCAGGTGTCGCTCGATTTCATCGAGCAGGACGGCCAGAACATCGGCGCGCTGCTCACCATGCGCGATGCCGAGTCGGTGCGCAAGATCGAGGACGAGATCGAGCTCTCGCGCCGCATGGCCGCCATCGGCCAGCTCACCTCCGGAGTCGCCCACGAAGTCCGCAACCCGATCAACGCCATCATGGTGCACTTGGAGGTGCTGCGGGAGAAGATCAAGCAGATCGATCCCGAGTCGAAGCGCCACATGGACGTGATCGGCAACGAGATTCAGCGGCTGGATCGCGTGGTGGAGACGCTGGTGGACTTCACCAAACCGGTCGAGTTGCGGCTCGGCGATACCGACCTGCGCCGCGTGATTGATGACGTATCCGTGCTGGCGGCGCCGGAAGCAGCCAAGCTCGGCGTCACCGTGCACAGCCAGCTTCCGCCGGCGCCGCTGGTGGTCAAGGCCGACGCCGACCTGGTCAAGCAGGCGGTGCTCAATATTGCCATCAATGGCATTCAGGCCATGCCCGGCGGAGGCACGCTGGTCATCGCTGCCCGGCGCGAGGTCAACGCCGTTGACATTGAGATTCGCGACCAGGGACCGGGCATTCCAGCCGAGATCCGCGACCGGATTTTCAATCTCTATTTCACGACCAAGAAGTCCGGCAGCGGCATCGGCCTGGCGATGGCGTACCGGGTCATGCAACTGCACAATGGGTCGCTGCAATTCGAGTCGCAACCGGGACAGGGGACGGTGTTCTATCTGCGCTTCCCCGCCGCGCAACCAACCCGTGGCGCCGCATCGCGCGAAGCCGCCGAGGCACGGAAATTCTCGGCGGCCTCTTGAACGGCTTGCGCTCGAAGTGAAAGGGATTTAGAACAGCAGTATGCGGTTCCTGCGCGCCACCGCCATGGGGGTTCTTGTTGTGTCCGTGCTGGCACTCGGCGGATGCAAGAAGAAGCCCGCGCTGCCGCCTCCGCAGGCGCAAGCGCCAACCATCACGCAGCCCCAGCCGGAAACGCAGCCTCCCGCCCCGGTCGCTTCCGAGCCGAATCGCCCGCAGCCAGAAACGACGCAGCCGACGCCCGCGCCGGCTGCGCCCGTGCCGAAACCGACGCCCAAGCCGCGACACACAGCGAAAAAGACTCCTCCTCCGGCGGCGGCGGAGAAGCCTGCCGAGCCACAGCCCTCCAAAACGGTGGTTCCCGAGGGCGGCACGCAGCCGGCCACGCCGCAGCTTTCCGCCAGTATGCCGCATGATGCGGCCATCCATCAGAAGCTCAACACGGCACAACTGCTGGAAGCTACCGACTACAACCTCAAGAGCATCGCGCGCGCGCTCAATGCCGATGAGCAGGCGATGGTGCAGCACATCCGCAGCTACATGCAGCAATCGCGCGACGCCAGCAAAGATGGCGACACCGAGCGCGCCTACAATCTCGCCCTCAAGGCCCACTTGCTCTCCGACGAACTCATAAAACGTTAGTATCCGGGGCGGACCCGCGCACATCGAACTACTCAAGTCTTTGCACCTGGCGGGGGCGTAGGGCGTATGGACAAGCGGCGCGGGCTTCTTCTGCTGGTTTTCCTTTCCTTGTTGAGTTCAACCTTGGTTGCCGACGATTCGCATGCCGGGCACCACATGATGCTGGGCAAGGTCGGCACGGTGAACTTCGAGGTGAGCTGTTCCGCGGCGGCGCGGAGGGCGTTTCCCCACGCCGTGGCGCTGCTGCACTCGTTTGCCTACGAGCAGGCGCTGGCCGAATTCACTGCCATCGCCAGCGAGGACGCAAAGTGCGCCATGGCGTACTGGGGTCAGGCGATGACCTGGTGGCGTCCGCTGTGGTACGTGCCGGATGCGAACGCGCTACGCAACGGATGGGCGGCGATCCAGAAAGCCGGGTCGCGCGATATCCAGACCGGACGCGAGCGCGGCTACATTGCGGCGCTGGAGGCCTTCTACACCGACTACGACAAAATCGATTACCGCACGCGCGCCATGAACTATCGCATGGTTATGCAGCAGTTGCACCAGCGCTTCCCCAAGGACAACGAAGTGTCTGCGTTCTACGGTCTGGCGTTGCTGGCCACCGCCCCGCCCAGCGATAAGACGTACCGCGATCAGCGCGAGGCCGCCGCCATCCTGGAAAGGGTCTTCGCCGAGGAGCCTGACCATCCCGGGGCGGCGCACTACATCATCCACAGCTTCGACAGCCCCGCTCTCGCCAAAGATGCGCTGCTGGCGGCGCGCAGCTACGCCCGCATCGCACCCGACGTACCGCACGCACTACACATGCCCTCGCATATCTTCACCCGTCTCGGGCTGTGGCAGGATTCCATCAGCTCCAACCTGGCGGCGGAGGACGCAGCCCGGCGCTGGGCGGAATCCAACCACATGCCATACGCCTCGGACCAGCAACTTCATGCCATGGATTTCCTGATGTACGCCTATCTGCAACAGGACCGCGAACGCGAGGCGGAAGGCGTGCTGAAGGAATTGAATACGCTGCCGGCGGTGCAGCCCACGGGAGCGTCGTTCTATGCGCTGGCGGCCATTCCCGCTCGTTACGCCGTCGAGCGCAGCCAGTGGGCGAGCGCTGTGGCCCTCCAGCCGAACCCTGCCGGCAGTCCAGAAACCACGGCGATTACGCACTGGGCTCGCGCGCTGGGCGCCGCCCACACCGGCAACTTCGACCTGGCGCGCGCCGAGTTGAAGGAACTGGAAATCATTCGTGACACGCTGCAGCAAAACCATCAGGGTTACGACTGGGCCACGCAGGCGGAAATCCAGCGGCGCGAGGCAGCGGCGTGGCTGGCACACGCGGAGAAGAATAACGACCGGGCCGTGTCATTGATGCAGTCGGCGGTTGAACTGGAAGATGCGACGGAAAAGAATCCGGTGACGCCCGGCGCGGTGCTGCCCGCCCATGAACTGATGGCCGATCTGCTGATGAAAATCCATCGCCCACAGGATGCATTCCAGGAATACGCAGCCTCGCTGAAAAAGGCGCCACACCGCTTCCACGCCGTGCAGGGCGCCGCGCGCGCGGCCGAAGCCGCGGGCAAGCACGAAGCGGCGCGCAGGTACGGGCGCGAACTGCTGGAGTTAACCGGATCGAAAAAGGACGGAGTTTATCTGGCCGCGAAGTAAGACGACGAGTTTGGGAGTACCGCCTCGATTTCGACTCCGGAGCCTCGCGCCTCACGCCTACTTCCTCGATCGCGCCGCCTTGATCTTGGCCAGCAACTCCTGCGCTGGCTGCTGATACGGGCCTTGGATATTGCCGGCCTGCGTCAGGGCGCCGATCGCGTCCGCCGCCCGCTCCATCTTTGCGTAAGCGAATCCCAAGTAATAAAGGGCGCCGGCGAGGTCCTCGGGCGAGTCCTGCAGCAGGGTGGTGGCCGCCTTCAGTTCAGTCGCGGCGGCGGGGAACTTGCTCTCCTGCAGCAGGACGCGTCCCAGCACCGAGTGCGCCGCGCCCGCCAATTTGTGGTCCATCGCGTCCGGGGCCTGCTTTTTTTGCAAGTCGATCGCCTTGCGCGCGTACGTGCCGGCGGTGGCGACGTGCGCTCCCGACGGGTCATTCAAGTAAGCGCTGGCCAGCACGGTCAACAGGCGAATGTCGTTCGGGTTCTTGGCCAGCATTTTGTCGCCGAACGCCGTCAGGCCCGCGGAATCCTTCATCTCCTGTAGCGTGATAATGGCTAGCGTTGCCAGCGACTCACTGAACTTCGACGACGGAAACGCTTCCAGGTACTTTTCGATTTCGGACAGGCGTTTGCGGGCATCCTGCTCGGCGGTGACCGCGTTGTAGCCGGCGACTTCCAGGAACTGATAATTCGGCTGCATCTCCGCTTGTTGCGCTGCCAAGTGGTTGGCGTACTCCTCGGGCGTCACCCCGTCGGGCTTGGGCGCCTTGTCCCGAGCGTTGATCACCGCGGCGCCGCGCACCGCGTAGTCCACCACCTTCGCGGAATCTTTGAGCTGCTGTGCGATATCCACCTGCATGACCAGGATCTCGACCACGTTGGGCATGGCGGCCAGCGCCCTGTCGCCGTAGGCCAACGCTTTTTGGGGATCACCGGCGGTGACTGCCTGTTGCGCCAGTTGCCAGTTGCCGTACGCCACCGCCGCTGGATTGGAGGAGAACTTCTGCACAAACTCTTCCAGCATCGCGTTGCGCTTCTGCAGGTCGGGCTGGTTGGTGATCTGCTGCAAAGCCTGGTCCTCGGGCGTGCCCGCGGCAATAACGATCTTGGATTGCGCTGCCAACGGCGGCGCGAGTAGGCAGAAGAACAGCGCAATCGTCAAGCATCGCTTCGCTTTCATGCGGGAACCTCCCGGAGCGCCGGTTGAGACGAATGCTATCCCTGAAGCGTAGGCTCGGCAAGGTAGAGCGTCACAGGTTTGCGGTTTTCGGTTAACGGTTGTCGATTCTTGACTGCTGGGAGTGATAACGAAACGATAACCAAGGGCTGAGGATCGGCTGATCGCGCAACCACCGAGAACCGGCAACCGACAACGATTAACCCAAAAAAGGCTGCCCCGGCGGGCAGCCTGCGTAAACAGAGTGACAACCTCAGGCGGGCGGCGGAGGAGGCGGAGGCGCATGCGCGTCAGCCCGCCCGCGTCCACGTGCCGCAGGCAGTCCGACGTCCCGGATCTTGTACAACAGCGCGCGATAGCTGATGCTCAGCGCGCGAGCGGCGCGCTTACGGTTCCAGTGGTTTGCCTGCAGCACTTTCAAGATGATCTTGCGCTCCAGTTCCAACACCGCCTGGCGCGTCACCTTTTTGAGGGAAATCGGGCCATCCACCTGGATGTCGTCGTAGAACAGGTCCTGCTTGCGCGGCAGCAGCTCGGAGGTAATGGCTTCCTCGGCCCCGAGAATGGCGTAGCGCCGCATCAGGTTCTCCAGTTCGCGGATGTTGCCCGGCCAGTGATAGCGCTGCAACTGGGTGAGCAACTGCGGCGACAGGGGGTGCACGCGCGAGTTGTATCTCTCGCTGTAGATCCTCAGGAAATACTGCACCATGACCGGAATGTCGGCAGCGCGATCGCGCAACGGGGGCATCTGGATATTGACGACATTGATGCGGTAGAAGAGGTCCTGGCGGAAGTGTCCGATTTCGACCTCGCGCTCCAGATTACGGTTGGTCGCACATACCATGCGGACTTCAACCTTCTTGTCCTCCTGCGCGCCGATGCGGCAGAACTGGCCATCCTGAAGAACCTGCAACAACTTGGACTGAAGGCTGTAATCCAACTCGGAAATTTCGTCGAGGAACAACGTTCCCCGGTTCGCCAGTTCGACGCGCCCCGGCTTGTTGGCGTAGGCGCCGGTGAACGCTCCTTTTTCGTAGCCGAACAGCTCGCTCTCCAGCAGCGTGCCCGGGATCGCCGGACAATTCACCTTCACCCAAGGCCCGTTCGACCAAGCCGACAGGTGATGGATCATGCGTGCGATAATGTCCTTGCCGGTACCGCTTTCCCCCAGGATGAGCACCGGGAGGTTGGCGCCGGCGATCTTGTGCACGCGCTCGCGCACCACCTGCATGGCGCGCGTGGCGCCGAACATCACCGGATCCGGCGGAACGGGCGAGGGGGAGCGATCAAACGGCTGAGTGATTGCGGCCACGGACGTAGCTCCTTTGTTCCTGTTCCAATATTCTTGTGACCCCATTGCAGTGCAGTGCACTCAAATTGCCAGAGTTTTCATCAACCTTAGTGGGGTATCTTGGTACGGATGTTGCGCCACCATCGAACCGAGTGTATTTATTTTCAGTAACTTAGAATAATTTCGTGACGGACCTAGTAGTCCCGGCTTAGAAGAGGTAGGGGAAATATGGAAAACAATTTCCTATGCGGAATTGATTTTCCCTTTCCCTGTATCCTGCAGTGGCTTATTAAACTTCAGCCCCACAAGGTGACATCGTTCGCCGTGCGTAATGCGTACCAGTTTGGCTTTCAAGCTGCGCACCGATTGAGGAGACTCAGAACTTGGGGGTAACGGAGCAACGGGAATCTCCAGCGCCAAGTTGCTGGAACGCGGCAGACTGCGACGCGTGGCCAATAGGATGCCACCGGCGCTGATGTTCAGCGCGGTGGCAAACTCGAGGAATTCCTTGCCATCCTGATCGACCCCGCGCACGAAAACCGGAATCGATAAGGGGAGCCGTTGGTGTTTTCGCCGCTCGGACCTAGGCTTGATCATCGTACGTTTTCCCATGTGGTTCGGCGCACATCAGGGGCCAATCATCAACCACCTTACAGCCAACGTGGAAAATGATCGTAACTAGCAGCTACTCAGGTATTTACGCATAGGTGAGCGGTGATTTTTACAACATTTTTCAAGCGCACCTTACCAGTAAATGCAGCAACCTTTTGCGACTTTCTAGTAAAACGCTTGCACCGCTGATCTTGACTTCCCCCCACATCCTCTCCTATCATCTTACAACAACAACACAGTAACCCGTGCGACCTTTTCTCCCCCTGCTATCATCAGGTCTATGCCTGAGCGCTCCGACAATGCCGCTGCCGCGGTGCCCGCAAGACGCAGCGGCGATTCGTCCGCGGCCTTTCCCGCGCCTGCGAAGCACAGTGCCGACCCAATCACGAATACTTGTCCGGACGAACTGCTGCGCTCTTACCAGCAACTAGAAACGCAGTATCAGCGCTGCGCGCAAGCTCTGGCCACCGCCGCGCATGATCTTCGCACTCCCTTGGCGGTGGTTTCCGGATACATCGAATTGCTTATGAGCGGCAAACTCGGACCGCTGACCGAGCGCCAAACCCGCTGTCTGGAGGACATGTATTCCAGCAGCCAGCGTTTGCATCGGCTGATTACGGATTTCCTTACCTTCAGCGCTCTCCAGACCGGCAATATGAACCTGCAACTGGACGAGCCGCGCGATCTGCACCTCTGCCTGACGGAAATCTGCAGCTTCTGGATGCCGCGGTTCCAGGCCAAGGGAGTCGCATTCTACTACCTCCCCAGCGAACACCTGCTGCCCTTTCCCTTTGACTATGACCGCATCCAGCGGGTGGTTTCCAACCTGCTGGAGAACGCCTTGAAGTACACGCCGCAAGGCGGGACCGTCTGGCTGAACGCCGAACCGCAACTGTGGGAACGGCGTGCGCTGGAGTCGCGCCCGCAGGCCCGCGAACGCCGCAAGCAGGCGGTGGCGGCGCCTAACGCGGTGCGAGTGAGCGTGGCTGACACCGGGCCGGGCATTCCGCCGGAATATCACCAGGAAATATTCGGCGACTTCTTCCAGGTCCCGAACGGTGAAATCAGTGGTGGGGGCATGGGACTGGGGCTGGGCATAGCCCGGCGCCTGGTGCAGGCCCATGGCGGGAAAATCTGGGTCGAAAGCGAACCCAGTTGCGGCAGCAAGTTTTCTTTTGTTCTTCCCCTAAAGCACGGATAAACGTGCATAATCAGCAGAGCTAACTGGAAAGGCAGATTGCGGAACTGATGGGGAATTCTCCTAGGATACTGGTCGTCGATGATGAACCGAGCATGCTGCGCTATCTGCAAACGCTGCTCGAAGTGGAATCCTACAACGTCGATACCGCGGTCAGCGGCGAACAGGCATTGATCCACCTGCAGCAAAGCCTGCCTGACGTCGTGTTGCTGGACGTCCTAATGCCCGGCGGGATGGATGGGCTGGAGACGCTGGAACAGATGCGGGAGCGCTATCCGCAACTGAAGGTGATCATGCTGTCCTGCGTCAGCGACACCCGGAAGGTGGTGCAGGCGATCCGGCTCGGCGCGCAGGACTACCTCACCAAACCCTTCCAGAAAAACGATCTTGAAGCCGTCATCCAGCAGTGCATTGGCGGAGCCGCGACGGTGGCTGCGCCGCAGGGGGAAATCGAAGACCTGGGTGACGACGTCTTCTTCGTCTGCGGCAGCGCTTCCATGCGCAAGATCCGCTCCCAGGCCAAGCTGGTGGCCAACGTAGATATCCCCGTGCTGATCCTGGGGGACAGCGGCGTCGGCAAAGAAGTCATCGCCAAGATGATTCACAAGTACTCGCCACGCTCGCACCGCACGTTTCTCAAGGTAAATTGCGCCGCGGTTCCTGCCGACCTGTTGGAAAGCGAGTTGTTCGGCTACGAGCCGGGCGCTTTCACCGGGGCCACGCACGCCAAGCCCGGCAAGTTCGAGCTCTGCAACAAGGGCACGATCATGTTGGATGAAATCGGAGAAATGCCACCGTCGCTGCAGGCCAAACTGCTGCACGTGTTGCAGGACCAGCAATTCTCGCGCCTGGGCAGCCGCACCGTGCAGAAGGTGGACGTGCGCGTTCTGGCCGCCACCAACATCAACATTCAGGAAGCCATCGCTACGCGCAAGCTACGCGAAGACCTCTACTACCGCCTCAACGGCTTCTCCATCAACCTGCCGCCGCTGCGGGAGCGCAAGGAAGAAATCCCGCTCCTGCTGAAACACTTCATGAGCCAGGTAGCGGAACGCTACGCGCGCCCGCCTCTGCCCCTGACCCCCTCGCTCATCCAGGCTTGCGAGCGCTACCATTGGCCGGGCAACCTGCGCGAGTTGAGCAACTTCGTCAAACGCTATCTCGTGCTCGGCGACGAGGAAATGGCAATCGCGGAACTGGCGCCCCAGGGAGAGAGGGGGATGACCGCTGCCTCCGGCGCCGGCGCGGGAGGCGGCGGCGTGGGCGACGATGGGCTGAAGTCACTGGTACGCAGCGTCAAGGACGAAGCCGAGGCGGAAGCCATCAGCCGCGCGCTCACGGAAACCAATTGGAACCGCAAAAAGGCTGCGTTGCTGCTGAAGATCAGTTATAAGGCACTGCTCTATAAAATCCGTCAATACGACATCCAGCCGAGCGGCGGCGCGCATTGAAATCCTCTTCATAAACCCATCCGCCCAGCCTGGGAGCTGGGCTTTCGTTTCTTGATCCGATTGCCGTAAAGTTGAGTCGGCCGCGCCCGCGCGGCTGACAGATGGCGTTCTCCACTCGCGCCACTAGCGGCTGTTCTTCATCTTCTCCTTGACCTGGTGGGCCAGCTTCTCAATCTCCTCGGCCTTTTTCATCACGTCCAGCGATAGAACATCCGCGTTTGTCTTATCCACGTACTGCTTCAATTCGGTGGCGAGAGACAGCAACTTGTCCGTGTCACGCTGGATTGCCGCGTGGCGTTCCTTATTCAGCCGCTTGCCCTGTTCACGTTCCATCCGTTGAACGTCCGGGTCGCTTTGGTTGCGGCGTTGACCGAATTGCGGATCGGCGCTGGCGGCGCGGCCCCGCCCAGGGCGAGGATCGCCATTGTTCTGGGCTAAACCGGATCCGCATGCAGGCAGGAGAAGGGCTACGAGAAGGAGGGCTTGCCGCACAATGACCTCATGGAATCGGGATTGCGCCGATTATAAGATGAAGAGCGGGTGGGGCAAAGTAACGCCGCGTTTTCCCGCTGTATAATCGCGTGCGGAAAGCGCATGGTCGAGCCCTCCATCAAGACTGTGGCCGAGGTGATCGAGCGTTGGCGAGCCGACGCGCTGGAATTTCTGCGCGTGGACGTTCCCAAGATCCTGTTCATCGTCCTGGTGACCATCGTGCTCATCCGCCTGCTGAAGGCGGTGACGCACCGCCTGCGCTCCCTTGCGGAAGGCAAGGATCGGCTGAGCGGTCTGCGCGCGCAGCAATTGCGGACCCTCAGCGGCGTCATCTACAGCGCGGGCGTCTTCGTGTCTGTATTTCTCGCGCTGCTGCAGATCCTGCCCGTGCTGGGCATCAACATGGCGCCGCTGCTGGCCAGCGCCGGCATCGCCGGGCTCGCCATCG
This sequence comes from Terriglobia bacterium, assembly GCA_020073285.1. Lineage (GTDB taxonomy): Bacteria > Acidobacteriota > Terriglobia > Terriglobales > Acidobacteriaceae > JAIQGF01. The sequence goes on along the minus strand of JAIQFM010000061.1, from coordinate 2,852 downwards.
GCTTCGGCGCGCAAACCCTGGTCCACGACGTCATCAACGGCTTCTTCATCCTCATGGAGAACCAGTACGAGATCGGCGACACGGTGCGGGTTGGCGGCGTCACCGGCACGGTCGAGCGCATGACGTTGCGCTCCACTCTGCTGCGCGACGACCAAGGCGCGCTCTCCACCATTCCCAACAGCAAAATCGATATCGTATCCAACCTGACGCGCGATTGGGCGCAGGTGGCGCTGCACGTCTCCGTCGCCTACGGCGAGAACAGCAACCAAGTCATGGGTTTGCTTAAGCGGGTCGGAGAGGACATCCGCGGCGATCCGCAGTTTTCCGAATTTCTCGTTTCCGACCCAGAGGTGCCCGGCATGGAGCGCGTCAGCGGCAACGAAGTGGATTACCTGATGCTGGTGAGGACCCGTCCCGGCCGGCAATACGAGGTCATGCGCGAACTCCGCCGCCGCATCAAGGAGAGCTTCGAAAAGAATCACATCCAGCCCGGCGGCCCGGGCGGAGTCTTCGTCATGCAGAGCGCGCCGGGCAAGGCTCCCTGATTGCTAATTTGCAATTTGTAATTTGCAATTCTGTAAGCTTCGATAATTGCGTAGTCGCAATTTCCCAGCCCGAACAAATTACCAATTTACAAATTACAAATTGCCAATGGACTTGGGCCTCAAAGATCGTGTCGTCATCGTCGCCGCCTCCAGCCAAGGCATTGGCCGGGCGACCGCGGAGGCCTTTGCCGCCGAGGGCTGCAAGCTCGCCATCTGCGCGCGCAGCACCCAGACCCTGCGCTTGCTCGCCGCAACTATCGCCGGCAAGCACCATGTTCCGGTGCACTGCGAAGGTCTGGACGTTGGCGACGCCGCCGCCGTCCGCCAATTTGTCGGCAACGTCGCCAACCGTTTCGGGGGCGTGGACGTCTGCGTCACCAACGCGGGAGGTCCGCCGGCCAAAGGTTTCCTCGCCACCACCGCTGAGGACTGGCAGCAAGCGGTCGAACAGAACCTGCTCAGCGTCGTCCATTTTGCGCGCGCAGTCGTCCCGCTCATGCAGCGCAAGAAATGGGGGCGCCTCATCACGATTACGTCGCTCACGGTAAAACAGCCGGTAGACCAACTCGTGCTTTCCAACGCGGTGCGCAGCGGGGTAGTGGGCCTGGTGAAGAGCCTGGCCAACGAATTCGGCCCGGACGGGATCACGGTCAACAACGTCGGTCCGGGCTACACCGCCACCGGTCGCTTGAAGGAGCTCGCCCGCGCGCAGGCGCAGGCTGCGGAAGTGGCGGAGGAAGAAATTTTCGCGCGTTGGGCCGCCGCTTCCCCGCTGCGCCGGATCGCCCGGCCCGAAGAGGTCGCCGACGCCATCGTCTGGCTCGCCTCCGAGCGCGCCTCCTTCATCACCGGCCAAACCCTCCTCGTTGACGGTGGCGCTTACAAAGGCTTGTAGCGCGAACGCCGCCGCGCGCAAGCCTCTTTCCGCAGTTTGGCAGAATCGGCAAGGGTTCGCGAGGCTGCTGCCTCGGTGGTAAGATTCACGACTCAGAACTCAGAACTCACAGCTCTCGCCGGCGTGAACAAACTCACGATCACCGTCACCGCAAAATTCAGGCACAACGCGCAAAACCCGGCGTTCAGCCCGTGAAAGGGATCGCGCCTGGTCAGCATCAGCAACGCCACCGTACCCACGCCCGCCACCATGCCCGCGAATATGCCGGATGTGGTCACACGCCGCGAGTACAGCCCGAGCACCACCCCGGGGAAGAATTGCGTCACGCCGGCGTATCCCAAAAGCAGCAACGCGACCAAAGTCGTCGAACTGTAGATCGCGAAGTACAGCGCGACCGCCGTGATCACCAGCACCATGATCTTGGCCAGCCGGGCAACCTGCGCGTCCGTCGTCCGCGGCGCGAAAATTGGGCGGTAGAGATTCTTCGCGAACAAGGTGGCCGCGGTCAGGATCTGAATGGCCGCCGGCACCATCGCCGTCAGCGCGCCCGCCCCGCCGATCAGCCCCAGAAACCACGCGGGAAATGTCTTGCGCACCACGGTCAGCAGCGACAGGTCGCCATTCTTCAATCCGGGCGCCACCAGGATGGCGGCGTAGCCCACGAAAAAAATCAGCGGCAGCGTGATCCCGTACAGCGACATCACCACCGCATTGCGGCGGAGCGTGTTGCCGCTTTTTGCCGTGTAGGTGCTGCCAAACGTGTGCGGCCACATGTAGAAACCGAACGAGGTCAGCAGCACGGTCGAGATGTACCAGGAGTGTCCGAGGTTGGGCGTGGAGCCCGGCATCGTAAGATGCTGCGGCTTGATCTTGACCAGCGCGGCGAACATGGGCCCGATGCCGCCGAAGTAGTGGTACGGCACGGAGATCCCAATGGCGAACGCCGCGCCCAGCAGCAGAATGTCTTTCAGCACGCTGACCCAGGCCACGGCGCGCACGCCGCTGGCGAAGACGAATCCCGCCACCAGCGCGAAGGCGACGATCATCGCCGGCGTGCGCCCGATGCCTTCGAAGCTGGCCACCTCTACGATGATTCCCAGCCCCGTGAGCTGAAGCTGCAGGTACGGGATCATGAACACCACGCCGACCAGGGAGACGAACGCCGCCAGGTATTTGCTGCCGTAACGTCGCTGAAAAAAATCGGATTGCGTTTGCAGCGCGTGTTTTCGCCCCACCTCCCACACCTGCGGGAGAATGTAGAACGACACCACGTAGGCCAGGGTCAGATAGCCGAGGATATAAAGCGTCGGCCCGCCGCGCGAGTACGCCCACCCGCTAGCGCCCAAAAAAGCGAAGGTGGTGTAGATCTCGCCCGCCATCAGCAGCCAGACCAGCAGCAGGCCGAAGCCGCG
>JAIQFM010000256.1 GCA_020073285.1 Terriglobia bacterium | reverse complement strand
CTGTGACTACATTACCGGCCAATCCCAGAAGGCGGAGGGGTAGAACTGGAAGGTGCTTCGCTGCTACCGAGAAGTGACCCAGTAGCGCTCGATTGAAGTGACCCACCCCGGGAAGAGGATTGTGGATCCGGGCGTCATCATCCACGCCGCAGGCGTGTGGCCGTTTCGGCGAGAGTACGCGGCGATATCATCCGCGCCGAAGGCGCGCGGTGTGGGTGGGGGGATTTCGTTCGGGGGATGGGATCGGGGCTATCGTGCCGAGGCGACACGTGGGAGTTTGTGGCGGAGGTACTGAAAGTATTCCTGGCTGACCTGTAGTTGCAGCACTTCTTCGATTACCGGCGAAAAGTACGCCAGTGAGCGGATCGTTCCCAGCGGCACCGCGCCGGCGGGCCGTATCATTCGCCGCGTCGCAGCCAGGACGAACGCGTTCTCGACCGCTTCCAGCGGTACGCCGCGTTCGTGCAATCGGGCCGCGAGCAATCGGTCCGCACGATGCACCGCGCCCGACGTACCCGGCGTCGCACGATACGCTTCCAGCAGCCGGCGCACATAGTCGCGCCGATCGATCGGTGGACCGTCCATGAGTTCAGCCCTGCAGTTCGCGCAGCGAAGGACCGTCGATGGCCACCGTGTGGCAGTAATGCCGCACGCGACTGAGCAACGCGTCCACCATCGACTGATTGCCGAGAAAGTTGTGCCACTCGTCATAGATCAAATTCGTTGTAATGATTGTCGAGTGCCGGTTATAGCGTTCCTCCATCAGCTTGAAGAAAGTGTTCGATTGTTCGGGCTTGAGATTCAGATACCCTAACTCATCGACTAACAGGACGTCCAGGCGAGCCAGGCGATTGAGTAACTTGCGCGTGGACCGGTCGGCCAGCGAGGCGTACATTTCGTCGAACAGATCCTGCGCGCGGATGAACTGGCACCGGTAGCCATTTTGCAAAGCCTTCAACAGGAGCCCGCACGCCAGTCCGGTTTTGCCTACGCCGGTCTTCCCCGTGAACACCAGATTCTCGTGTTTGGCGACGAAGTCGAGTTCGGCGAAGCCGCGGATCTGCTTGCGGCTCACGCCGGGCTGGCGCGACCAGGGGAACGATTCCAGCGACCAGCGCTCCGGCAGATTGGCTCGGCGGATGCGCCACTCCAGAGCGCTATCCTGCCGCTCGTGCCATTGCGCGCGCAGTAACCCGGCGACGAACTCCGAGTAAGAGGTCTGCGCTTTTTCCGCGGCGTGTAACTGTTCGTCGTAAACACCCAGCATGCGCCGCAGCTTGAGATTCTTCAGCAGTTGTTCCAGTTCTTCAGTCATGGGGATCGGTGTCCGTATCCAGCAGCAGAAAGTAGTCGCGCGCCACGCGGCGCAGAATCATTCGCTCCAAGCGGTCGAGATCGTAAAGTCCATACTGGGCGGCTTCGCGCACCGCGGCCAGAAATGGCTCGCGCGGATATTCCCGCAGCAGCCGCAACAGTTGCCGCAGGGCAAGAACCACCGCCTTCCGGCCTTTTTGCTTTAGCGCCGCCACATAGAGTGCGGTTTCCGGCGCGGCGTCTATGATCGCCTTTTCCTCCGGGTGCGGGTCGCTGCGCTTGATCCCCGCCCCGCGCGGCGGCGGGGTGCCCTCTGGGCCGGACGGCGAGCGTGATGCGCTGATGGAGCGGCGTCACCGCGCGCTCATGCGTGACGATGTGGCGCGCGTCGAGTTCGATCTCCAGCTTGTCCCGCGTCTCGCGAACCTCCACACGGCGCCCGATCCAGGCGACCGGCACCGAATAGCGAATGGAGTTCACCGAGGCGTATCCTTCCACGTCCACCGTGCGCGAATGCAGGCGATACGGCTCGGGAATCCATGCTGGCAGCGGTTTCAGGTGCTGCCGTTCCACCGCGAATAGCTCGCGGGGAACCGCGTGGATATATTTCTTGTAAGTCGAGTTGACCTTGTCGCACCACTGCCGCGCCTGGTTGTTCAGATCCTCCCAACTGGCGAACGTGCGGCCTGCCAGAAAGTTGCTCTCGATAAACCAGAAGGGCCGTTCCACGCGCGCCGAGCGGTTGGCATCGCCGCGCTCATGCGCCACGAAACGGAACCCGAAACGATCCGCGAACGCCTCCATCTCCGGCACCGGAATCATCTCGCGCCCCGTGCCCCGCAACACCACCACGTGCGTGTTATCGATCATCACGCGCTCGACCACGCCGCCCGTATGCCGCAACGCGTCGGTGAGAAATACCTTGCAGTCGAATCGGTTAAACGTCGGATGGATCTGGAAAAACAGCATCCGCGAATAGCACAAGACACCGGAGGCGGTCTGCGCCTTGTACTTCCTGCCGCCCACCTCGACGGAGTGCGGAGACGTATCGTGCTGCATCTCCGCGCCTGGTTCGAAGTGATACTGGCCCGCCGCTTTAATCGGCGTTTGCCCGATGCCCTGCCTCCGGCAGAAACCCGTCAGCGCCTGATACGACAGCACCGCACCGCCCGCCACCAGATCCTCATGGACTCGCACGAGATTCCCTTTGCACGACGCCAAAAGCTCCAGGATCTGTTCGCGGTACGGTTCCGCCTTCTCCGCCCGTTGGATCTCCGGCACGTCGATGGAGTTTGCTCGCAGCACTTTGCGCACCGTCAGGCGCGACAACTGCAGCACGTGAGAGATCTCGCGTTTGCTCACTCCCTTCGCGCTCAGTTCCAGAATCGCGGTTCGTTGTGCCTGGCTCAGCATGTTTCGGCTCCTGTTCCTTTTCGATTCGCGCCGTCATCCGCACCAGTTCCCGGCGCGCGCGTTTTCCATCTGGCCCTGCGCTTGTTTCTGTTGCGGGCCGGTCATCTCCGGCAGGGCTTCGGCGAGCCGCCGGCCGGCGCGACGCAGGATGGCGATAGCCATATCCAGATCGCGCTCCACTTGTTCGACCGCCGCCGGCTTGGCCGCCGGTGGCTGCCGCTGCGTTTTCAAAAACAGTTCCGGCTCGGTGAGAATGCGCTCGCGAATTGCACGGGTGCCGTCCCGCCAGGCGGCATAGAGTTGGCCGGCTTGCCGCGTGTCGCAACGGTGCTTCACGAAAGCGGCGGACATCCGCTCGCAATCCTCCACCTTGACGCGCGCCATCGGCACCAGATACTTCATCGCCAGTTGCGCGCCCAGCATTCCTTCGCGCACCTGCTGCTGGATCGCTTCCGGCAGTAACTCCACCAGCGCCAACCGCCGCGATACCCAGCTCACGCTGCGGTCGAAGCGGCGCGCCAGCTCATCGAGACCGTAACCGAAACGCTGTTCCATCTCCGCCAACAGCCAGCCTTGCTCGAGCGCGGTCTCGTGCTCACTGAAACGCAGCGAACGATCCAGCAGCAGGGCTTCGGCCTCGCCCATCGGCCACTCCACCGCTTCCACCGTGTCCCGGCCGAGTTGTTGGAGCGCCGCGATGCGCTTGTAGCCATCGATGACCAGGTAACGGCCGGGCTGGCCGGCGGCGGCCACCACGACGATGGGCGTCTGCTGGCCGCTGTCAGCCAGCGACGCCAGCAACCGGCGCTGCCGCGCGGGATGGCGAACCCGCAGATGCTCCCAACGCCGGTCGAGTTGGTGATACTCCAGTTGCATGGATCGCCGTCCGGATTTCAGTATGCTCGAAGCCGGGACTGGTCTTTTCGGGCAGAAGCGGAAGTCTGCCCGAAAGTCCCGTGGGATCAATGAGATACGCTCTGAAGTGGTCTTTCGCAACACGGATGATTAGTGAACCCATAACCCCAATGAAATCAGCTCCTTGCACTCCGAAGTGGTCTTTCGCGACATCCCACGGAAGTTGGTTCAATGGCGCCGCCAATCGCAGCGGCTCCGGAGGTTGTTGTGCTTGCGTCGCGCGCCGGTCAATTCTCCAGGCGATGGCATAGCCTGGGTTCCGGTTGCGCCACTTCGCCTGCGTCTTCTGCCGGCGAGCGCACTGACATTCCGGCGCGTCGCAGGCCCGTTGCCGGTCTCCTGCTCGCAGACCCGGCCGGAACCACCGGCGGCAGATCGTGCATGGTCTCTTCCGGGCCTCTGGCATCGTGATGATCTATCGTTGTCATCACGCGCTGGCGCGGCGGCGTCAGCTCAGAACGCCTGGGTCACTTTTGGAGAGCACAGGTGGGTCAGTTTTGGAGAGCGCCGAAGGTGGGCGCCCCTGTTGTTTGAGGACGAGCAACTCGCTGAGTTGCGGCGCCAACGAGATCCGATCCTGCCGGCAACCGGCTCGCCATCGGCTCAAGAAAAGAAGCTCACCCGGCAGACGGCGGATGGATTTCAGGTAAACAGTTTCGATACTCTGATGGCAGCGCTAGCCAGTCGAGCACGTGTGACTTATGGATTGAAATCGGAAGAATCCACCCCAAGCTTTCAGCAGGTGCCCGAGCCGACTCCTCTGCAAGCCAAGGCCTATGCGCTGCTCGCTTTGTTGCCAGTAGCTGGAAA
>JAIQFM010000255.1 GCA_020073285.1 Terriglobia bacterium | reverse complement strand
AAGAGCGGCGTCTACCACGGCATCGCCACCCACGACGAGCGCATCATCCAGCAGACGATGCTGTTCGCGGAGAAGGAAAACATCGCGCGCGACTCCTTCGAGTTCCAGATGCTCCACGGCATCCGCCGCGACCTGCAGGAGCGCATCGTACGCGAAGGCTGGCGCATGCGCGTCTACATTCCCTTCGGCACCGAGTGGTATCCGTATCTCATGCGGCGCCTCGCCGAGCGTCCCGCCAACATGCTCTTCATCGCCAAGAACATCATCCGAGGATAGCGCCTTAGTTCCAGTGATGGTAGCGGTGCCAGATTTTGCGCAGGTCGAACTTGGCGCCGCGGCAGAGATAGATCGGCGTATTTTCCTCCGCCATCCCGAAGCGGTCGTAGTGCTCGAACGCCTGCCAACTCGCGCAATTGTCCTCGACATCCTCCCGGCTGAACTGCAGGAAGATAAAATTCCGGTAGTCCTCCGCCGGCGGACCCCAGAACCAGTGATTCTGGTGGCGGGAGAATGCGCGCGGTAGGCCGTGCTTGGGACCGAACATGTTGATGGCGCCGGCCTCGCCATAATTGCCGGCCAGGATGCCGGTCCGGGCCCGCTCCTCCGGCGGCAGGGCGCTGTAAATGTCGGCGACCTCACGCGCCATCTCCGGCCAGCCAAACTGGTCGCCGATCGGCTGCGGCAACGGCCCCGCGTGATGCACTTCCTGTTTGGGCGGGGTGAAACCGATCGCCTTCGTGTATGCAATGAATTGTTCCGGCGAAAGCATCCAGGTGGCGATGGGAAGCGTAGGCAGCGTACCGAGAAGAATTACCGCCACCACCGCGGCTCTGGTCCACGCGGCGCGCGCCATCAACCACCGCTCGATTGCCACTCCGCCGGCTGCGAACAGCATCGGGTACATCGGGAACAGGTAGTAGTCCTTCGCATGCTCGATCTCCATGGTGACGAAGAACACCAGGAACGTCAGCCCGAGCACGCGCCGCCAATGGTCCCGCAACAGCCAGATGAGGCCGGTCATCCAGACAGGGAAGAGAATTGGGTGCGTGGCGATGATCTGTTCCTTGATGAACGCCAGCGGGCCGAGGACAACGTTCTTGCCTGATCGGCGAACGTTTTCCAGGTCTTCGAGCGTCGGGAAATGGCGCCGGATTTGCCAGATCAGGTTGGGCAGGAACAGCGCCACCGCGATCGCGCCCGCAATCCAGATCCACGGCTTCAGAAACTCCCGGCGGTCCCGCGTCAGCAGCAGTGCCACGGTCACCGCAAGTCCGAAGAACAGCGTGGAGTACTTGTTCTCCAGCCCCAGTCCGGCGAGCACTCCAAACCATACCCACAGGCGCGAATCGCCGCTGCGCAGGATGCGCGCAATGACAAACACGCACCCCATCCAGAACAACGGCTCGAACGCGTTCATGGTGAGGAGGCTGTCCGTGACCAGAAAGCCGGGGCACATCAGGACCGCCAATCCGGTGAGAAACTGGGCGTAGCGTCCGCCGCCGAATTCGCGCGCGATCAGCGTCGAGAGCGCCACCAGCGCCGTCCCAGCCAGCGCGGGCAGGATGCGCAACGCCGCCAGCGAACCGCCCATCAGCAACGCGGCTTTCGCGTACAACGCGATCAGTGGCGCGGCATCGACGTAGCCCCAATCCAGGTGGCGCGCCATGTCGAGGTAATAGAGTTCGTCGCGGAAGTATCCGTAATGCCGGACGCTGGTGAAAACGTGCAGCAGGAGCTTGGCCGCGCACAACCCGATCAACGCGCCGGTCGCTATGCGTGGGAGCGGTTGGCGCTCGGCATCAGCATGCGTTTGCACGGCGGCACTGCTTGACATGGCTGGAATGGCATTCCCCTCGCGAACTGTGCCGTGGCGAAGTTACCCCAAGAACGATTCTGCAGCTCGAATTGTTCCCAAGAGAAGCTGCGTGTCTTCTGTGCCTGTTGCAGGCCGGCCCCGACTGTCATACAATGTATGACATGAAGACCTCCGCTGTCACCATTCGGCTGGAACCGCAACTCCAGAAACTGCTCGACCAGGTTTGCAAGCAATCGGGGCGCACTCGCAGTGATGTCCTTCGCGACGCCCTCAAGCGCCAGCTCTCCATCCTCCGGTTCGAGCAGTTGCGCCGTCACATCCTGCCCTTCGCCGAAGCGCGTGGATATCTTACCGACGAGGACGTGTTCAAGGACATCTCGTGAGGGTCTTCCTCGACACCAATGTCTTGGTGAGCGCCTTCGCAACCCGCGGCCTCTGCGCGGACCTGCTCGCGCACATCCTCGCGGAACACGAACTCATCACCGGCGAGGTCGTCATCGTTGAACTCCGCAGAGCGCTCCGCGACAAACTCAAGCTGCCGGCCTCTACCATCGGTGCGCTCGAAGATCTACTGCGGGAGCAAGTCGTCGTTCCGAGGCCCGCGCAACCATACCCTCTCCCGATCCGCGATCCCGCCGATCGTTGGGTACTCGCTACGGCGTTGGCGGGAAAGGCTGACGTTCTTGTCGCTGGCGATTCCGACCTGCTGGATATTGCGCCTCGCGCGCCTCTCAGGATCATCGACCCGCGCGGTTTCTGGAATATGCTTCGCCGCGATTCTGGTGTCCGGTAAGCAATCATGTCGGAACGCAGTGCAGGGACGGCACTACAAGCAGGAACCCGCTAATCCGCCGCCGCCCGTTCCCCCGCTTCCTCGACGTAGGTCTTGCGCATCATCTCCGGCAAGCAATAGGCGACGAACGACACGCCGAACCCGACAAACCACGAATAGTCGTACAGCACCCGTAACGACGAAACCACTAATCCGATCCACGCCGCGGCGCAGCCCAGCAGCGTGGCGACGATTCCGCGCCGGTTCCATCCGCCGTAGATGCCGTCCTCCAGGTAGAGGTCGTCAACCTCGAGCCGCCGCCGGCGTACGATCCAGTAATCAGCGATGAGCACGCCCGCAATCGAGCCTAGCCCGCCGGAATATCCGAGCAGCCATTTGAAAATGTAGCCCGAAGGATCGGCCAGCAGCTTCCAGGGCTGCATCGCGATCCCAATCAGCCCGGTCAGCAGTCCTCCGCGCCGGAAGGTGATGAGCCGCGGAAAGGCGTTGGCAAAATCGTTGGCTGGCGAAACCACGTTGGCGGCGATGTTCACCGACAGCGTCGCCACAACCACGGTGAACATTGAGATTGCCACGATCCACGGCTCGGTGAACTTCCCGACCAGCTCAACCGGGTCCCAGATCGCCTTGCCATAGATGATGGCGGTCGCGCTGGTGATCACCACGCCCATAAAGGCAAAAACCGTCATCGTGGTCGGCAGCGCAACCACCTGTCCGACCGCCTGCTCGCGCTGGCTGCGGCCGAAGCGCGTGAAGTCCGGCATGTTCAGCGATAGCGTCGCCCAGAATCCGATCATCGCGCTCAGCGACGGCACGAACACCGGCCAAAATTCATGCCAGCTCGCGAACTTCCCCTTCTGCGCCAGAATCGGCCCCAACCCATGCGCCCGTCCCAGCGCCCACCACACCAGCAGCGCGGTCATCACCAGCACAAACGGCGCCGCCCAGTTTTCCACCTTGCGCAGCATGTCCATTCCCCGATAGACCACCAGGATATTCAGGCTCCAGAACAGCAGAAAAGAAATCCATTCCGCCGATGGGTAGCCGCCGAAGTTGCCGGGAATCGCGGTCGCCCATCCCGGCCAGAGCGTGCGAAAAAACACGTGCAGCGCCTGTCCGCCGATCCAAGCCTGTATGCCGAACCAACCGCAGGCCACCAGCGCCCGCATCAGTGCCGGCAGGTTCGATCCCCGCGTCCCGTACGCCGCTCGCGCGAATACCGGAAACGGAATCCCATACTTGGTGCCGGCATGTGAATTCAGCAGTATCGGCGCCAGCACGATGGTGTTACCGAGTAGGATGGTCAGCAACGCTTGTTTCCAGTCCATGCCCGCGCCGATCAGTCCCGACGCCAGCATGTAGGTCGGAATGCAATGCGCCATCGAGATCCACAGCGCGGCAAAGTTGTACGTGCCCCAGGTGCGCCGCGCCAGATCGGTCGGCGCCAGGTCCTTGTTGTAGAGCGGGCTGGATTCAATCGAGCGCTTCACCGCAGAAGCCATGCAGATTCGCCTACCTCAGGTTGGAAATGCCGTTAGGCTCGAGATGGAGATGTCTTATGCTGAAAACCCCACGTCATGTGATGGCATTGTACCCGATCACAGTCGGAATTCAGCCCTGCTGCGGCGGCAGATTCTATGCAGTCCCGCTGGCGCGGCGCAGTCTAGCCAGTCTCGTGGAGCCTGCCCTGTCCGAAGTCGAAGGGGGCGACAGAGCAAGCCCTGTAAAGTCTCGATCCTGCGGTTTCTTGCTACCATGAAGCTCGTGCCTGAAGAGGACAAATCCGCCACCGTCGCTGAGGTCTTCGCCGCGCTGGTCGGCCCGCACGTCGAGGACGAGCGCATTCCGCTGGA
>JAIQFM010000060.1 GCA_020073285.1 Terriglobia bacterium | reverse complement strand
AACCTCCGGCTAAACGACTCTCAGTTCGAATTACAGCTGGACACAACCCTCAACACCGTAATTTCGACCTACTGGAACCTGGTCAGCGCCAATCTGGCTGCCAACTGCGAACGCTCCTGCTTGACATGTGTTACGTGACGCGTTACGGTCGAGAATGGTCCGGTCGATACGCCACAAGGGGCTGAAACGCCTTTACGAAGAAGACGACCCACGCGGCGTGAACCGGGAACACGTGGAAAAGCTGCGTGACATTCTCGCGCGGCTCGATGCTGCCGGTACGATTACGGATATGGATTTGCCCGGGCTCCGGCTTCATCCCCTCAAGGGTGTGTTGAAGGGCTTTTGGGCGGTCACGGTTCGGGCGAACTGGCGGGTGATCTTCCGTTTTGCAGATGGCGACGCCCTGGACGTTGACTATATCGACTACCACTGAGTGAGGTTAAACATGCCGATGAAGAATCCGCCGCATCCGGGAGGCGTGGTATTGCGCCAGTGCATCGAGCCTTTGGGTCTGACGATCACGGACGCGGCCGCCGCCCTCGGTGTCACCCGGACAACCCTGTCGGAACTGGTGAACGGGAAGCGCGGGATTTCTCCCGAAATGGCGGTGAGACTGTCGCAGGTGTTCGGCGGCAGCGCTGAAAGCTGGCTCACACAGCAGGCGCATTACGAGCTCGCCCATGTCCGTGCCGACCGGATCAAGTTGAAGCGACTGGAATTGGCCTAGCGATCACAATTTGGTGATTTCACTATCTCATGTCATGGGAAAGAATGTTGCAGGCATCCGCGCCCGCTTGGAGTCCGGATCGTCCCCTCTGAATGACAAACCAGGGAAGAGCGAGTTGGCTCTATCCGCTGCTGGAGGCCTCGGTGGCGGTAAAGGTGCGCTCCGGGACTGGCTGCGAATCGCGTCGCATGGCGTGGAGGATGAGGGCGACGGCGGTGTAGCCGAGCATGACGCCGATAGCGACCGCGGCGGTGATGGTGACGAGAAGCGTGAGTGCGATGATCAACGGATTCAAGCCCGACCACCCTTCCTTGGATGCGGTCTCCAGCAACCCTTGGACGGACCGCCGAAGAAGCCGCCCTTCAACTCGCCCACGCGAGCCGGAAAGCGACTATTTCGTTGTCACGACAGCTCGAATTCACACCCGGATAAGCCGGGAAAATTCCCTTAGTTGAACTCAGTTGTTTCACTCACTTTTTCTTTTCCGCGTTCCAGATGGTGCGCGAAACCGCTCGTCCGCAAAACGGACAAAAATTCATCGGGTACAGATTGGGGCGGTCCTCCGCCGAGCGCACCGCATAGTCGGAATCGATCTCGTTGAGGATGCGCCCGTGCATGGTGCGCAGCGGCTGGTTGAGGATGGCATCGCCTTCCACCGCGTCCTGCAGCATCTGGCAGCAATGTTCGGTCATAAGAACGTCGATGGTCGCTGGCCGATGGCCAAGAGCACCAAGAGCCGAGTCGATGGTCGCTGGTCGATGGCCAGAAGCGGCCCGATTGCCATTCGGATTTCGCCCAACCGAACACTGTAGCTCCCGTTGACGCCGGCCGCTGTTGACAACTAGGATACGGAGTAGAGTTGCGCTTCCTCACTGTCGGACTTTCTAGGGGAGCCGTCCACATCTCCAAGGGACATGGTCTGCGGGCGGGCGCGTTCGGGCGACAGATTTTTCATGGCCATCACCAAGATTTCGGTACGTGGGGCGCGGCAACATAACCTCAAGAACATCGACGTCGAGATACCGCGCAACACGCTGACCGTGGTCACCGGGCTGAGCGGATCGGGCAAGTCGTCGCTGGCCTTCGACACCATCTACGCGGAGGGACAGCGGCGCTACGTGGAGACGCTCTCGGCGTACGCGCGGCAGTTCCTGGACCAGATGGAGCGGCCGGACGTGGACGCGATTGACGGGCTGAGCCCATCCATCTCCATCGAACAGAAAACCACCAGCCGCAGCCCGCGTTCCACGGTGGGCACCATCACCGAAATTTACGATTACCTGCGCCTGCTGTACGCGACCGTGGGCGTGCCGCACTGTCCCAAATGCGGACAGCCGATCTCGCGGCAGTCGGCGGAGCAAATCGTGTCCCGGGTCATGGCGCTGAAACCGGAAGAGCGGGTGATGATCCTGGCGCCCATCGTGCGCGGGCGCAAAGGGGAATTCAGGAAAGAGATGGAGAAGCTGGCGCAGCACGGTTTCACGCGCGCCCGCATTGACGGCGAACTGGTCAACCTGGAAGACGACATCCGCCTCGACAAGCGCAAAAACCACACCATTGAGGTCGTCATTGACCGCCTGCTGGTGAAACCGGGCATCGAGAAACGGCTGGAACAGTCGGTGGCGCTGGCAATGAAACTCACCGTCGGACTGGTGCAGGTGGTGGTGGTGGGAGGCTAGGAACACCTGTACTCCTCGGTTCTGGCGTGCCCGGATTGCGGCATCAGCGTGCCGGTTCTGGAGCCGCGCTCGTTTTCGTTCAACAGCGTGTACGGCGCGTGCAAGCAATGCAACGGGCTGGGCAGCAAGTACGATTTCGACGCGGCGAAAGTCATCGTCGATTGGTCGAAGCCGCTGCTGGAGGGCGGACTGGGGCCGGGCTCGGGTTCGGCGAACTTGCAGCACATGCTGCGGATCGCAGCCGCGTCGGCGGGCATCGACTTGAACACGCCGTTCGAACGACTGCCGGCCAAAGCGCAGAGCTTTCTGCTGTACGGCGCCGAGGCGAACGGCTCGCCGCGCATCGGCTGGCGCGGCGTCCTGGCGTTCATGCGGCAGACGCTGGAGGAATCCACGTCGGAAAGCTATCGCGAGTGGCTGCTGAATTACATGAGCGCCACCGAGTGTCCCGCGTGTCATGGCAGGCGGCTGCGGCCGGAAAGCCTGGCGGTGAAGGTGAACGGAATGTCCATCGCCGACTTCACGGCCCTGCCGGTATCGCGCGCCATCGGGGCGGTGACCCAGATCAGCCTCAGCGAGCGCGAGGCGCAAATCGCCGGACGGGTGGTGAAGGAAATCGCCGAGCGCCTGCAGTTCCTGAACGCGGTTGGGTTGGGATACATCTCGCTGGAGCGCTCGGCGGTGACGCTGTCGGGCGGAGAGGGGCAGCGCATCCGGCTGGCAACGCAGATCGGATCGAAGTTGCGCGGAGTCCTGTACGTACTGGATGAGCCTTCGATCGGGCTGCACCATCGCGACAACGACCGCTTGCTGCAGGCGCTGGAGTCGCTGCGCGATCTGGGCAACACGGTGCTGGTGGTGGAGCACGACGAGGAAACCATCCGCCGCGCCGATTACGTGATCGATCTCGGCCCCGGCGCCGGACGGCATGGCGGCGCGCTGGTGGCTTCGGGCACGCCCACGGAGATCATGCAGGTGCCGGAATCGCTGACTGGACAGTACATCTCCGGCAAGAAGAGAATCCCACACCGGGCGGAGCGGCGGCGCACCAACGGCCACGCCATCAGCGTGCTGGGCGCGCGCCAAAACAATCTGAAGGGTCTCGACGTCTGTTTCCCGCTGGGCGTGATGACGGTGGTGGCGGGCGTGTCCGGCTCGGGAAAATCCACGCTGGTGAACGACATTCTCTATCGGGCGCTGGCCAAGCGGCTTTACCGGTCGCGCGAAGAGCCTGGCGAGCACAAGGCGATCGCCGGCACGGAGAACATTGACAAGGTCATCCGCATTGACCAGTCGCCGATCGGGCGCACGCCGCGCTCCAACCCCGCCACCTACACCGGCGTGTTCACGCACATCCGCGATCTCTACGCCATGCTGCCGGAATCGCGCGAGCGCGGCTACAAGGCGGGACGGTTCTCCTTCAACGTGCCGGGCGGACGCTGCGAAGCCTGCCAGGGCGAAGGCCAGCGCCGCATCGAAATGAATTTCCTGCCCGATGTCTACGTGCAGTGCGAGGTCTGTGGCGGGCGGCGCTACAACCACGAGACGCTCGCCGTGAAGTACAAGGACTCTTCCATCGCCGACTTGCTGGAGATGCCGGTCGCGGACGCGTTGCCGGTGCTGGAAAACATTCCTCAGGTCCGCCAGAAGCTGCAAACGCTGGTGGACGTCGGGCTGGGGTACATCCATCTGGGGCAGTCGGCGGTAACGCTGTCGGGCGGCGAGGCGCAGCGCATCAAGCTGGCGCGCGAACTCTCGAAACGCCAGACCGGGCGCACGCTCTACCTGCTGGACGAGCCGACAACCGGGCTGCATTTTGACGATGTGCACAAATTGCTCGACGTACTGCATCGGCTGACGGATCTGGGCAACAGCATCATCATCATCGAGCACAATCTGGACGTGATCGCCAATGCCGACTGGATCGTGGACCTGGGCCCCGAAGGCGGAGAGGACGGCGGGCGCATCGTCGCGCAGGGCACGCCCGAACAGGTGGCAAAGATGAGGAAGTCGTACACCGGGCAGGCCCTGGCCGAGTACTTCAGCCGACGGGCGGCGGTTTAGCTTGACGCCGCTGCTCCATCGGTTCTTCGCGGCTGACGATTGCCAACATGCCCGGCGATTTGCCGCCTGCTCGGGGGCCCAGTAGAGTGGTCATCGAGGTTGAGGTTTGTCCAGCGGCAACAATCCGCTTTCCCCGGAGCAACAGAACACCGCGCCTTTGGCTGGCGAAGCGCAACAGGGCGTATCGCCGCCGGGCCAGGCCGTGGCTGAGGATCCGCCGTGGGGAATTGGGGGCGTGGTTCGCATCGCGGTGGTAGCGGCGGTCGCGATCGGCTTCTTCAGCATGATCGCGATGGGGGTGGCGATCTTGACTGCCGGACCGGTGCGCGCGTCCGCCTCCGATCTGGCACGCAATCCGCGCGTGGTGGTTCCAGCGCAATTCGCCGCCTACCTGGTGGTGGTGATCTACATGGTGTGGCTGGTGCGGTCGCCCGGACGGCGCTTCTGGACTGCGATCCGCTGGCACTGGCCGCGAGTAAGGTGGTTCGGATGGGCCGGGCTCGGTGTGGCGCTGGCGCTGTTCGTGCAAGCCGCGTCGGCATTGCTGCCGATTCCCAAGTCGCTGCCCATCGACCGCTATTTCCGCGATACCGCCGGCGCCTACATGATGGCCGTTTTCGGTTTGACCTTCGCTCCCCTGGTCGAGGAACTATTCTTCCGCGGATTCATGTATCCCGCCCTCGCGCGCCGGTTGGGAATGATCGCGGCGGTGCTGATCACGGCGGCGCTGTTCGCCTTCATCCACACCTCGCAACTGGCCAATGCCTGGGCGCCGCTGCTGCTGCTGTTCTTGGTCGGCGTCGTACTGACGGCGGTGCGCGCGCGCACCGGATCGGTGGCCACGACGTTTCTTGTCCACGTCGGATACAACGGCACACTGTTCACGCTGCTCTACGTTGCCAGCGACGCCTTCCGGCACCTGGAAAAGGTTTCCTGAGAAAGTAAGAATTAAGAAGTAAGAAGTCGGAAGTCGGAATTAAGAAATCAGAATTTAAGACCGATGTCATCCCGAGCGAGGGAGGGTTCCCGCGCGCTTTGCCGGGGTCCCCAGCACGCCTGCCTTCCGCGTGCTGGGGTGGTCGTGCGCGGGAGACCCGAGTCGAGGGATCTCTGTCCCCGGCACGCCTGCCTTCCGCGAACTGCTCCAGAACTCAGAGCTACGGCGCGGGCACTGTAACCCGCGGGCTCGCTGATCGCTTTTACTTCTGACTTCTTACTTCTGACTTGTTCCTTCGGCCCCGTGGTATTTTGTTGACCATGGTCGTGCCGCGACAAGAGCTGCTAGCGATGCTGGCACTGAAGTCCTTCCGGCTCGGGGAATTCAAGCTTTCCTCCGGCGGCAGCAGCGACTACTACATCGACTGCCGCGCCACCACGCTGGATGCCGAGGGAGCGCGTCTCACCGCGCGTACGTTCGTGGATGAACTCTACCGGCGGGGCTGGACGCCACAGGGAATCGGCGGCATGACGCTGGGGGCCGACCCGATCGCGGTGTCGGTAGCGATGCTGACCGCGCAGCAAGTGCAGTCGCGGCGTCCCGGGCGCGAGCCATCGGATGGGCTCGGAGCCTGGCTGGTCCATGCCTTCATCGTGCGCAAGGGTGAGAAGGGACACGGTACGGGCCAGCGCATCGAGGGCTTTCGCGAAAAAGGCGCGCGCGTGGTGATTGTGGATGACGTGTGCACCACGGGCGCATCCACGGTGCAAGCGATCGAAGCGGCGCGCGAGTTCGGCTTCGACGTGATCGGCGTGATGTGCCTGGTGGAACGCGAGGAGGCGGGCGGACGTGCGAACGTCGAGAAGGCGGCCGCGCCCGCGCCCTTTGTCTCCATCTTCACTGCCGCCGAGGTACGAGAAGAACATCTCCGGCTCAAGCAGGTCCGGGAAGAAGGCGGTTCAGCGCGACAGGAGACGTCATGATCGGAGAACTCAAGCTCATCATGCTGGTGGTTAGAGATATGGGGCGCAGCGTGCGCTTCTACCGCGACGTCATCGGGCTGAAGCTGATGTTCGAAACGCCGGGATGGGCGCAGTTGGATGCCGGCAACATTCAGCTCGGGCTGCATCCGGAAAGCGAGCGCCTGAAAACGAAACCCAGCGAGGGCTGCTCGTTCGGCTTTTACGTCAAAGATATCCAGCAAACCGTCAACGACCTGCGCGCCAAGGGCGCGACCGTCACCATGGAGCCGAAGAAAGAAGAGTTCGGCATGCTAGCCCTGGTGGCCGATCCCGACGGCTACACGGTGCAGCTCTTTCAGGAGAGCGCGAAGGCGGGCGACTGGAAATAGATTTCCCTGATGTCATCCCGAGCGAGGAAGGGCTCCCGCGCGCTTTTGCCAGCGCGGGAAACCCGAGTCGAGGGATCTTGAGCACATGTTGGCGGGTGCACCAACGCTGGATTCACTTTAGCCGTGCCGTAAGACGCCGTTAAATAACCGGCCCTTAGCCGGAAGGAAACAAGGACGGATCGTGGTCAAAACCCTCGAATGGACTGAAGAAGGCGTCCGCTTTATAGATCAGCGCAAGCTGCCCACGGAAGAGACGTACGTCACCGCGCGGACGTATGAAGAGGTCGCGGAGGCGATTCGCAACATGACGGTGCGCGGTGCGCCCGCAATCGGGGTCGCGGCGGCGATGGGCATAGCCCTCGGCGTGCGCGATTCCGACGCGGACCATCTTTCCGAACTGCGGCGCGATTTCGAACAGATTTGCGAAGCCATGGGCGAGACGCGCCCCACGGCGGTCAACCTGTTCTGGGCCATCCGGCGCATGGAGCGCAAGTTCGAGGAAGCCGGCGAACTGCCGCTGCCGCAACTCAAGCAAGCGCTGATCACCGAGGCGCGGCAGATGTACTTGGAGGACATCGCGGCCAACGAAGCCATGGGACGCCACGGCGCGGTGCTGCTGCCCGCCAGCGGCGGGGTGCTTACCCACTGCAATGCGGGCGCGCTCGCTACCTGCGGCTACGGAACGGCGCTGGGCGTTATCCGCGCGGCGGTCGAGCAAGGCAAGAAACTGCACGTCTTCGCCGACGAGACTCGCCCTTTCCTGCAAGGCTCGCGCCTCACCGCGTGGGAATTGATGCAGGACGGCATTCCCACCACGGTTATCTCCGACAACATGTCGGGCGCCATGATGAAGCAGGGCAAGATCGGTGCTGTGATAGTGGGCGCGGACCGCATCGCGGCGAACGGCGACGTTGCCAACAAGATCGGTACCTACACCGTCGCGGTGCTGGCGAAAGAACACGGAATCCCTTTCTACGTAGCCGCGCCATTTTCGACGATTGACATGGACACGCCCGACGGCAGCCGCATTCCCATCGAGCAGCGCTCCACGCGCGAGGTCACGCATATCGGCGACCGCCAGATTGCGCCCACCGGCGTCAGGGTGGAGAACCCCGCCTTCGACGTCACCCCGCACCAATACGTCACCGCCATCATCACCGAACGCGGCGTGGCGCGGGCGCCGTACGCCGAGTCGCTGGCAGAATTGGCCGGCATGGCGGCGAAATCCTAGACCGGAAATGCGCTGATTTTGCGGGATGTTTGATGGATGGCAGTCTGGGTGGGCCTTGGCCGTGGGACGGCCAACCCCATTCCCACCTTCCCGCCACACTTTGGTCCCAAACAAGTGCTATGCGCTGTTATCGAAACTTACTCGGTGGCGGTGCATGCGAATGGCGGTAGTCTCGCCGTCGAGTGATCAACATCGCGTGTGAGCCGACGAAAGTTCCGTCTGTTGAAAGGCCGCGGCTTCGGCCGCGCCGACTGACGGCGCCGTTTTTTCGGCCTTATGAACCATCAGGATTGCGCCGTCCTGTCTCGATCATCCTGACCCCCGCGTTTGACGACAGCGATTTTCGAGGATTACCATGCATCAGCTTCCGTGGGGTGGCTGCCATGCGTTTCTGTGTGCTTCTCCTCTCGCTCTTTCTGTCGCTAATCACCTCGATTTCACCCGCCGACGATCATCACCACAGCATCGGAATGGGCAAAGTCGGCACCGTCGTCTTTCCTGTGTCGTGTTCCCCGGCTGCGATGAAAGCGTTTCCCCACGCGGTGGCGGTGTTGCACTCGTTCGCCTACGAGGAAGCGCTCGGCGAATTCACCGCCATTGCCAATCAAGATCCACAATGCGCCATGGCCTATTGGGGACAGGCAATGACCTGGTGGCGTCCACTCTGGTATTTGCCCGATGCGAAGGCCTTGCAGGCGGGCTCGGACGCGATGGCCAAGGCCGTCGCGCGAGTACCCAAGTCCGAACGCGAGCAGGGTTTCATTGCCGCGCTCTCGGATTTCTATACCGGCGTCGCCGAGCGAGACCACCGCACGCGCGCAATGGCGTATCGCGCCCACATGGAGAAGCTGTTCGCGCGCTTCCCGCGGGATCAGGAAGTCGGCGCATTCTACGCGCTCGCTCTGCTGGGCACCGCTTTGCCGACCGACAAGACTTATGCAGACCAGCGCAAGGCCGCGGCGATCCTGGAGAAAATCTTCACAGCCCAGCCCGACCATCCGGGGGCGGCGCATTACATCATTCACAGCTTCGACAGTCCAGAGCTGGCGCCCGAAGCGCTTAACGTCGCCCGTGCTTACGCCAAGATCGCTCCGGCCATGCCTCACGCGCTCCACATGCCGTCGCACATCTTCATTCGCCTCGGCCTGTGGGACGACGCGATTGCGTCGAACGCCGACTCCAGGAACGCGGCCCACAATTTTGCCGAGATGACCAAGATGCAGTCGGCTTGGGACCAGGAACTGCACGCCATGGACTACCTGATGTATGCCTACATGCAGGAAGGCCGCGACTCGGAGGCGGAAGGCGTTCTGAATGCGGTTCTTGCCATGAAGCAGGTGCAGCCGACGGGAGTGTCGTTCTACGCCCAGGCGGCGATTCCCGCGCGCTTTGCCGTGGAACGCGGGCAGTGGTCGCGTGCCGCCGAACTCGAGGAGGCGAGCCCGTCACCCGAAACCAAAGCCATTACGCATTGGGCTCGCGCCCTCGGCGCCGCTCATGTCGGCCATCGAGAGCAAGCTTACGCAGAGATCGCGAAACTGGAAGCAATCCGGGATGCTTTGAAGAACAAGCCCGGCTACGACTGGAGCACTCAGGTGGAAATCCAGCGCCGCGAGGCGGCGGCATGGCTGGCACATACGGAAGGCAAGGATGAAGAAGCAATGTCGCTGATGCGCTCGGCCGTTCAACTGGAGGAATCCACCGATAAGCATCCTGTCACACCGGGTCCGATCCTTCCGGCGCGCGACTTGCTCGCCGATCTGCTGGTGGACAGCCAGCACCCAGAGCGGGCGTTGCAGGAATACGAGGCATCGTTGAAATTGGCGCCGCATCGCCTTCATGCACTGAATGGCGCCGCGCATTCCGCCCAGCTCGGCGGCAAGCGCGACCTGGCCAGAACCTACTACACGGAACTGCTGGCCAACTGCGCCAAGGCCGACGCGCGTGACGAGGTCAAACAGGCGAAAACGTTTCTGGCAGAGAAATAGCACGGGCTGGTTCAAGAGCCGCCATCTGCGCCTTCGTTGGGTATCATTGGCCAAATGTGCGCCAGGCGGTGTACTCACGCCAACGACACCGCCCAGCGCGGCGAGTACCGTCGCAAGTCGGGCCGGGAAGGGCGTAGGAGTGCTGCGTCGATTCCGCTGAGCTGCCATCCTAACTGGTCTCGCTTTGCTGGAGTGCGTTGTGCTGGCTGTGAATGGCGGCAGATGCCCACTGTCGGACTTGGCTGCCAGATTCACAGACGACCGCGCCCCCAGATTCGACATCTATCTGCCGCATTGGTTAGCCGAGCGCAACAAAGTCATCTTCGGCATGCTCTTCATCGCCGGCGAATTGGTCGCCACACCGCGTCGATGCGTTAACTGTCGTGAAATCCTTAGCGCCAGTTACGCGCTGGGATGCGCCAGGCGTCGTGAACTTGCACGGCCCGGCAAGCGTATCTTTATAGGCAGGAGATATCCCGTGCTCACGTTCGTGCTGTGGTGCATCCTGTTCGTGCTCTGCTGGCCCATCGCACTGCTGGCGCTGGTGCTGTATCCGATCGTCTGGCTATTGCTGCTGCCGTTTCGGATCGTTGGGATCGCCGTCGACGGCGTGCTGAAACTGCTGTGGGCGATCGTTACTTTTCCTGCGCGATTATTGAGAGCGCCCGGACGCGTGTAGTTCCCGAAGCCCGCAACCAGCAGCCTGAAGCCCGAGGCCCCGCGTTACGGCATCTGCGGCGCTGGGGCGGGCTCGTCGTCGGCGCCGCGGTAAGCGTGCAAGATATCGGCCATGGTGAGCAAGCCTTCCAGTCGCTGCAGGTCGGCGCGATGCGCCACCGGCAGCAAGGGGAAGTCGTAGATGTAGTGCAGCGCGGTGTCCAGCGGATGGTCGGGGTGCAGGACGGGCGCTCGCGCCGGCGGAAGCACGGTGAGCAGCGACAACTCGTGTTTGCCGAGCCTTGCCATCTTCGCCAATTCGTCTTTTCGCACCAAGCTCCACCCGGCGGGCGAGCGTCGCACCAGCAGAAGTTCGTCGCCAGCGTGCTCGGCTCGCTTCACCGCCTCGCCCACCGTCAGGTCGTCGCTCAACACGACCGTCGGCGGCGGACGCATGGCGTCCTCGATGCGCAGCACCGACAACTCGCGCTGCTCCTCCATCGACGGCAGATCGATCCCGTCCTGCCGCGACAGCAGGTCGAAGATCGGCGCCGGCTGCAGCGCGCGCGAGATCAGGTAGGCAATAGTGTTGGCGATGATCACCGGCACAATGATGGAGTAATTGCCGCTGACCTCCAGCACCATGAACACAGACGTCATGGGCGCGCGCAGGAACCCCGCGAACAGCACGCCGATTCCGACCAGCGCATAGGCCGCCGAGGAGCCGTTCAGTTGCGGAAAAATGACGTGCTCCGCGCCGCCTACCGCGGCCCCCAGCATGGCGCCGATGAACAGCGTGGGCGCAAACATCCCGCCAGGCGTGCCGCTGACGAACGAGATGGTCGTCGAGAGAATCTTCAGCCCGGCGAGGATGCCGAGAAATTGCCAGGTGAACTGGTCGTGCATCGCCTGGTCCACGTACTCGTAGCCCGCGCCCATGACTTGCGGGAACCCGATGAACCCTATGAATCCGATGAGCAGGCCCGCAACCCCCGGTTGAATGAACTGCGTCCAGTGCGGCATCGCTTTTAGCCGCGGACGCAGGAAGGCGATGGCTTTCGAGAACACTACCGATGCGAATCCGCCGGCAACGCCGAGCATTGCGTAGGCCAGCAGTTCGCCGGGGCGGAACATCTGGAATGCAGGAATTCTGAACAGCGGCGCAAATCCCAGGAACCAGCGTTCCACCACCGCGCTGGCAACGGCCGATAGCACCACCGCGCCGAGTACGCCCGCGCTCCACCGCCCGATCACTTCCTCGATCACGAACAGCACCGCGGAAATCGGCGCATTGAAGGCGGCGGCCAGTCCGGCGGCCGCGCCCACCGGCGCGATCAGGCGCACCTTCTCGCGCGACAGGTGCAGCCTGCGTCCCAGCGCGGAAGCGATGCCGGCGCCGATCTGCAGCGCGGGATCCTCCGGCCCAAGCGAATGACCGGCGCCAATCGCCAGCGCGGAGCAAATGAATTTCCCGATGACCGTGCGGAAAGGGATGTAGCCGTTGTAGATGTAGAGCGCGGCCTTGGTCTGGTTGACGCCGCTGCCGCGCACGCGCGGGAACGCCAGCATCACGATCGCCGCGACCAACAATCCGACCAACGCCGGCGCCAGCAGCAGCCGCCATCCGGTGGGCGGCACCTCTGAGCCCAGCAGGTAAAGCCGCGACCAGTCAATCGCAATCCGGAAGCACACCACCGATAAGCCCGAGAGCACGCCGATCACAACCGCGAGCAGCAGGAACAGGCGGTCTTCGGCAAACGCCCGGCGCAGCACGCGGACATTCGATCCGCCGACAGGCCCAGCGACTTCCGGCTTCGCAGCCACCACCGGAACGGGGTTGTCGGGCGCGCTCACGGCGTAGTCCCTTCCCGCCGCTGCGCGATCAACAGCAATGCCAGGTCAGCCGCACTGCCCGGCCCGCAGACCTGCGTCGTATCGCGCTCGATGCGGAACGCCAGGTCCATGGCCGCGTCACCCTGCTCCGGATTACGGCGGAGCGCGCGCGGGTTCACCCGCGGCTTCCGCGCCGTCCAATTCGCGTAATCGGTGGCTAGCGGATTATTTCCCAGGGGCCGGTCCGGCGTGATAACGCGCGCGGACGCACACTGCTGCAGGCGACTGCCGGCCTGCTCAAAGGCGTTCATGATGCGCCGCTCCCGCTCCGATGCCGGAAGCCGGCGCTGGTAAGGATCCATTTGCAGCACGAGTTCCGCGATCCGCAAATGCGCCTCGGCCTGCGCGTCCTGCGTGTGTTCGGTGATCGCGCGACGCAGGTAGTCGCGCGCTTCGGGGTACATCTGCAGCGAGAACGCCGCTTCTCCGGCGTCCGCGAGCGCCTCGGCGTTGTTGGGATCGAGTCCCAACACTTCACGGTATTCCTGCAGCGCGCGGCGGTGGTCGCCTGCCTTCGTCATCAAACCGGCAACGCGCAGCATAAGCGCGGGATCGCGCGGCAGATCGGCGGCCAGAGCGATGAGCTCCGACTGCGCCTGCTGGTGGGCGCGTTGCGCCAGCAGGAACTCGATGAGGTCGAGGCGCGCTTCCCGGCGCCGCTGCGCCGGATTGTCCTGCCAGATGCCGTAAACCGCTCCGTGATAAAAGCGCAGCGCGCCCGCCACGTCATGGTTGCGCACCGCCAATTGCGCCAGTTCGAGGTTCACCGTGCCGTTGCCCGGCTCTTCGTCCCACAAAGCCTGCAAGTGCGCCTGCGCCTGCCGCGTGTGACCCTCGGCGGCGAGCGCCTCCCCCAGCCGCAGCCGATATTGGAAATTGTCGTGAGAATACGCCAGCGCCGTTTGCAGTTCGCGTATGGCCGCGTCCAGGTGTTGAGCGCGCAGGTCGCCGTCGCCGCGCTCGAACCACTGGCGCGCGAGTTGCTGCTGGCGTGCGGCGTAGGCTTTGGTCACGAAGGTGGTCGCCACCCACAGCGCCACCGCGACCATCACCACCGCGGCAATGATCACCCCCTCGCGATGCAGCAGGGGAATCTTCTTGCGGCCGGCGCAGTAGGGACAATCCGGTTGGCCGGGGAGCAGCGGTTCACGACAGCGGGGGCAAACCAGGTCGGATGCCATCTTCGGATAGAGCTCAATGATACTCCGTCGTATCGGAACACGATGGTCAGGGGATCCCGTACAGCTTGGCCGCGTTATCGTGGAGCACCATGCGCGCCAGTTGGAGCGCACGCACGCGGCTGATCTCGCCGTCTTGTAGCATCCCAGTCAGCGCCTCGGCCAAGGCCCAGCGCCCACCCTGCGAGGTTTGCCAGCCCACTTCTTCCCAACCGATCTCCGGCGTGGCGGCGTACAGGTCGGTGCCAAACAGTACCTTTTCGGGGAACCACTCCAGCCAACTGCGCATGTAGTTGGCCAGCTCGCGCGGCGAGATCATCCAGCCTTCCGAGGTATCCGCCCACACGTTGGGTTTGCCCATCATGAACGCGGTTTCGCGGGTAAACGGCCAGCCGGCATGTAATAGGACGAAATTAGTTTTGCGCAGCGCGGGATCGTCGAGGTCCGCCTCCAGCAGCAGCGGGTTGGCGCCGCCGAGCTGGAAATAGCCGCCGCATCCCGCGCCCGTGTGGATGTGGACCGGAAGGCCGAGCCGTCCCGCTTCGGCGGCGATCGCGTGGAAAAGATAATCCTGCAGCATCTTGTATTCGGGCTTGGTGGGCGGCGGAATGAGCCGTGCCGGACGGGCATCGCCCATCTGCCGCAGGTAAACGCCGGCCGCCGCCTCCGGCGATGCTGGCGCAAAATCGAGCGCTCTCAGGTATGCTGCCTCGAATTTCACCGCCACCGCCCCAGCTTGCTTTTGACGTTGCAACGTCGGCAGCACGACGCGGGTCACATATTCATCCAGCGAGACGGGCAGGCGTTTGATCTGCAGATCCGACGCGTAGCGCTGTAATAAAGCCTCTTCACGCGCGAAGAAAATCTTTCGATCCGGCGTGTCCGCCATGGCCGTGTTATTCAGCGGAAACAACAGTGGGTCGTCATAGGGTACCCAACGGAACCGCGGCGGGCTGAGGCCCGGGCCCATGGCGACCCGGTTAGCGAACATGGTTACGATGCCCAGCCGGTCGAGCACCCAGGTGGGAAAATTTTCGCGCTGGTCGCGGCGGACATGGTCTTTCGACTCCTGCAGTTCGCGCAGGTGCTCGGGCGTCGCGTCGTTGTAGGGATAGTTGTAGAGCGCCTTCCACGCAGACAGAAAAACCGGGTTGTCGGGCCGCGTCATGGTAGGCGCTCCCGCGGGCTCCAGTGGATCACAGGGCAGTGCGTCGAATTCGGTGTCCTGCTGCCCGGGTTCGACCACTTTCAGCACGTGGGTGTGGTTATCAATGGCTTTGATTTTCTGGATTTCAGCCAGCAAGGCGGAGTCGGGCTGGGTCTGGGCGGCGGCAAAACACGCCCACAGCACGTGGGCGGCAATCATCAGGCGACGCATAGGGCACACTTGATATCACAGAGGCAAGGCACGCACCAAGTCTGCCTGCCGGGGTTGCAAAAACCGAAGCTCGCTGAAGTCGGCCAGAGCGTGCATTCCCTATTGAAATGCAACGGCAATCCCGATTGTCACAACCGGCGGGGAGATCTATTTTTCCGCGCAACGGAGGCGATAGCTGGGAGGTGATGGCCTCGCACCTGCCGCCGGTCATTTCGATGATGGTCGCCTGAACTGGTCTCTTGGTCTATCGGTCTATCAGTCCGTCAGTCGACCGAGTGACTGACCAAGAGACCGAGAGACGGATTGACCTTTCAGCTTCCGAACCGCACGTTGATGTACCACTGCTTCTGCTGCGGTGCGGCCCCGTTCCTTGCGAGGGACCGGCGATTCAAGAAGCCGATCGGTCTCTCAGTCTTTCCGTTATTCGGGCCGATCGGTCGTTCGACGACCTCACCGACAAATTGACTGACTCACCGACTGACCGATGGCCCATTAGTCCGCTGCCCGCGACTCCTCCAGCTTGGCGTCCAGGGTGATCTTCGCGTTCAGCAGCTTCGACACCGGGCAGCCGCTTTTGGCGTTTTCCGTCGCCTGGCGAAATGCTTCCACGGATGCGCCCGGCACGAGCGCCGTGGTTTGCAGATGCACCTGCGTGATCGCGAACCCAGACTCCAGCTTCTCCAGCGTGACGGTCGCTTCGGTGGCAATCCTCTCCGGCTTCAACCCGGCGTTGCCCAACTGCGCCGACAGGGCCATGGAGAAGCAGCCCGCGTGCGCCGCCGCAATCAGCTCTTCCGGATTCGTGCCCTTCTCGTTTTCAAAACGCGTGCTGAATGAGTAAGGCGTGTTCGACAGCACTCCGCTGGCGCTGGTAACCGTTCCCTTACCGTCCTTCAATCCACCGTTCCATACTGCACTGCCTTTGCGCTGCATAGCACCTTTTCCTTTCACTTGGAGGTTTCTGTGCAAGGTCGTTCGGTCTATCAGTCTATCGGTCTTCTGGCGAACCGATATGGCGGATCGCTTGACCGAGAGACTGATAGACCCATTGGCCACTGAGCCACTAACCGCTAGTACTTGGCAAATCGCTCGACCAGGTATCGGCGACGATCAGCCACTCTGCGTTGGGCTGCCGCCGCCAGACGGTCAGGTACTTGCCGCGGTCCTGGCGTAGGCCGCCGTCCCGCGGAACCGACATGGAGTAGCGCCCGACATCGTACGCCAGGTCGGCGGAGTGCTTGATGAAGGTGACCTCGTAGGTAAGCTCGCCGACCCCGTGCTTGATCGGCGTTTTCAGATATTCGTAAATGGCGTCGCGCCCGTGCACGGCGGGATGATGCGGCGGCATGTAGACGGCATCGGGCGCGTACGCCTGGATCAGCTTGTCCAGGTCGCCGGCGTTCCAGTGCCGCGCCCATTGCTCGCCAATCTTGCTGATGTGCAATTCCACTTCATCGGCGGTAGTCGGCATGGCTGGACCTCCCCACGTTGCATGCTCCCGTTGTTAATGAGCCCACTGCCGTTGCGGGCAGCGGTCGATGACGACTTTCAGGGACGAACTACAACCGCTAGATTGTACTGAAAATTCAGTTCCGGAGCCCGTTCCGGGTCAGCTAGACTTCGATTCGGGGAAATTCCATCCCAATTTAGGAGGCTGTCATGAAGTCAATCGTTCGTGGTGCGATCGCAGGTTTGATGTTGCTGGGTCTTTTGTCCGCCGCCGCCATGCCGAAGAATGCAAAACACGATACAAACCTGCTGCTGGCAGGTGGTGGCCCGCCGCCGGCGTGCGACCCCAATGCGGATCCGCACTGCCCGCCGCTGATTCCGCCGGCCCAACACTGAAGCGGTAACGGTCGGACACAAAATGCTTGCTCGGACGCGGGCGACGGAGCTATGCTCCGTCTCGCGCCCATGTCCTTCCTCCGGATTTTCTACTACGTGCTGTGGATCGCGCCGGTGCCCGTATTCGTGTGCCTAGCGGCCCTGATGCGCCGCCGAAAACTGGGGAAGGAATTCCCTTGCTTCTTTGCGTTCACCGTTTTCCAGATCGTCGATTTCGCGGTCGGCTTCTACATTTCCCATCGCTCGTATCAACAGTACTTTTATGCGTACTGGGCAATGTCTGCGGTCAGCATCGGGCTCGGCTTCGGTGTCCTGTACGAGGTTTTCACCGGCATATTCCGGCCGTTTGGGGATTTGCGTGCTTTGGGGGCAGTGCTGTTCCGCTGGGCCGCGCTGGTGCTGTTGCTGGCCGCCGCAATGCTGGCCACGACCTCAAGACCCGCGGCGCAGACGCACCTGTTCGCCACCATCCTTAACCTCATGCGCAGCGTCGAGGTCATGCAGTGCGGGCTGGTGCTGCTCATGCTGCTCTGCTCCAGCTATCTGGGCGTCACCCTCCGGCACCGCATTTTCGGTATTGCACTGGGCTTCGGCGTCACCGCCGCGGTCGATCTGGTCGCTGTCACGGTGCTCGCCAATCTTGGCTTGCAGGCGCAGATTTTCTTTCAACTGAGCAAAATGCTGGCCTACAACATCTCCGCCCTGCTGTGGATGGGATATGTGTATGCAGGCCAGGTGGAATGCACGCCCGCGAAGCAGAATTCCTACGCCGAGCGCTGGGATTACGCCCTGGCAGCGGCGTTGCATCCGGGTAACGCTTCGCCTTCGCTGCCGCTCATCGAGGACGCCGTGGAGCGCGTCTGGAAGCAGACCAACGGCCATTCCAAGCACCCCGACAATCCGCCGCCGAGCAAAGATCAGTAGAAATCGGAGCAGCTTAAGAAGAACCCACAACGGGTGCACACCAGCTTGCAGTGCTGGTCCTCCAGCGGCGCCGAACAGGTGGGACAGGTGCGCATCGCATTGGCGGTGGGAGCGCGTTCGCCCTCGATCGCGGTGTTCGGCTCCGTGGAATCGGGATCGTCTTTCACAATCTCTTGTCCCATTGCGATTCCTACGCCGGCCGGTAGTAGGACTCCCCAGCGCAACTGCGGCAGAGCGACTCGCCATCGCGCACCACTTCGCGCCGGAAATTGATGCCTTCGCCGCAGCGCGCGCACACCACGCGTTCTCCCTTGTAGCCGGGAAATTCCTCCGGCCGCAGCTCCACGGTGACTGCCTGCACGTCAAACAAATCCTCGTTCGACATCTCCCGGTAAGCGAGCATCTGCTGCTGGTTCTTGTTTTCGATTTCCGGGTGCATGCTCTTGGCCAGCGCCTTCGACGATTCCCTGGCGGCAATGCGGAACGCCCGGGCGGTCGAAACGTCGACAAACGTCGCTGCTACTTTGCCCCAATCGCGGAACTTCAGCGCGCGCTTGCCCAGCCGGCATCCGGTAACCACGGCGACGGCATCGGTGGCACAGCGATCGATCTCGACGAATGTCACCAGGCGCTTGCGGTCTTTGCCGCGCGGGTCCTCGATGCCCAGCTTGTCCAGCCCGAGCATCGCCATGCGCACGCCCAGCACTTGCCCGGCACAGAGATGACCGTGGGCAACTTCGGCTTCGCGCAAATATTCGTCGAGAGACTTCACTGCTTGTCCTCGTCCCCTGGATCGTTGGCCACCGGCGCCAGATCGGCCGCATGTCCTCGAATATTGAAGGTCAGCTTCTGCCCGCCCGCCGGGTTGAACGTCACGCGCGCCGGCTGGCGCTGCCATTCCGGCGCCGCGCATTGCGCGTCGGGCATGTCGGCGTCCTTCACTGGCCCGAGTTCGCGGTTCAGCACCGGCTTCTTGCGTCCCAACTGGGCCACCACGGCGTACAGCTTCGTGCCGTCGTCGGAGACGCCGCAGTAGGCAGCATAGTCGCGATACCAGGTTGCCAGCGAATAGAAAGCGTCGAAGTTCGGCAGGTTGAGCTGGCTGACTCGTCCCGTGTCGCGGTCCACCAGCAGCCATCCCCCACGCTGCCACTTCCATTTGTGTGCCGTGCCCTCGTCTGACGGTAGCCAGTCGTTGAGCCGGTACGCACGCCGCACGACAAACATGCGCTCGGTGATGTCGTGCGGATCGCCGGTGGCGAACTCACGCAAGCGGCCGTCCACGTACAAAGATCGAATTTTGATGTCCAGCGTCTTGTCCTCGTTGGGGCCAAGAAACAGTTTGACCGGCATCCACTTGCCGAAGCTGACAATGTGCTGTCTGGGGGCGGCTGCGGCGCCGGATGCAAGCGCCAGCCAGGCCACGGCCACCAAGAGATAATCGCGCATGCGAAGAGCCTAGTCCCGCGCGGCGAAGAATCGCAAGTTCCGCGCCCATTTACCGTCCGATGGAATAAAATACCTGCAGCGTGCGCGGCGCCGGTGAGGTGCATGCAACCAAACTTGTCCAGCCCACGTCCACCTATCCAATGGATCCCTACATTCAACAAAAGCGCGTCGCACGCATTCTTGTGGTTGACGACAACACCGCCAACGCATCGCTCATGTCGCAACTGTTGCAGTCGGGCGGCTACTTGGTGCGCACCGCCCATAACGCCAGCGAAGCGGAGCGCGAGATCCGTGCCCATCTGCCCGACCTGATTCTTTTGGACGTGATCATGCCGGGCAAGTCCGGCTACGACCTGTGCCGCGAGTTGAAGGAAGACGCGGTCACGCGGCTGATTCCGCTGGTTATGATTACCGGCCTCGCCGACCGCGAGGACAAAATCCGCGGCATCGAGTCCGGCGCCGACGATTTCCTCAACAAGCCCATCTTTCCGGAAGAGCTGTTCGCGCGCGTGCGCTCCCTGCTCAAACTGAAGGAATTCACCGACGAACTGGAGCACGCCGAAGACGTGCTGTGCACCCTCGGGCTCAGCGTCGAGGCCCGCGATCCCTACACCGAGGGCCACTGCGAGCGACTCTCGCGCTACGCCAGCCAGATGGGACGCCACCTCGGGCTGGGTGAGGAATCGGTGGTGGCGCTGCGCCGTGGCGGATACCTGCACGACCTGGGCAAGATCGCCGTGCCCGACGAGGTCCTGAAAAAAGGCTCCGACCTGACGCCCGCCGAGTGGCAGATCATGAAGCGGCATCCGACCACCGGGGAGACGATCTGCCGTCCCCTGAAATCGCTTCGCATCTTGCTGCCCATCATCCGCTGCCACCACGAACATTGGAACGGCAGCGGCTATCCCGACGGCCTGCGCGGCGAGGAGATCCCGCTGCTGGCGCGTATCCTGCAAGTGGTGGACGTGTACGACGCGCTCATCACCGAGCGTCCCTACAAGCGGGCGCTGCCGCATGAAGACGCGGCCGAAACCATGCGCCGCGAAGCCGCCGCGGGCTTGTGGGATCCGCACTTGGTTGGCGAGTTCTTCCGGATGCTGCGCAAAGCCCAAGCCGCGTAGCCGATGCGGGTCACTGTTGCGGCTGCCGCGGTTGACGCCGTTGCTGCTGCTGCTGCATGCGTTGCAGTTCTTGCAGCAACTGTTCAGGGGTCTTCGGCAGGTTGGGGTTCGGTTGTCCGGGGACGGCCGGCGGTGCCGGTTCCGCCCCCTGCGTCCCTTGCATGTTGGGAGCGAATGTCCCCGGTGGCATGACCGCCGCGGGTGCTGCTGATTCAGCCGGAGGTGGAAGCGCCGGCTGTACTTCCGCTGCTGGCGGCTCGTCTTCGTCGGCATTCAACTCGGGACGCGCGACCACACCCCGGAATGGTCCGGCGGGGCCAGGACGCGACATCGCGGCTCCGCCCGGTGGCGGCGATTGGCCGGCGCCTGCCACAGCCGGCGCCGCTGCGCCTCCACGGTGGGGCGTCAGGATCACCTGCGCCACCGCGGTGGGATCCGTCGCCGAGCCCAGCACGATGTAATCGAACCGCGAACCTTCCAGCAAGGACGCCAGCATGTCGCGCGGATTGCCCGGGCCAAGCTTCACCGCGACGCGATCATTGACCGTGTCCGCCGGCATCTCCAGTTGCGCTCCGGTCCGCGCCTTTACCGCCGCCAGAATCGAACTCAGCGTCGAATTCTGCGCCACAATACTGAGCTGCCCGTTCTCATAGGTGACTTGCGGCGCCGTCGGAGGCATCTGCTCCGGACGCGCCGGCTCTGCCGGCTGCTGCGGCGCTGCCTGCTGCGGAGGCTGGACTGGCGCGGGCTGCGCCGCCGAAGGTTTCGCCGCTTGCTTGGTATTGTCCGGCCTCATCCGCGCGTGCGGCGGCGCCTGCGCCAACCCAACTGCGCCCAAGCCGAGCACCACCGCCGTGATCGCGAATTTGCCGATACCCACCATGCCAATACGGGAATTCTACACCCTCTAATCGCTTGCGTTGGCCGCTTTACAATGCGACGTTCAACATCTGAACCGCATCTCCATCCAGTAGTGGCACGTTTATGACAAGTTCCGCCGGCAGCAGCTCGTTCTCTTGCGGTTCCAGGTGCGCGCTCCTGCTGGCCATCACCCTGGCGTGGCCGGTTGCGGTCGCGGCGCAGAACTGCCTCACCGGCGACGATCTCGACTCCGGTCCCCGCAACGCCCTGGAACAGACCGCGCAATCGTTCGTCCGCATGTCCGCCGCCGGTGATTACGCGAGCCTGAAAGCCGCTGCTATTCCGTCGCTGGCGGCCAGCTTCGGCGGCGTCGAGGCGGCGGTCACCGAGCACAAGCCCGATTTCTCCGGCGCCCAGGCCTCGCCGTCCGCCATGTACGTGCTCGAAAATGCCACCAAGGCGACCCTGGAACGCGCCGAGTTTTATTGCGGCATCTTCAATTCCCAAGACCGCGTTTTCTTCGTCATTCCCAACCTCTCGGCCGGCCGGTTTGCGGTGGTCACCGAAGACGTCAGCGGCGGCAGGCAACCAGTCCGTCTCAGCCTGGTGCTGCAGCAGCAGGGGAACCGCTGGGCCCTTGCCGGCTACACCGTGAAGCCGACACAGGTCGCCGGCCACGACCTCAACTGGTACCTCAGCCAGGTGCGGCAGTACAAATCGCGCGGCCAGAACATGGCCGCTTATCTCTATTGCCTGGAAGCGTGGTACCTCTCGCAGCCGGTCGAAATCGAATACACCGTGCAGCAGGACAAGCTCGCCGACGAGATGCAACAAGCGCGTCCCACTGATTTTCCGTCGCCGAACCAGCCCATGATCCTCACGGCCGGGGGCAAGACCTATCGCGTCACGCAGCTTTTCCCCGACGGCGTCGGCAACGATCTTGACCTCATCGTTAAGTACCGGGCGACCAGCGACATCTCCAACACCGCCGCCGCGTTCCAGGACAATATGGCCGTCATCAAGGCCATCGTCGCCAGGTATCCCGAACTGCGCGCCGCCTTTGCCGGGGTGGTGGCCCGCGCCGTGGACCCCTCCGGCCGCGACTACGGCTCGTTGCTGGCGATGAAAGATGTGAAGTGAGCAATTAGCAATTAGCAATCAGCCAGTCGGTAGTCGTTGGTCGTTAGTCGTTGGCCGGATTGCGAACGACCAACGACTAACGACCTCGTACCGCTAACTTCCTCCAGTTGCTAATCGCCAATCGTTGGCCGCATAGCGAACGACCAACGACTAACGACCAACGACCTCTTCCAATTGCTAATCGCTAATCGTCGGCTTAGAATCTTCCGTTCCCATTCCTCTTCCGGACTTCTCTTATGAACAAGGTCGTTGCCAACGCCGAGGAAGCCATCCGCGACGTTCAGGACGGCGCCACCATCCTGGTCGGCGGCTTCGGGCTCTGCGGCATTCCCGAAAACCTGATCGCCGCCCTGGTTCGCAAAGGCGTGAAGAACCTCACCACCATCAGCAATAATGCCGGAGTGGACGATTTCGGTCTCGGCCTGCTGCTGCGCACCAGGCAGATCCGCAAGCACATCGGCAGCTACGTCGGCGAAAACAAGCTGCTGGAGCAGATGGTGCTCAGCGGTGAACTCGAACTCGAACTCAACCCGCAAGGCACGCTCGCCGAGCGCATTCGCGCCGGCGGCGCCGGCATCGCCGCGTTCTTTACTCCGACCGGATACGGCACGGTGATCGCCGAAGGCAAGGAAGCGCGCGAATTCGACGGCCGCTACTACATCATGGAGCGCGGCCTGCGCGCCGATTTCGCCTTGATCAAGGCATGGAAAGGCGACACCTGGGGCAACCTCGTCTATCGCAAGACGACGCGCAACTTCAACCCGATGATGGCCACCGCCGCCCGCGTTACCATCGCCGAGGTGGAACAGTTGGTCGAAGTCGGCCAGATCGATCCCGACGACGTCCACACCCCCAGCGTTTACGTGAAGCGCATTTTCCAGGGAACGAATTACCTGAAGCGCATCGAGAAGCATTGCGTGCGGAAAGTGTCTTGAGTCGTTGGTCGTTAGTCGTTCGCAGGCCGGCCAACGACCAACGACTAGCGACTAACGATCATGCCCATGCCCGAATCCACCGCCGATGAGGTCCGCACCAGCGTCTTGCGCTACCTGCGCATGTACGAGGAAGGGAACTTCACCCTCGGCGATCTGGCGGCGGAACTGGCGGTCATGACCTCCGCCTACGAGCACGCCATGGGCGGCATTGCGGACTCCTTCGGCGCGCTGCTGACCACGGCATCGAAGTACCGTGCCGAATCGAATGCCGACGCGCGCGCTTCGTACGCGGATTTTGAGCAAGCTTTGACCGACTTCCGCCGCACCGAAGCGGCCTGGGATTAACCACCGATAACCGAAAACCGAGAACCGAGAACCGTATGGTCACCACACCGAAAGTCCCCAAAACGCAAGACTCCGCCAAGCGCGACCGCATCGTCCGCCGCATCGCCCAGGAACTGCGCGACGGCTACTACGTCAACCTCGGCATCGGCATGCCGACGCTGGTCGGCAACTGCGTTCCCGAAGGCATGCACGTTGTGCTGCAATCCGAGAACGGCATGCTCGGTATCGGCCCCTATCCGCTCGAAGGACAAGAGGATCCAGATCTCATCAATGCCGGCAAGGAGACCGTCACGGAGATCCCCGGCACCTCCTATTTTTCCAGCGCCGATTCCTTTGCCATGATCCGCGGCGGCCACGTTAACCTCAGTGTCCTCGGCGCCATGGAGGTCGACGCGGAAGGCAATCTCGCCAACTGGATGATCCCTGGCAAGGTGGTAAAAGGCATGGGCGGCGCCATGGACTTGGTCGC
>JAIQFM010000059.1 GCA_020073285.1 Terriglobia bacterium | reverse complement strand
AGGCAACGGTGGCGAATTCCTTGTCTTCCTCGCTTCCCTCCTCGGCGATGCGCTCGCCTTTCATGTAGCGCAGCAGCCGGGCCGGGGTGAACTTCGCCTTGCCCTGATACACGGTGTTGCGGCGGGAGGAAATCGTGATCCAGTCGCCTTCGCGAATTTCGCTGCCGGAGGAATTCCGCAGGCGGCCGTCGGGGTGCAGCGTGACGCCGTACTTCTCCAGGTTGAGGAGGGCGGGGATGCCGAGGCTCTGGCAAATCGTGACCACGTGCACGGCGGCCGAGGTCAGGCTGAGCACGGCGTCCACCTCACGCATCACCACGGTGTCGGTTGGGACAAAGGTTTTTTTGCAGAGGCAGACCCTCTCTTCCTTCGTCTTGGCGCGCAAGGCAGCGTCGCCGGTGAAATAAACGCGGGCCGAGACGGCGGAGCGAGGCAGGACGGCCACGCCGGAGGAAAAGGTGCTGAGCGTGCTGAAGTTGTTCTGATCAATGGTGTCGCTGGTGAGCTGCTTGAGGTGGTACGGGCGGACCAGTTCGGTGACGCGCTTGCGCGAGATGACGCCCGACTTGTGCATGTCAATCACGGAGATCAGCGCCGCTCCGCCCGCCATGCCGGTTTCATTGAGTTGCAGCAGCGCGAACCACTGGTAGCGGCGGGTGGCTTCGACGGCAAACTCGATGGTGACCGGCGCCTCCAGTTCGCGCTCCAGCTCCGGCAGATGCGGCAGAAAATGATAGACGGCGGGAAACGTGTCCCGCACTGCCTGCTTGTTTTCGAAAGTGGTGGTTTTGAACTCCGCCGTACCGGTCATCATTTCTTCGCCGAAGATGTTGCGGGCGGTCTGCAGTTCCACTCCCACCCCGGTGCGGCTGTCGCGGCTGGACAAGACGCCGGCGTAGGCGCTCTCGTGGCGCACCGTGCACACCATTTTCTGCAGAATAAGGCTGGGAAAATGTTCCGTGCCGCGGCCGAGCGCCGCCACCAGGTCGTGGTTCTCTTCAAAATCCTTGTACGCTTGCCGGGCGAAGAAGACGGCCTGGTAAAACGGATCCTCGATGAGACGGCGGTTCTTTGTCCGGACGAGATCGGAGAGCTGATCGATGAAGCGCACGACTTGCTCCGGCGGGAGATCGGGCTTGACCGCGTTGACCAGCGCCGGGTCTTGATCGAGGCAGTTGCATAGGTTGCGCAGCGTGTTGAGGAACATCTTGCGCGCGCCTGTGGGGCCGTACATTCTCTCCAGGCACGGCAAGGTACGCTCCGTGATGCCAACGTTGAGGAAGGTGTCCATCACGCCCGGGATGTAGTGCGGGGTGGCGCAGCGCATGGCAAAGACCAGCGCGTCGCCGGAACCAAGCGACTCCATGGTGAGGATTTCCAGTTGGGCGATGGCGTCGGCGAGGTGGCGCTCGATGTCGGCAAAGCCCTCGGTGTAGGCGTCGGCGGTAACCACGACGAAGTCGGGAACTGGATAGCCCTGCCGGGCCAGCTTCAACAGGATGAACCCTTTTTGACTGATATCGCGCTCGCGGTGCGGCTCGGCGCTGGTGCAAGGGACGACCCAGCGGGTCTCGGCGGGCGGGGGCTGTCCGGTGGGCGCCGTCAGCCATGGGTAGTTTTGCAGAGCGGCGTTGAGCCCCGCGGCGGCCTGCGAGTACCCGCGGCGGGCGTTCACGATCAGCGCCAGGTGAGCTCGCGCCTGCTCAAGATCGTCCTGACAAAGGAGCGGGATGTCAATCTCGCTGGCCACGATGCTGCCGGTGGCGCCGTCTTCCAAATCGAACTCGACCACCGGCGGACAATATCCGCGGCGGTCGGGAACCTCGGTGGAATCGTAGCGCTCCTTGCGAAAGCGCCGGCTGTGCTGGTTGAAGTAATTGCCGCGCACCCGGAAGTCACGGATTTCCCTCGCCGGCAGCGGTTCCATACCGCGGATTCTAACTGCTGAGGCCGCACTGAATCCATGACCGATCTCACCGATCGCCAATGGCACGGCGAGAGCACCCGCGGCCTTATAGTCCATCGCATGGAATCACGCGGAAACGAAAAGTGCCGCACCGGGCCGGCACCCTTCTGGACGAGCATCCTTTCTCAGAGCATCTGGGATTGACGGTAGCGGCGGTGCGCGGCGGACGACAAGCCGGTCATGCTGCGGCAGGCATCATCGCGCAGGGGAGCCGCGTCCACCTGGCCCGGCAGACGCGGGCAGACAAAAGCGGTGTCGGGCACGATGACCCCCAAACGTTCGCCAAGCTCCTGGAAGTGTTCGAGCCATCCGGAAGACGTGTCGCGGGCGATGGCGTCGGCGGAGATTCCCTGCAACAGCCGGTAGTAAACATTCTGCACCTTCCACAAGTCCACCTCGAAGGGCAGGACGCGCGCCAAGGAAACGACGGCTGCCACCGTCTCCAGCAGATCGCGATCGGCGGGCTTCAGTGCCCACTGGTCCACGATCGCATTGAGGCGTTCGCGCAGGGCGAACTGCAGCGCCGGGACGTCGAGCTGGACGTTGTCGCGCGAGGCGGTCTCGATGAGAGTGCGGATGCGCTCCAGATCGACATCGCGATCGGTCAGGGCGCGCCCCACCGCGCGGTCCAGCACGAAGTCGCTGGTCACCCGCAGGATGCCGGGCAGCGGCATGTGCAATTCCGAAAGGAAGCACATGAGCTGGGCGTGCTGGTCGTAAACCTGGCGGTACACGGACTCGGCATCGCGGAGGGTGGAATTTACGATTTGCGAGACGATGCGGCGCCGCTCATCGCGGAACAGCGATTTCAACGAAAAGGTCGCGCCCGGAAAATGGTGGTCGAGGACGCGCAGGCATTCGTGCAGATCGGCCGACTTGAAGGCGCGCGTGGCCGTTCCGGCCAGGGCGCGGAATGCGTCCTCGCCGGAGAAGGGGCGGACACCGGCGGTGAGGTTGTGATCGCCGAAATGAAGCACCCCGAAGGTGACCGTCATCTGCTCGCGAGTGAAGCGTGAACTGATCTCGGCGCGGCCGAGGGCGAGCCTCGCCTTACCCGACTCCAGCACGCGCGATTCCAGCAAGTCCACGCTGTAGCAATAGACGTAGCTGCGCCCGCGATAGCCGTCGAACAGCGAACTGATGGCGTAGTGCGCGCCCACTTCCACCAGGTTGAGCATGGCCGGGCGAACGAAGCGTTCGTAAACCTGGCGGCCGTTGCCGAAACCGGCGATGTTGCTCCAGGCCTGCTCCAAGCGGCGGAGGAATTCTTCCTCGGGATCGACGGCCAGCAATTCCTGGGCGAGCTGCAAAGCGCGGCCAGCGTATTGCAGCGACTGTACCGTCTCCAGTCCGGTCAGCTCGTCGAAGAACCACCCGCAACTGGTGAACATCAGCATGAGGTGGCGCTGCATTTCCAGCAGCTTCAGAGCGCGCACCTGCTGCTCGCGGGACAGCCCGGGAAATCCGTGCCGCGCCAGAAAATCATCCACATTCCAAGGAGAACGGTCGAGCACCACGCGGATGTAGTCATCGCGCGCGGCCCAGGGGTCGAGCAAGAGCGGCTGCGCCTGCAAATGGTAGAGCGGCGCGAGATGGTCGCGCAGCCAGTTCAGCGCGTCGCGCAACGGACGGCGCCACTGCTGGTTCCAGGAGGAGTTGCCGCCGGAATTGCAGCCGCAATCGGCTTCCCAGCGGCTGACGCCGTGCACGCAACTCCAGGACGTCTTCTCCACGATTGCCACTTCCTGGGTGGGAGGATGCTGAGCGAGATATTCGCCGTAATTGGTCAGGCGGGCTAGGCGATGGCGTTCGATGTAATCGAGCGCGTAGGCCAGAGCCATGTCGCCGCGCGCATGATGATGACCGTAGGTCTCGCCATCGGTGGCGATGTGCAGAAGCTGCGGCCAGTTCCGCGCGTCATTGAAGCCGGTGAGCAAGCGGCGAGCGAAATTCTCGCCATTGCAGAGCAGTTTTTCGAAGGCGACGGCGTGCGAGATGGGGCCGTCGTAGAAAAACAGGCTGATGGCCCGGCCGGAGGGCAAGTTGCATTGGTAGGCGCGAGTGGGATCGATGGCCCCGCCGTCGAGGTTGGTCCATTCGTCCCAGGGCCGGCTGCGCCAGCGCTGTGCCTGATGCGGCGCCAGGATAGTGAACTTAATCCCGAGCGCGGCCAGGCACTCCAAGGTTTCGAGGTCCACCGCCGTCTCCGGCAGCCACATGCCTTCCGGATCGCGCCCAAAGCGGTGCTGAAAGTCGCGCATGCCCCAAAGGACTTGGGTGTATTTGTCGCGCGGGCTCGCCAGCGGCAGGATCAGATGGTTGTAGGCTTGCGCCATCGCGGCGCCATGCCCGGAGAACGATTCGCGGCTTTGACGATCGGCGGCGAGGATCTGCTCGTAGGTCCACGGCGCCTTCTCTTCCAGCCAGGAAAGCAGTGTGGGAGCGAAGTTGAAGCTGATGCGCGAATAGTTGTTGGCGATTTTTGCGATCCTTCCCTGCCCGTCGAGAATGCGCGAGGCGCTGTTGGGCGCATAGCACTCGGCGGCGATGCGCTCGTTCCAATCGTGGTAGGGAGAGGCTGAATCCTGCGACTCGATCGCCGCCAGCCAGGGATTTTCTCGTGGCGGTTGGTAGAAGTGGCAATGAACACAGACGTAACGCTCCATTTGGCCGCAAAACCTCCGCAAGCAGCCCTGCACTGGCGTCGCCTGTGGCACACGATAACGCTGAGTTCGTTCGCGGAGGGAGATACCGTTTTGGTACATGCGGAAAAAATGTGATGGTCCGAGCGCATTACGGCGGCGCGTTTTAGCCGCGCGGTGGCGCGAATCCAGGCCGCTTTCCAAAGGCGCCACGAAGACTGCGGCATTTCGTTTTCGACGAGAAAAATTTATTTATCGCCCACGCTGGGAGCGCCCATTTCACGCCGCGCCGCTGCGCGCGTGGTCCGCGGGGCCACCGGAGTGACAAACTCGGGGCCGTACTTCTCCAGTAGCACCGGCACCAGCGCGCCCTCGGCTTCCTTGACGAAGACCATGCGGCCATCGGGGTTCATGTCAATGCGCACGAAGTCGCCGAGCTTGATCTGGCCGGTGGCGACCAGGTTGGCCAGCGGGAACACGACATGACGTTCGATGGCGCGCTTCAAATGGCGCGCGCCGTACTTCGGGTCGGCGCCCTCGCGCAACACGAACCGCTTCACCTTGGAGGTGCAGGAGAAGACGAACTGGTTGTTGCCCGTGGCCTGCAGGATGCGCTGCTGCACCATGCCGAGTTCGATCTCCAGGATGCGCTCCAGGTGCTCTGGACGCAGGGTCTTGAAGACGACCACCTTGTCGATGCG
Source organism: Terriglobia bacterium (assembly GCA_020073285.1). Taxonomy (GTDB): domain Bacteria; phylum Acidobacteriota; class Terriglobia; order Terriglobales; family Acidobacteriaceae; genus JAIQGF01. The sequence continues at coordinate 19,068 of JAIQFM010000059.1, read as the reverse complement.
GTTCATGAACTCGGGAGAAAACTTGCGCCGTGCCGCCTCCACCGCGCTGCGGTCGATCCTCTCGTCCAACGTGTTGTCGATGGCGATCGGCTTTTGCGCGAAGCCCATGCCGCCCATCATCAGGTCGGTTATTTCGCCGGCGCCGAGGTTGGAGGTCATCACAATGATGCAGCGCGAAAAATCTACGCGCCGGTTATCGCCCAGGGTGAGCGTGGCCTTGTCGAGGATGCCGAGCAGCAATTGCCAGAGCGCGTCGGAAGCCTTCTCGATTTCGTCGAACAGCAGCAGCGAGAGCTTCAGCTTGTCGGTCTGCCATTGGTTGAGCGCTTCCTGGGTGAGCAGCGGATGGGTCTCGCGATGTCCGAGGTAGCCCGGGGGAGACCCGATAAGTTTGGCGATTTCGTGAGAGTGCTGGAACTCGGCGCAGTCGATCTTGATGCAGGCACGCGCGTCTCCGAAGAGCGCCTCCGCCACCGACTCCACCACACGCGTCTTGCCCGACCCCGTCGGGCCCAGGAAGAGCAGGTTTCCCATCGGACGTCCCGGCGGGTTCAGGCCGGCGAGAAACATCTGGTAAACCTCGCCGATCCGGTCGACGGCGGCGTCCTGGCCCACGACTTTACGGCGGAGCGCGTTTTCGAAATCCTGCGCGTCGCCACCGCGGCGGTTGGGATCAAGCGTTGCATTGATGCCAGTCTTCATAATCCCCAGCTTTCAAGGGGCCCATCTCCTCAATCGGAGGTTGCAACCTATGCATGAGATGGGAGAAGCTGGACCTTGAGTTGTTCACCCGGCAATCATGAAGTAACGGATGTCATCCCCGGCGCCGTTCTCCAATCCCACCTCAGGTTAGATGCACGCGGCGCGAACGCGAATTCATCGGCGCACAACAAATCCCGGAGCGCTTCGTTCCGCAGCGTCTTGCGCAGCGGACAAGCCGTCTTAGAATAAGGAGGTGAGGCGGAGGATTTCCACAGGACACGGCCCTGCGTAACCGCTCAGTACACAGATCGGCGTCGCCGGTCGAGAATTGCCGTGCTACGATTCGACGACCCTAAGCACTGGAATCGAGACCATGTCCAAGTCGTTCGGCCCCGGCATTATCGTCGCCAGCCTCGCGTTGCTTGCTGCCATCATGTTATCCGCCCGAGCGTGGACTCCGACCCACGGAGTAGCGCATCGGAAAACGACTGCCGTAGCAGTCTCGGCGCCGGCGCCGCCGCCCAGGATCGACGCCGCGGCGGTTGCGCCGCCGGGAACCGTGCTGCACGTCGTCGCCAAGGGTGAAAGTGTGCCCGTGGTGGTGCACAAATACCTGGCCCAGAGCTCGTTTATGACCCGCGCCGATCTGGAAGCGGCGCTGCGGCAGAGGAACACCGGCATCAAAGGCATCGCCCTCAAGCCCGGCGAGACGCTGATCATCCCCGGGATGGAAGGGGCGATTACGCAGCAGCCGGTGCCGGTGGCGCGCGGTTACGAGGTGCGTGCGATTTACCTGACCGGCATCATGGCGGGCAGCGTCAACGGGATGAACCTGATCCAGCGCTGGCGCGCCGCCGGCGGCAACGCGGTCGTGTTCGACGTCAAGGACAGCGACGGGATCGTGAACATCCCCTTCCAGCACCCGCTGAATACCGGCGGGCCGCGCCCGTATATCCCCAATCTCCCGAAATTTACCCGCTGGCTCCACCAGCAGGGCATGCACGCGATTGCTCGTATTGCGATATTTCGCGACGAGAAGCTGGTGACCCTGCATCCCGAGCTGGCGGTGCAGTCGCGCTCGCGCGGAGGGGCGTGGCGCGAGAACGGCAAGCTGGTCTGGACCGACCCCTCCAAGCCCGAAGTGCAGCAGTTCAACATCGCGCTGGCGCGGCAGGCGGCGCTCGACGGGGTGGACGAGATCCAGTTCGACTACGTGCGCTTCCCCGCCGAGGGCGACCAGAAAGACGCCAGCTTCTACTTCGAGACCCATCCCTTGCGCCACCCCACCAAGGGACCCGACGGCAAGCCGATTCCGGCTGAGCCGACGCGTCGCAGCGACGTCATGACCGATTTCCTGGCGAAGGCCTATGCCGAGCTGCACCCGATGAAGGCGCTGTTCTCGCTCGACGTGTTCGGCGTCATGGCTTGGCAGCGGCCGATTGACTTGGCGCACACCGGCCAGGACATCGCCCAGATGGCGAAATACTGCGACGTGCTCTCGCCCATGATCTACCCCTCGCACTTCTTCGGCATGGACGGCTACAAGGTACCGGGTGACGCGCCCGAGCACTTCATCTCGGAATCCATGGAGCGCTTCAAGAAGGTCACCGACGGCACCGGCGTGGTACTGCGTCCGTGGCTGCAGGCGTTCGGCTGGAAGACGCCGAGTTATTCGCCGCAGTACGTGGAGACGCAAGTCAAGGTGGCCAAGGAAAACGGCGGCATCGGGTTCTTGTTCTGGAACGCGCGCAACGACTACAGCAAGCCGTTTACGGCCATGCCCGCGATGAGGCAGAACCCGAAGTTCTTCCGCGGCGACGAACTGCCCAAGGTGAAACGAGAGCAGGAAAAGGCGGCGGCGGAGAAGCCGGTGCCGTTCATGGCGGCAGCCAGAAGCTGACTTCCCTGCATTGCGAAAATTCCGAGCAGCGTCCCGGCACTGAAGTGCCGGGCTATTTTCAGCCTGTCCGTACCGGACGCGGAACTGCGCGCTGCTTTAGCGCAGAGCCCCTTACCGCCGAGTCGCCGAATTCACCGAGATTCATCGGGAATTCTTTTTCATAAATTGCTCGGTGTCGCCCTGTGTCCTCGATGTCTCGGTGGTGCAGGACTGCTAGAATGAATCCCCACATGCCGAGCGGCAACGAAATCCGGCGCAAGTTCCTGGACTATTTCGTCCAGTGCGGCCATAAAGAGGTCCACTCATCCTCGCTCGTTCCCGCCAACGATCCCACCCTGCTGTTCACCAACGCAGGCATGAACCAGTTCAAAGACGTCTTTCTCGGCCTGGAGAAGCGCGACTACAACCGCGCCACCACGTCGCAGAAATGCGTGCGCGCCGGCGGCAAGCACAACGACCTGGAGAACGTCGGCTTTACCAATCGCCACCACACGTTCTTCGAGATGCTGGGGAATTTTTCCTTCGGCGACTACTTCAAGCGCGAGGCCATCGCCTACGCCTGGGAGTTGATCACCTCGCCCGAGTGGTACGCGATTCCGAAAGAGAAGCTGTACGCGACCATCTTCAAGGGCGAGGGCGTTGTGGCGCGCGATGAGGAGGCCTACAACCTCTGGCTCGCGCAGGGCGTGCCCAAGGAGCGGATTTACGAGTTCGGCCTGAAAGACAATTTCTGGCAGATGGGCGACACCGGCCCCTGCGGCCCGTGTAGCGAAATTCACTACGACATGGGCCCGGCGGCGAGCGATCAGGGCCACACCGACTGCAAATTCGGCTGCGAGTGCGGGCGCTACATAGAGATCTGGAACCTGGTGTTCATGCAGTTCGACCGCGACGCCGCCGGCGTCCTGAACCCGCTGCCCAAGCCCTCGATTGACACCGGCGCCGGCCTGGAGCGGATCACGGCAGTGTTGCAGGGCGTGTTGTCCAATTACGACACCGATTTGTTCAAGCCGCTGATCAAGCGCGCGGCTGAGTTGTGCGGCGTGGACGCGGAAAAGGAATTGAAGGCGGAAGCCGGCGGACGAAATGCGGCGTCGCTGCGGGTGATCGCCGACCACGCGCGCGCCACCACGTTCCTGATTTCAGACGGCGTGCTGCCTTTGAATGAAGGCCGCGGCTACGTGCTGCGCAAGATCATGCGGCGCGCTATCCGGCACGGGCGCCTGCTCGGGCAGAACAAGCCATTCCTGTACCAGATGGTGCACGCGGTGTGCGACCAGATGTGCGGCGCGTATCCCGAGATCGCGCAGAATGCCGGGCGGATCGTGCAGGTGGTGGAGGGCGAGGAAACGCGTTTCGCCCACACGCTGGACATTGGACTGAAGCGCTTGGACGAAGATATTGCACAGTTGCTCAGTTCACCCAACGGTGCCGGGTCTGCCGACGGTTCCGGTTACGGTATCGGTCACGCGTATGGCTCCGGCTACGCTGACGGTTCCGGTTACGGCTTCGACGATGGTTCGGTGCCCGGTCAACGATATTCCGGCGTGAGGGCGTTCAAGCTCTACGATACCTTCGGGCTTCCATTGGATTTCATTCAGGACGCAGTTCGTGATGCAGGTTTGACGTTTGACCAGGACGGCTTCGACCACGCCATGGCGGAGCAGCGAACGCGCGCACAGGCATCTTGGAAGGGCGCTGCCAAGCAAACCGCGAGCCCTGTGTACACGAAATTCCTCGATGAGTTTTACAAGCCCGAAGCTGCCGGAACCGGCAAGATTGATGGCAAGCCGTTAAATGTGTACACGTCATCGTTTCGGGAACAATCTGTATTTGTCGGTTACAAAACAACCGAAGCTTCCGGCTGCGAGATTCTCGCGCTCATCCGCCACGGACAAGGCGTGCGGGAATTGAAGAAAGGCGAGCAGGGCGAGGTCATTCTCGACCACACGCCCTTCTACTCCGAGTCCGGCGGACAAGTAGCCGATCGCGGATGGCTGTATTCGCCGGGACGCGGCATGGTGGTCGCCGAGGTCGAAGGCTGTTATTACCCGGTGCAGGGCGTGCGCGCGCATTACGCGATCGCGCGCGAAGACTTGCGAGTCGGCGATCGCGTGGATGCCGCGGTGGATACGGAAAAGCGCTGGGCGACCATGCGCCATCACACCGCCACGCACCTGCTGCACGCCGGCTTGCGCCAAGTGCTAGGCCCGCACGTGAAACAGGCCGGTTCGCTGGTTTCGCCCGGGCGGCTGCGCTTTGACTTCTCGCATTTTGTCGGCGTGGAAGACGAGGAGTTGCAGGACATCGAGGACATCGTCAACAAGGAAGTGCTGCGCAACCAGAAGGTGGAAGTGATCGAGGACGTGCCGATTGAGGTCGCCGTCAACGAGTACAAGGCGATGGCGCTGTTCGGCGAGAAGTACGGCGACCGCGTGCGAGTGATAAAGGTCGGCGATTTCTCCACCGAGCTGTGCGGCGGCACGCACACCGCGGCGACGGGCGAGATTGGGCTGATCAAAATTCTCGACGAGGGCAGCGTCTCCTCGGGCGTGCGGCGACTGGAGGCGGTTGCGGGCGAGAGTTCGCTGCGACACTTCCGCGCCGATCACGAACTGGAGCACGTGGCGCGCACCCTGGTGCGCTCGGCGGAACCGGAAGGATCGCTGGCGACGGCACTGCGCCACGAGATCAACGCGCGCGAAGACGAAATTAAGCGCCTGAAAAAAGAACTGGAGCAGGCGCGGATGAAGTCGGCGTCGGCGGGCGCGGCTTCAATCGAAGACAAGGTCCGCGTGGTCAACGGCGTGAGAGTTTTGGCGCACCGCGCCGACAATCTCGAGCGCTCGCAGCTCCGCACGCTGGTCGACAAGCTGCGTCAGAAGCTGGGCTCCGGCGTAGTGGTCGTTGGCTCGGCGTCCGATGGCACGGTCGCGCTGGTGGCCGGCGTCACCAAGGATCTGACTTCGCGCGTGCAGGCGGGCAAAGTAATCGGCCCGGTCGCGCAGAAGGTCGGCGGCAAAGGTGGCGGGCGTCCCGATCTCGCCGAAGCCGGCGGCAAAGACGCTGCGGCGCTGGATGAGGCTCTGAGCAGCGTGTACGCGGTGGTGGAGTCGTTACTCAAGTAGCCGCATCACCTTCGACATAGCCCCTTCGGGAAGCGCCGACTACCCCAGGTATTCGATCCCAAGATCACCCGATCATTACCCGTTTTCACCCGAGTTGCCCGCTATTCACCCCCCTGATTCCCACGCAACAACGGATTGAATGCCAGGGATGCGCGTGTCATAATCGCGGCACTCTGGATTGATTATCTCCGCCGGGCGTAGGACGTCGCCGCGCACAGCAGTGTGCCGGCGACCGTGGTAGGTGTAGCGCGGAGGAGTTGGTTGGCCGCAGCCCCCGCGCGGAAGGATGAAATGCCTGAACACCTGCACCAGCCCGTGCAGCGCGTAGTGTTGGCGCTGCTGACCCTTGCGGCATTGGGCCTTCTGGCCCTGCCTGCCCTTTCCTTGCCAACCTCGGACGAAACTGCGTCACCGGCGAAACCTGCCGTGACACAGGGAGGCGGCATCATCGCAGTCGAGGAAAATGGCCGCAAGATTTACGTCAACGGATCCGCGCCGGAGGTCCGGGCATCGCAGCCACGCGCCCGCCGTAGCAACCTTGTGTATTGGAGCAACACCGAGCATCGCTGGAAGCCGGTGCCGGCGCCGAGTCCGGCGGCCATGAGAGCGGCGTACCATGCCGCAGCGGAAGTCCGCGGCTACATTGCGGCGCGTCCGCGGGGCGCTTCCTCGGCCGCCACCAATCCCAACTATGCGAACCTGGCCCGCGGCTATCGCGTCAGCGCCGCCGAGGTTGATTCCACGATCGAGCAGGCCGCGTCGAAGAACGGCGTTGACCCCAACCTGGTGCGCGCCATCATCAAGGTGGAATCGAATTTCAATCCCAACGCGGTGTCCAACAAGGGCGCGATGGGCCTGATGCAACTGATGCCGCGCACCGCGAGTCAGTTGAGCGTCAGCAATCCCTTCGATCCGCAACAGAACGTGGACGCCGGGGTTCGTCATCTGAAGCACTTGCTGATTAACTTCAATGGCGACGTGCGGCTGACTCTGGCGGCGTACAACGCAGGCGAGGGAGCGGTGGCGCGCAATCGCGGCGTGCCGCCGTATGCGGAAACGCGGAATTACGTGAAGAAAATCACCGACTTGTACTGGAATAAGGGGGATCGGACGTTCGGGCCGTACTACGCGCCCGTCCATATGTATCGCGGCGAGGATGGCGTGCTGCGGATGACGAACACGGAATGACAGAAGCCAGAAGCCAGAAGCCAGGAGTCGGGAGTCGGCGGTCAGGAACCAGGTTTCTCGGCAGGTGGTAGGGTCGCCCAGGGCAGAAATGTGATCGGGACCAGAGCACGGGCAATCACGATAACGGCAATAGCGTTGGCGTTGGCGTTCGCTGTGCCCGCCGCCGCCAAGCGCACGGTCGCGCAGAAAAAGCAGGCGGCGCGCGCCCAGTTCGACCAAGCCGAACGTATGCGCGAGGCGCTGAACGGGCGCGCCGTCTCGGAACGCACGCAGCGCGATTACAACCGGGTGATCGAGGCCTACCGCGCCGTTTATTACACCGCGCCGACCTCCAGCAAGGCGGATGCCGGCGTGGTCGCCGTAGCCGAACTGCTGGCCGAGGCGGGCCGCGGATTCAACGACGAGAAATCCCTGCGCGCGGCCATCGCGCAGTACGAATTCCTGCGGCGCGAGTATCCCGGCAGCCGCTTCCGTGTGTCGGCGCTGTTTACCATCGCACAGATCTACAAAGACGACTTGGAAGACGCCGAGCAGGCGCACGCCAGCTTCGAGGAATTCCTGAAGCGCTATCCGCATAGCGACTTGGCGTCGGAGGCGCGCGCCGCCATCAAGGAAATCGAGCAGCAGGCCCAGGAAGCCGAAAAAGCGAAACAGAAGGCCGCGGCCAAGCCGGCGAAAGAGGAAGCCCCACCGGCTCCCGGTGAATCCAAGCGACGCACGCTGGTCACCGGGATACGACACTGGTCCACCCCCGATTACACGCGGGTGGCGATTGATCTGCAGGACGAGGTGCAGTACGAGGCCGGTCGCATCCCCAATCCCGACCGCGTCTTCTTCGATCTGCATAACACCAAGCTCTCGTCCACCTTGGTGGGCAAATCCTTCGACGTGGACGACGGTTTCCTGCACAAGGTTCGGGTGGCGCAATATCAGCCGGGAGAAACGCGGGTGGTGCTCGAGCTGGACGACGTCGCGGAGTATTCCGCCTTCCTGCTGCCCAATCCTTACCGGCTGATCATTGACGTGCACGGCAAGGGTCCGCAGAGGACGGCGAAAGCGGAGCCGCCCAGGCCTGCGCCGCGCGAACCTGAAAAGCCGGCAGTCAAAGCGGCGCTTGAGCCGCCAGCCTCGAAACCTGCGCCGCCGGTGGAGGTCACGCGCAAAGAGCCCCTCAGTAACAAGAAGGCGCACGCGACCACGAGCGACGTCGCGGCTGACAAAGCCGCCAGCGATACCTCCTTCGACGCCTTGGCGCAGAAAGTTGCCAAGCTGAATCCGCCCGAGGTCGCGCCCAAGTCGAAGACGTCCTCGAGCGACGCGGTCCCGGCGAAGGAGCCTGCGGCGACGTCAAGCAAGCGCGGCAAGGCGAGCGCGTCAAAGAAGACGCCGGAACCGCCTACCGGCCATGAGGCGCGGCCCACGGCAAATGGCGAGCGCTCGCTGATCCGGACCCTGGGGCTGAAGATCGGCCGTATCGTGGTGGACGCAGGCCACGGCGGGCACGACACCGGCACCATCGGTCCCAACGGCCTGCTGGAGAAAGACCTGGTGCTCGACGTGGCGTTGCGCCTGGGCAAACTGCTGCAGTCGCGCATGGGCGCCGAGGTAGTCTTCACGCGCGACGACGACACCTTCATACCGCTGGAAACGCGCACCGCCATCGCCAACCAGAATGAAGCCGATCTGTTTATCTCGATTCATGCCAACTCGAGCGGCGATCCTTCCGCGCGCGGGATCGAAACCTACTACCTGAACTTCACCACCTCGGCCGACGCGCTGGAGGTGGCGGCACGCGAGAACGCGGTGTCGGAGAAATCCATCCACGAGCTGCAGGACCTGGTGAAGAAAATCGCGCTGAAGGACAAGATCGAGGAATCGCGGGAGTTCGCGGTGGACGTGCAGCATGCGCTTTACAGCGGATTGGCGAACCGCGGGCTGCGCAATCGCGGGGTGAAGAAGGCGCCCTTCATCGTGCTGATCGGGGCGAATATGCCGTCTATCCTGGCGGAGATTTCCTTCGTCAGCAATCCCGCGGACGCCAAGCGGCTGACAACGCCGGCGTACCGGCAGAAGATCGCGGAATCGCTCTACCGCGGGACGGCCAAGTACGTCGGCGGGCTGAGCGGACTGAAGGTAGCCTCGAAAGTGAACAAGTCCGAGGGCCCGGTCTCTTCCGCCACCCGTCCTCAAGCCATCCCCGTTGCGTCTGCCAACGAATAGCGCAGCGCATGAACCCGCTATTTTCCCGAAATCACCACCCGCGTTTCCACCGCATCTGGCAACTCGACCGGCTGGAAACTTTCCTTTCGCGTCTGTAGTCTAATCAGGAAGGACTACTTTCTGGTTCCATGAAGCGCATCCTTGCAGCGCCGATTTTGTTGTTTGTCGGGTTGCTGCCGGCTTTGGCCGCCAATCCCAAGGCCAAGCCCGATTCCCTGCTGCCTGACACTTTTGCCGGATGGCGGAAGAGTGTCCCTGCGCGCACCAGCGCCAACCCCGCCGAAGTCGATAAGATCAACTCCGAGTTGTTGAAGGAATATGGCTTCGACGATTTCGAAGACGCCACCTACACCCGGCCCGACCGCAAGCTGCGGATCAAGGCCATCCGGTTCAAGGACGCCAGCGGCGCTTACGGGGCGTTCACCTTCTACAAAGCTCCGGAAATGCAGACCGAGAAGATCGGCGACCAGGCAGCCTCGGCCAACGACCGGGTGTTGTTTTACCGCGGCAACGTGCTGGTGCAGGCGGTGCTGGACCGCGTGACCCCGATGTCGGCTGCGGAACTGCGCGAGCTTGCCCAAGACATTCCTTTGCCCACCGGCAGCGCGCGCAACCTGCCGTCGCTGCCGATGTACCTGCCGCGCCAGGGTTATGTTTCCAACACCGCCAAGTACGTAGTCGGACCGCTGGGACTGGCCAACATCGGCGCGCCCATACCGGCGGAGCAGGTTGAATTCGAGCGCGGCGCGGAGTTGGCGCAGGGTCAGTACAACTCCGGAAAAGGCACGGCAACGCTGACGCTGGTCTCGTATCCCACGCCGCAGATCGCCGGCGAGCGCCTGCACGCCATGGATGCGGCACATCCGCTACCGCAGGACGGATCGGGGCTGTTCCTCAGCAAGCGCAGCGGACCGCTGGTGGCGATTGTCACGGGCGCGATCAGCCCGCGGGAGGCGAAGTCGTTGCTCGCTTCGGTGAATTACGACGCGGAAGTCACCTGGAACGAGCGCACCGGACTCTCGCCGCGCGACAACGTCGGCACACTGCTGGCCGGCGTGATCGTGCTGACGGGTATCATCATCGGCATGGCATTAGTCGCCGGCATCGCGTTCGGAGGCATTCGAATCCTGGCCAAGCGGCTCTTCCCCGACCGCGTCTTCGATCGTTCCCGGGACGTGGAAATCATCGAGCTGAAGCTGCGGTAAGGACTCCCGAATTGGGGCCTCCCCTCCCTCCCATCGGGTCTAAATCACTGATTTGACGTGGTCTTTCCCGATTCTGGGGGTGAAAGCGGGCGTTTTTCACCGCTGCCAAGTTTTTTTTGATTATCTCGTAAGTAGTTGAAAATACAGGGATTTAATTTGGAGAAAATCCTTGACACCCCCAACCGTCGCTCATAAGATTTCGCCAGAAAAAGTTTCTGACGGCGCTTACCCTCCGTGAGGAACTATTCTCCCTTGAAGAAAAGGCCGCCCGCGTTGCTGGGTGGCCTTTTCGTTTCCGAAGGTGTGAAGGTCCGCGACCGCGTTGAACACGCGCTTCGAACGGATGACTTGATGGAAGAGACCGGGAGGCGAGACGGGACCAGCTAATGGCTAAGAGCCAAAAGCTAAGAGCTGGATTCCGCCCGCGGGTGTCCTCGCCTGCGCAAGCATGAAAGTTGAGAGAAGCGGAGTGCGAGCGAGAAGCGAACGGGTTCAGCGAATGGCTAAGAGCAGTTCCACTCTCTAAGAGCCAAAAGCGAAGAGCTGGATTTCTGGAGCCGACGATCGGACTTGAACCGATGACCTGTCGATTACGAATCGACTGCTCTACCAACTGAGCTACGTCGGCTTACTCCGATTCTAAAGGCGAGAGCCCACGGGCGTAAAGAGCGCTTCTCCATGTCAACTCAGATTCGCGTTTCAAAAAATCTGAAGTACTAGACCGACTGGGATGAATCTTTCCGAGTTACCAACAACTGAGGAAAACTTTCCCCTTGCGTTCGCCCTGCGGCATTTCCATAATGCAACCAAACAGACGTTTGCGCAACCGAACCCTGTGCACCGTTACCGTCGAGCGGACGTAATTCGCATCCTGCGCATAACGGCGCGACAGTTGGCGCAGTGGCAAAACGCCGGACTGGTCGCCGCCGCGGACAGCTATACCTTTTTCGACCTCCTGCAGATGAAGAAGATCCGTGACCTGCGCGCCAAGCGGGTGCGGTCCGCGGTGATCCGCGAGTCGTTGCAGGCGATGCAGAAGCAGGTGGCGGGCATGGAAAACCCACTGCTGGAGGCGGGCACCTTCGCCACCGGCACGCGTGTCGTGTTCCGCCATGAAGGTCATGCCCTGGAACCGACCAGCGGCCAGTTTGTCATGGACTTCAACGCGGGCGGGCGCGTCGTCCCCAGCAACGTGAAGAGCATGCGTGCAGCCGAAACCTCGTCGGAGTATTTCGCCCGCGGCGTCGGCCTGGAGGAAGATCCGCGCTCGCAGGCGGAGGCCATCGCGGCGTACAAGAAAGTCCTGGAGATTGATCCGCTACACGCCGCCGCCTACATCAATCTGGGCACCCTCTATTACAACCGTCAGGATTACGTTTTAGCCGAGGCGCACTATCGCAAAGCGGTGGAGGCAGATCCGCGCTACGCCTTGGCCTACTTCGATCTGGGCAACGTGCTGGACGAAACGGGCCGCGTCGGGGAAGCCATCAAGGCTTACAAGACGGCGTTGCAATTGGCCCCCACCTATGCCGACTCGCACTACAACCTGGCCCTCGCCTACGACAAAACGCGGCAGCCCAGACTGGCCTTGCAGCACTGGCGCGCCTATGTGCGGCTGGACAGTTCGGGGCCCTGGGCCACTCACGCCAAGAATCAAATCCGCCGCATCCTCGACGACGACGGACTTAAGGTGGTCTACAGGAAGAAGAAATATAGCTAGAAGCAAGAGGCGCCCGCTCGCCATGCTCCCACCAAAGTGGCATACGCGGTACCGTATTGAGTTATTGTTGCGGACAGGAATGAGTCCAGTGCCAGCCTATTCTTGGAATTCGGTGACCGACCGGGCAACATAGATATCCGGCTGGGCAACATAGATATAATGATGGAGTGAGCGTGCCAGGACACAGAAGGAAACGGCTGGGAGAGGTGCTCCGCGAGCGCAAGCGCCTGAAGGCGGAAGACCTTGATCAAGCCCTCGGGGATCAGGAGACGGATGGTTCGGCGCTCTTGGGCGAACTCCTGTTGCAACGTGGCTTCGTCGGCAAGGAGGACCTCGTCTCCGCTCTGGAGGAGGTGACACGCTTCCGCTACGTGGACGCGCGCTTCGCCACGGTGGAGAAGGCGGTCCTCAAGCTCGTCCCGCAAGCGGTGGCGGAGCGATACGTGGTGCTGCCGCTGGTGCGCGAGGGCCGCCACATGGTGGCGGTGATGGCCGAGCCGCAAAACCTGAAAAGCCTCGACGATCTGCGATTCATCGCCGGCATCGAGGTTGAGCCGCGGCTCGGGTTCCGCTCCGAAATCGAGGAAGCCATCAAGCGTTGTTATGCCGAGCTCGAAACCGGCGCGGAAGCGTCGGCGCCCAGCCCGCCGGTCCCGTTCATCGACCAGGTTGACACCTCCAACATGCAGTTCTTCACCGCCGGTTCCAGCGAGCGGAGTAAGGCGGCGATGGAGGAATTCGAGGCCGAGCTGCGCAATGAAAAAACTCCCGCGGTGCGGCTGGTGTCGGCGATTCTCTCGGCAGCGGCGACCAAGAAGGCCAGCGACATCCACATCGAGCCCCAACCGTTGGGCACCGTGGTCCGCATCCGCGTGGACGGCGTGCTCCGCGAACTGACCCATGTCCCGCTCGAGTTCACCTCCTTCCTGGTCTCGCGCATCAAGATCCTCTCCGACATGGACATCTCCGAGCGCCGCGTCCCGCAGGACGGGCGCTTCCTGGTGCAGATCGGCGACAGTCATCTCGATCTGCGCGTTTCCACGCTGCCTACCCACTCCGGCGAAAAGGTGGTGATGCGGTTGCTCGATCCCGGCGCCAGCCGGGTGGGCTTCGAAAAGCTGGGTCTGTCGCCCGAAAACGCCGCCGCCCTGGGCCAGGTACTGTCGGCGCCGCAAGGCATGCTGCTGGTCACCGGCCCGACGGGATCGGGCAAGAGCACGACCCTTTATGCCGCGCTCAACATGCTGCGCTCGCCTTCGGTGAACATCATCACCGTCGAGGATCCGATCGAGTACCGCGTCGAGGACATCAACCAGGTGCAGGTAAATCCCAAGGCCGGGCTGACCTTTGCCGGCTGCCTCCGCTCCATGCTGCGGCAGGACCCTAACATCATCATGGTGGGCGAGATTCGCGACCAGGAAACGGCCGAGATCGCGCTGCAGGCCGCCCAAACCGGCCACCTGGTGCTGTCCACGCTGCACACCAACGACAGCATTGCGGCCATCACCCGAATGCTCGACCTCAGCGTGCCCGCGTTCATGATCGCCGCCTCGGTCACCGCGGTGGTAGCGCAGCGCCTGGTGCGCAAGCTGTGCGGCTGTCGCGACGTGGCGTCGATGCCGGAAGAATACGCGGCGCGCCTGCTGGCCGCCGGCATCGTGGATTTCGGCGGCAACGCCTACGTCCCGGTGGGCTGCGCCGAGTGCGACAACTCCGGCTACAAGGGCCGCGTCGGCATCTACGAACTGTTGCTGCTGGACGAGCAGATCCGCTCCGCCATCCGCTCCGGAGCGCGCGATGAGGAGATTCGCAACCTGGCGCGCAGCGGCGGCATGCGCCTCATGCAGGAAGACGCGCTGGAAAAGGTGAAGCAGGGCATCACCACCATGGAAGAGGTGCTGCGCGTGGTGCCCTTCGATAACGCGGTCACCGTGCGCTGCCGCAATTGCGGGCGCGCGCTCGCCCCGGCGTTCTTGTTCTGCCCCTATTGCGGCGCCGGCACACGCCAAGTCGCCGCTCCCATCGCGCGCAAACGTGCGGAAGGAGTCCTGACATGAGTTCCGACGCGCACCGGCATGCCGTCCCCACGCGCGAGTTTGAGCGCTACGCCACCTATCGCGGCCTCAACATCATCTACGAGGGCCGGAGCGAGCAGATGGAAATTCGCGCCCCGGACATCAGCTCGCGGGGCATGTTCATTCACATCGCCACCCACTTCCCGGAGGGCGCGGTGCTCAAGGTCGAGTTCCGCTTGAGCCGCTCCGGACACATGGTGAGAACGCGCGGCGAGGTGCGCTATTGCCTGCCTGGCGTCGGCATCGGCGTGGAGTTCGTGGAGATTTCTCCCGAGGACGCGCAGGCGATCGAGGACGAAATCGGCATTGCCCTGGGCTACTAGGAAGCTGTTAGCTATTAGCAGATAGAGTGAGCCGAATTCCGGTTTGGCTAGGGCGGTTCCACAGTTGACGTACCCTGATGTCATCCTGAAGCGAGGGAGGGCTCCCGCGCGCTTTTACCGCGGTCCCCAGCACGCCTGCCTTTCGCGTGCTGGGGTGGTCGTGCGCGGGAAACCCGAGTTGAAGGATCTCGGTGTTTCCTCTCTCGGCGCTACACCAATTCTGAAACTGTTCTTATCGCTAATTGCTTGTCACCGCGCCACCCGCTGCCGCAGCGCATCGACGAATGCCGCGTCCCCCTTCGTTGAGACCATCTCCAGCGGCGAGTAACCCCGTGCCCACGCCAGCCAGAAGGTAATCATCAGCAGCAGTATGGTAAGGGTGATGTTCTGCCACGAGTTCAGCGCCCACTGTCCGCTCCACGTCCACGACACGCGCGAAAACGGCAGCAAGTACGGTACCGCCCAGTAATCGTGCGCCGGGCCGCGCGACCCCGCTACATCCTCCAGCAAGTGGACGTGAAACGCCAGCAGTGCGAACAGGGCCGTCTTCCAGCGCCGCGTCGCCAGCGCGAATGCCGCCACGCTCACCAGCAGCGCGAAGGCGACGTTGTGCAGCATGTGGTGGTAGTCGGAAAGCCAAGTCAGCGGGTGGGCCGAGTGTTTCGTGAGCACTTCCGGGATGGCGCCGAGGCCGTCAACATCGGGCACCACACACGACAGCGCGACCAGGGCGCGATCCCGCCGGTTGAATGGCGTGATATTCGCCGGCACCCAGCCGGAAAGGAAATGCGTGACTGGGTTCAAGGACGGCTATTCCCCCTCGGGCGCCGAGTGTACTGCGAATTGTGCCCGCGGTCACCAGATCCGGTCGTCGAGCCGGAGACGCGGCGGCCGCTCCGCCGTGCTCGCAAAGCTCAGCACCTTGGGCTGCACCAGCCGGACAAAGTCCTCGTACGCCAAGCGCATCACCTCGTCGTGCGAGCCGGCGTTGAAGGCGATCCGCGCCTGCTTCACCAGTCCCTCGTCCACGAACACCTCCATGCCGTACAGGTTGCCAAAGGGCGGCATGGCGCCGGCGTCGCAGTCCGGGAACTGCTGTTTGAATTCCAATTCGCTGGCCAGCCGCAATGACACCGCCCCGCTGGCGGTGTGCAGCGCGGTGATGTCCACCCGTCGCGAGGCCGGCACCACCGCCATGGCCAGCGTGCCGTCGCGGCTGACCATGACGACTTTCGCCAGTTCGTCCGCCGTCACGTGCGACGACGACGCCGTGAGCTGCGCCGTGTAGGTGGTCGGGTGATGGATGAGTTCGTACTTGATTTCGTTGCGATCGAGGAAGTCCTTCAGTTTCGGGCAGGGCATGATTACCTCCTGCAGGTTCCTTGCACACCATGCTCTACCCGCGGCGCGACTAACGCGAATATTTTCTTGCTCTGGTGAAGGAACGCCTTCCCGAATTGGTCACCGCCGCGGCGTCACAAACCCGCCGCTTGGCTCCCGGGCCCAAGGGGAGTGTGGGTGGTTCTATCAAGCCCGGCCACAGTTCGGGCGCCGGTACTGGTTTCCACAAGTGGTAGCACACTTCCCCGTGCGGCTCCCCTCAACCCCGAAGGTGGATCATGACGACCCTGCGGCAGCATTTGCAGCGATGACAGGAAGATTTTCTTGAGGCTCAATTTGGTGGACCTGGCCGGGATCGAACCGGCGACCTCTTCCATGCCATGGAAGCGCGCTCCCAGCTGCGCCACAGGCCCACTCAGGGAAGGTTCCGCACGCTGCGGGATAGAACCATTCTCGCTCAGCCAAAGCACGCGAGTCAAACCCACCGGCTCTTTCGAAGCTCTCGGTCCTTCGGCTTGGTTGCTCTGTCGCTCATCCGCTCCCTGGTGGTTGCTTCCGACACCGAGCGCTGACGACCTTTATTGAGGCTTCGCAGTGGCCTGCTGCTCGCTCGCCGTCGTCGTTTTCTTCTTGGTCGCGGGCTTCCTGGTGGATTTCTTTGCCGGCGCGGTATCGTCCACCACGATCTTTTTCGGCGGCGCGGCAGTGGCGGTGGCCGTCTGGCGAGCCCGCATCCGCAACTGCGCGACTTCCGTGTCGCGGGCGCCAGCCATCGACTCCACCTGATCGGCCAGCGAGCGGCGGATTCGGTCAAGGTTGGAAGTGTCGGTGGCCAGCGCCTCGTACTCATCCTTGGAACCGAACGCGCCCGCCGATTCGGTCAAGTTGAACATGACGTCGTACAGTGCGTTCAGGTTTCGGTAGAGCTTGAAGGTCGCCCCGACGCTGCCTGGATTGGCGCGCACTTGCTGCACCATGCTGGGCAGGGCTGCGGTGATATTGCGCTGCACCGATTCGGCGTTCGCCTCCGCTTGTTTCTTGCTGCGGGAATCGCCTTTCCACTTATCCATGCGCAGCCGCGCCAAGTCCACGCGCGCGTTTTCAATCACCTGATTCAATTGCGCGAGGCTGGCGGTGACGTCGACGCCAGGCTGCAGGCCGTTCAACGAACCCGAAGCCGGTGCTAGCGGTCGCGAACTCACCTGCGCCACCACCACCGCCGACATCCCCATCGCAAGCAGGCAAACCAAGAGTTTTTTCATAGTTGCGCTCAGATACTGCCAGCCAAGTCAGATGTACGAAACAGGTGCTTTGGTTTGTTGCGTCTACCGAGTAATAAAGCTGGACTTCCAGGGAACTTATTCCCCGTTACCGGGGTCTATGTGAATGCAGGGTCATGATCGTACAAGGGCCAGGCGATACCACTGTATGTTGTTGTCGGCGCAAGATGATGCTACTGTGGGGGTGACGCCATGACAAGCATGGCGGGAGCAACCACCTTGGGGAATTTCGCAGGCGCCCTCGGCATTCCGACGGAAGAGGCGGCGCTCGTCGCCGAACTCAAGGCCGGATCCGAGCCCGCGTATGCCTGGCTCATTGCGCAGTTTCAACAGCCGGTTTACGGCCTGGTTTACCGCATCGTTTCCGATCCTGCCGACGCCGCCGACACCACCCAGGAAGTCTTCCTGAAGGTGTTCCGCGGCATGAAACACTTCAATGGCAGCGCCAGCCTGAAGACTTGGGTGTATCGCATCGCGGTGCACGAGGCTTCGAATCGGAAGCGCTGGTGGTTTCGCCATAAGGCGCGCGAGACCTCCATCGAGCCGCAAGCGACCGCCGACGGCAATTCCAGCATCGGGCTCGCCAACGTTCTTGTCGACCAGGGTGACTCGCCGCTGGAGAACATCGCGCAGCAGGAACTGAAGACGCGCGTGGAATGCGAATTGAGAAAGCTGGACGAGCCCTTTCGCACCACCATCATCCTGCGCGAGATTGAAGAGCTGTCGTACGAGGAGATTGCGGAAGTCATGCAAACGTCGCTGGGCACGGTGAAATCGCGGCTGACGCGCGGGCGCGAAGCGCTCAAAAAGCGCCTGCAACCCTATCTGCGCGAACTGAGCCCAGAACTGGCCCGGTCCAACGTTAGACCGCAGGCCGACCAGAAGGTTGAGGTTACGTCATGAACTGCTCGCAAGCCAGGCCGTTGTTCTCGCCGTATCTGGATGGCGCTGTCAACGGCCGCCAGATGCGGGACCTCGGCAATCATCTTTCGCAGTGCGCGGCGTGCAAGCACGAATACGCGCTGCTGTGCGAAACCCAGCGCGCGGTCACCTCGCTGGGACGCAAGCCGGCGCCGCCGGAATTGGCGCTGAGGCTGCGCGTGGCGCTCTCGCATGAAGCCGCGCACAACCGCAGCCGCTCCTTTGCCGGGCTGCAGGTGCGCATCGAAAACGTGATCAACGCCTTCATGGTTCCAGCGACCGCCGGCGTGCTCAGCGCAATCGTCTTCTTCGGACTGCTGATCGGCCTGTTTGCCCTGCCGGTGCGCGCCAACAACGACGTGCCTACAATGCTGTATACGCCTCCAGTGCTGGCGCAGGCGCCGTTCTCCACCGGGATGGAGCGCATCAACGCCGACTCCATCGTGGTCGAGGCCTACATTGACTCCAAGGGTCGCGTGCAGGATTACCGCATCCTGTCGGCGCCACCGGAGTCGGAAAACGTCCGCTCCGAACTGGAGAACATGCTGATCTTCACCCAGTTCCGTCCGGCAACCGCTTTCGGCCAACCAACCAGCGGCCGCGCCGTGCTGTCGTTCTCGAAAATAAATGTGAAGGGCTAGCTTTCAGCTCTCATCTTTCGTCTATTGGCCGTCGGGAAACCGGCGGCTTTTGTTTTGTAGCGGAGCGCGGTGGGAAATTGGCTTGCGGCAAATATTGTCAGAGTAGGTATTAACTCATAGAAGTTGGTATTGACCCACCCCCCTCCCCTATTTCAGGAGCATGTTTCACGGCGCAAGGCTTGTGGTAAGAAGTAGTTGCGAGCGAAACGGTAGCTGCGGATACACCACGGTATCCACGGTATAGCGCACGGTAACCGTGGGTACCAAG
The DNA here is from genome assembly GCA_020073285.1 of Terriglobia bacterium. Taxonomy (GTDB): domain Bacteria; phylum Acidobacteriota; class Terriglobia; order Terriglobales; family Acidobacteriaceae; genus JAIQGF01. Next base: position 156 of record JAIQFM010000059.1, on the reverse strand, counting down.
AGACGGTATCGTTTACCGAGAAGCCAACTTTTGGCGGCTTAAACTTGGCGCTATATGATAACTAAGTGGCTAACAATGTGGTTCCTTCGGCCTGCGGCCTCAGGATTTGGGCAGCAGGCTCCCGGCACTGCGCGCCTCACGCCTGCTAAGCGCCTC
>JAIQFM010000058.1 GCA_020073285.1 Terriglobia bacterium | reverse complement strand
AAGTCGAAAGCCATCGAGCTGATCGTGACCGGGAACACGTTTTCCTTCGAAGAGGCCAAGGAACTTGGCATCGTGAACGACATCTTCGAGCGCGAGAATTTCATGGAGAACGTGCTGGAGTACGCGCGCCAGTTCTGCCCGCCCAACAAGGCGTCGAAGGCGGTGGGGAACATCAAGCGCTCCATCCAGACCGGGTGCGAGATTCCCATGGAGTCGGCGCTGGCGGTGGAGCGCGAGCTGCAGGCGCTGCTGTTCAACAGCCAGGACGCCAAGGAAGGCTTGACGGCGTACGTGGAGAAGCGGCCGGCGGAGTTCAAAGCGAAATAGCTAACTGCGAAGGACACGAAGGATCGCAAAGGACTTCGTGCTCCTTCGTGACCTTGGCGGTTGAGGAAAAAGCAAGATGCCGGGCAAAGTCCTGAAGATCGGAACGTTCAGCGACTGGGTGGGACTGTTTGACGAGTGGCGCAAGGACGTCGGCGTGAATCAGGGTGAGGTTGCCGGATTCAAGTTCGACACGCTCTATGGCGCGATCGAGACCGACGAGATCCAGTTCGGCCACTACAAGGGCCGGCGCAAGTGGGAAAACCTGCGCCAGATACCGACGCAGCAGATGCGCGACGCGCTGATGAACCTGATCGTCTACCAGGGCGACACCGAATTTGCCAGCGTCGAGCAGCAGCGCTGGCTGTACGAGACCGCGCCCACCGATTACGACCGCAAGGCGCTGCTGCGGGTCTGGATCGAGGAGATGCGGCACGGCTGGCAAATGTGCGCCCTGCTGGTGGACCACTTCGGGCACTCGGGGAAGGTCGAGGCGCGGAAGATGCTGGAGCGGCGCGCGTTCGAAAATAAGCGTCTGCTGGGCGCCTTCAATGTGGACGTGGACAACTGGATGGATTTTTTCACTTACACGGATTTCGTGGACCGCGACGGCAAGTTCCAGTTGCAGATGCTGAAGTACTCGGCGTTCGCTCCGCTGGGAAGGTCCATGTCGTACATGCTGCGCGAAGAGGCGTTTCACATGGGCACGGGCAACGACGGCCTGGCGCGCGTGGTCAGGGCGGGCAAGGTGCCGGCGTGGCTGATCCAGAAATATCTCAACAAATGGATCTCAGGATCGTACGATCTGTTCGGCACCGATCATTCTTCGTCGGCGCACTGGGCGTACGTGTGGGGAATCAAGGGGCGCTACGATGAGCCGAAAAACGCGCACCAGCCCGACCTCGACGATCTGAACGATTACAACCGCAACCTATATCGCGACGAGGTTGCTGGGCTGATCGAGCGGATCAACCGGCATTTGCCGGCGGGGACTCAGCCGTTGTACGCGCCGGACATCAAGTTCAATCGCGCCATCGGACGTTGGGCGGGACAGAAATTCCATCCGCACAGCAGCGCGGCCATGGACGACAAGGTATACGAACAGCAGTTAAGTGAATTCTTGCCGACGGCCGCGGACAAGCAATTGCTGGTGGAGATTATTCACAACGAGAAGAACTGGATCGCCGAAAAAACCGGCGCGCGCGATCCGCTGGAGACAATCGCGGAGCCGCGAAAGTCGGCGATAAATCTCTAGTCGGTCGGTCGATCTATCGGTCGATCAGCGAAGACAATTTCGATGGACCGATGGACCGATGGACCGATGGACCGATAGACCGATAGACCCTTCATGACAAGTCCCCCTCACATTTCGGAGCACATCGACTGCACACTGGGCGAACTGATGGTGGCCAGCGCGGCGCGCGAGATACGAGATGGCGAGGTAGTGTTTGTCGGGATGCGGCTGCCGCTGATCGCGTTTGTAGTCGCCAAGCGCACGCATGCGCCGAATGCGGTGGGGCTGTTTGAAAACGGGGTCATCCGCACCACGCCGGCCCCGGAGTTGATCTACACCATGGCCGATCCGCCCAACATTCTGGGCGCCACGCAATGCCTGGACATGCTCAGCGTGATGAGCCTGCTGCAAGCGGGGAGAGTAGACCTCGGATTCCTGGGAGCGGCGGAGGTGGACAAGTTCGGAAATCTCAACTCCACCGTCGTGCGTGTATCAGGGCATGTATCAGGTCACGACTTCAGTCGTGCCGTGCGCGACGGACAAGGAACAGGGGCTTTAGCCCCTGCTGCCGTCGACCGTCAACCGTCGACCGACGGCCAGTTTGTTCGACTTCCAGGTTCCGGCGGCGCTTGCGACATTGCGTCGCTGGCGAAACGATTCGTGGTTCTGCTGGAACATTCCAAGCGGCGGCTGCCGGAGCGAGTTTCCTATATCACGAGCCCTGGGAATGGCGATGGTGCGGGATGGCGCCAGCGCGTGGGCCTGCCGCGCGGCGGGCCGAGCGCAGCGATCACGACCAAGGCGGTGCTGCGCTTCGGCGACGATGGCGAGGCGTACCTCGGGTCGGTGCATCCGGGCGTGACGGTCGAAGACGTGCTGGCAAACACGGGGTGGAAGTTGCAAGCTGCGGAGGACGTGGCGGAAACGCCGTCGCCAAGCTCCACGGAGTTGCAGGCGATCCGCGAATACGACAAAGAAGGTTTCTGGACCAAGTAGTTTCAGTTTCGAGTTTCAGTTTCAGGTTGCTGTGGCTTTGTTGCTGAAACTGAAACTGAAACTCGAAACTCGTGAAGGTTGGTGCTGCATGGCGACCGCAAAGAATCTGAATTACCAGCGCTTGATGGTCTCCCTGCAGGCGCCGGTGGCGCGCATCATCCTGGCGAACCCGCCGGTCAACGTGATTGATGTCCCGATGATGGAGGAGTTGGTGACCGCGATGGAAGAGATTGAAGCGCGGCCGGACATCGCCGCCGTGGTTTTCGCGGGCAGCGATCGCGCGTTCTCCGCTGGGGTGGACGTCGCCGCGCACACGCCCGACAAGGTTCGCGACATGCTGGCAAAAATGCATTCGGTGATCCGCGCGATGATTTCGACGCACAAGGTGACGATCGCGGCGGTGCGCGGCAATTGCTTTGGCGGCGGGGCGGAGCTGGCGGCGGTATGCGACTTGGTGTTCACCACCGACACATCGAACTGGGGATTTCCGGAGATCACGCTGGGATGCTTTCCGCCGGTCGCGGCGGTGGTGCTGTCGGCGATCGTGGGCCAGAAGCGCGCTGCCGACCTGATCCTGACCGGCCGCAGTATCAGCGGCGAGGAAGCGATGCGCATTGGCTTGGCCAACGATGCCGTGCCGGATGACGAATTAGCGGAGTTGGTGGACGAGACGGCGGAGCGGTTGGGCAAGCTCAGCGCCGCATCGCTGGCGATGGCCAAGAAGGCGCTGTACGCGTGGGACGCAATACACTTTGACAAGGGTCTGGCGCGTGCGGAGAAGATTTATCTGGAAGAGCTGATGAAGCTGGAAGACGCGCACGAAGGGATCGCGGCATTCATGGAGAAGCGGCAGCCGGTGTGGAAGGGAAAATAGTCGATGGTCGTTGGTCGATGGTCGATGGCTTGTTGATGCCGAAACAGCTTTCTGTGTCGGACGCGATTGCCCGGTTCGTACCGGACGGAAGCAGTGTCGTGCTCGGCTGCCAGATGGAGCAGATGATCCCGTTTGCCGCCGGGCACGAGATCATGCGGCAGAAACGGCGCGGGTTGACGCTGATCGGGCCGATCTCGGACATGCTGTTCGACCAGATGATCGGCGCCGGGTGTGCTGAGCGCGTGATTGCCGCCTGGGTTGGGAACGTGATGATGGGATCGGCGTACAACTTCCGGCGCAAGGTGGAGCAGGAGGGGTTGCAGGTCACCGACATGAGCAACTTCACCGTCGCGCTGGCGCTGCAGGCGGCTGCCATGGGGGTGCCGTTTCTGCCGACGTTGTCCGCGCTGGGGAGTGACGTCGCTAAAGACAATGAGTTCTTTGCCGAGATTGAGTCGCCGTTCCCCGGCAGCGATGGAGCGCGCTCGCCCTCGAGCGCGACGAAGAAGCTGCATGCGGTCAAGGCGCTTCGCCCCGATGTCACGATTGTGCACGTGCAGCGCGCGGACTGCGATGGCAACGCGCACTGCTGGGGAAATTTCGGAATCATGCTGGAGGCGGTGAAGGCGGCGAAGTGCGTGATTGTCGTGGCGGAGGAGATTGTCACGCCGGAGGTGATCGCCAGCGACCCCAACCGCACGGTGATTCCGGGGTTCCTGGTGAGCGCGGTGGTGGAGGCGCCGCTGGGGGCACATCCGTCGCCGGTGCAGGGATATTACAAGCGCGACGATGCCTACTTCCGCCAGTATCACGAGCAGACCAAGACGCAAGCGGATTTTGATGCTTGGGCGCAACGCTGGGTTCATGGCGTGACGGATCGCGCCGGATATGTCGCACTGTTGGGCGAGTGTCGCGTCAAAGAGCTGGGCGTGAAGCGCCACGCATACGCCGCGCCGGCAGACTACGGTTATTAGCAAATGAAAAACACAGAGACGCAGAGAATTAAGAAATGTCTGTGGCGCTCTGTGACTCTGTGCCTCTGTGTTGGGTTTTATTGATGGATTACGAAATCACACCAACCGAAGTGAAGCAGAAGCTAACCAACGGCGAGGCTCCGGTGCTGCTCGACGTGCGCGAGCCCATCGAGCTGCAGATGGCTCGCATCGAAGGCACGGTTCATATTCCGATGGGCGAAATCCCCATGCGCGCCAACCAGGAACTCGATCCCGACGCGCACATCGTGGTGGTGTGCCATCACGGGGTACGATCTTTAAACGTAACCAACTGGCTGCGGCAGCGGGGATTTGAAAAGGTGCAGTCGATGCGCGGCGGGATTGATCGCTGGTCGCGCGAGGTGGATCCGACGGTACCGACGTACTGAAGCCGTTAGCCGTGGGCTGAACATGTTTTTACCAATGGCCAATGACTAACGGCCAATGGCCTAGCTCGAATGAAGAAAGAACTCATAACTCTCAAGATCAACGGACGCACGCTCGAGCTCGCCAGCGAGCCCAACAAGCTGCTGCTCGATGTCTTGCGGCAGGACTTAGGGCTGACGGGCTCGAAGCGCGGTTGTGACGACTCGTCCTGCGGCGCGTGCACGGTGCAGTTGGACGGCGTGCCCGTGCTGTCGTGCACGCTGCTGGCGGCGTCCTGCCAGGAGCGGGAGATCGCGACGGTGGAGGGCATCGCCGAGCACGGATCGCTGGCCGCGATTCAGAAAGCGTATGGCGACTGGGGCGGCGCCCAGTGCGGCTACTGCACGCCCGGCTTCATGATGACCGTGGACCATCTGCTGACGGAGAATCCAAATCCATCGGAAGACGATATAAGGCACGCTCTGAGCGGCAACCTGTGCCGCTGCACCGGGTACATGCAGATGTTCCAGGCGATCAAGGCGGCCATCGAGGCGGAGCGCAAGGGCCGTGCGAGCGAGGCGCAAACTGCGGGGGCGAGATGACCTACGTGGTGGTTACGATCAAGAAGATCACTGACCTTGAGGCGTTCCGGGAGTATGCCGTCCGGGCGCAGCCGATGGTCGAACGGCATGGCGGGAAATACGTGGCGGTGGACAAGGTCCCCGACGTCCGCTCGGGCGAGTGGCCGTTTGCGCGCACGATAATCGTGGCTTATCCGAACTTTGCGGCAGCACGGAAGTTTTACGACTCTCCCGAGTACCGGGAGATCATTCCCATTCGAATGCGAGCCATCGACGCCAACATCGTGATCGTGCGCGATCCGGAAGAAGCGGGCATTGATATGGATCCGCGAAAGAGCGGAGCATGAGCGAGTTCTCGACCATTGGTCGGCCCATCGCCTTCGTGGACGCGGCGGAGAAAACCACCGGCCACGGGAAATACACCGACGACCTCAGCATGCCGGGGATGCTGATTGGCAAGGTCCTTCATTCCCCGCACCCGCACGCCCGGATCAAGAGTATCGATACGTCGCGGGCGCGCGCGCTGCCGGGTGTGGTGGCGGTGGTCACCGGGCAGGATGCGCCGACGACCTATGGCATCCTGCCGATCGGCCACGACGAGCACGCGCTGGCGCTGGATAAAGTGCGCTATGTCGGGGACAACGTCGCATGCGTGGCGGCGGTGGATGAGGCGACGGCGGAAAAGGCGCTCGCGCTGATTGATGTTGAGTACGAGCTGCTGCCGGCGTGGTTCGATCCTGAACAGTCGATGAGGGCCGAGAACGACTTCGTTCACGAGAACCGGCCGCGCAACATCGAGAAGGAATATCACCACACGTTCGGCGATCCCGACAAGGGGTTTGCCGAGGCGGACTACGTCGCCGAGGCGCGCTACATTGCCAACGAGGTTACGCACGCGGCCATGGAGCCGCACTCGACGCTGGCGGCGTTCGAGTTGGACCCGCACACCGGAAAGCCGGGGCGCTTGACGGTGTGGTCGTCCACGCAGGTGCCCTACTACCTGCAGCACAAGTTGTCGCTGGTGCTGGACATTCCGATGTCGCGGATTCGCGTGATCAAGCCGCTGGTGGGCGGCGGCTTCGGCGGCAAGAGCGAGGTCATCCCGCTGGAAATCACGGCGGCCATAGCGGCACGCGCCGCCCATGCGCCGGTGAAGATCACATATACGCGTGAAGAAGTTTTCTGGGCGCATCGCGGGCGTCCGCGAACCATCATTGACCTGAAAACGGGCGCGAAGAACGACGGGCGAATCGTCGCGGCGGCGGCGCGCGTGATCCAGGACGGTGGCGGCTACTGCTCTTATGGCCCGGTCACGATCCTGTATTCCGGCGCTCTGCTGGGGGCGCTGTACGATATCCCGAACGTGCGCTACGACGGCTATCGCGTGCTGACCAACAAGCCGGCGTGCGGCGCCATGCGCGGGCACGGCACGGTAAATGTGCGTTTCGCGTTCGAGTCCCAACTGGACGAGATCGCGGCAGCGCTGAAGCTAGATCCGGCGGAGGTGCGGTGCAGGAACTTGCTGAAGCCGCCGTGCGTGACGGTGAACGGGCTGCGCGTGCTCAGCTACGGGCTGCCCGAGTGCATAGACAAGGTTGTTGCCGCCTCGGATTGGACTGAGAAGCGAGCCAGGCCTGTACAGGCTTCCGAAAAACTCGATTTGAAGCCTGTTTCGGAGGGGCACGGCTTCAGCCGTGCCGAAGAAGTCTCTCACTTGTGTCATTCCGAGCGGGCTTCAGCCCGCGAGGAACCTGCTGGTCGAAACCCAGCAGCCGACGGCCGGCGGCGTGGTGTTGGCATCGCCTGCTCACACTACGTTAGCGGTGCGGCGAATTCCATCATCCGCTCCGACATGCCGCACTCCACGGTGAACCTCAAGGTGGACCGCGATGGCGGCGTTGTGGCCTACACCGGCGCGGCGGAGATCGGGCAGGGCTCGGACACCATGACGGCGCAGATCGTTGCCGAGGTGCTGGGCTGCGATTTGGCGCGCGTCAAGGTGGTTGCCGCCGACACCGACCTCACGCCGATCGATCTGGGCTCGTATTCCAGCCGCGTGACATTCATGAACGGCAATGCGTCGCTGCGTGCGGCGGAGGACGTGAAGAAGAAGATCGCGTCTGCGGCAGCGCGCCGGCTGGATTGCGCCGTCGCAGACGTCGTATTTCGCGGCGACAAAGTTTTCCGCCAAGGCGCAGAGAACGTGGCGCGGGCGCCCTCGCCCGCGGTCGATCGTCCACCTGGCGCTGCGGACGATGTGGCGCGCTCCTCCTCGAGCGCGGTGAAGGCTCAGGGGCGCGTGGAGGGCCAGATTCTGCGCGGATCGGTGCAGCAGAAGAGAAGGAATGAAGACGAAGGCTCCCGAGACTGGATGAGCTTCGAGGAAGCGGTGGTCGCGGCCATCGATTTCAGTGGCGCGCTCACTGGTACCGGGTCATACGCACCGCCCGCGGAAGCGCGAGGCGGTCAGTTCAAGGGCGCGGGAGTCGGTCCATCGCCGGCGTACTCGTATTCGGCGCAGGTGGCGGAGGTCAGCGTGGATGAGGAAACCGGAGAAGTCACCGTGCATAAGATCTGGGCGGCACACGATTGCGGGCGCGCGCTCAACCCGGTTGCCGTCGAGGGACAGGTGATCGGCTCGGTGTGGATGGGCCTGGGGCAGGCGCTCGAGGAAGAAATGATCTGGAAAGACGGCCTGCTGATGAACCCCGGGCTGCTGGAATATCGCTCGCCGTCGGCGGCGGAGTCGCCGGAGATCGAGTGCATGATCGTGGAGAGCATTGATCCCGAGGGTCCGTTCGGCGCCAAGGAGGCGGGCGAAGGCTCGCTGGCCGCGACGATTCCCGCGATCTCGAACGCGATCTACGACGCGGTCGGCGTGCGGCTGCGGGAAGTGCCGTTCACGCCGGAGCGCGTGCTCGCGGCGCTGCGCGCGAAGAAGGGCGAAAAGAAACTGAACATGACCCGCGATGTTGATCCGACCGCGCCCGCCACTTTCCCCGAACACGGCGGCGCTCTCTGCTTCAAGGGCAAAGGCCCGGCGCGCCATCCGCTCGATGTGGCACGTGCGGATGTGGCGCGGGCGCCCTCGCCCGCGGAAGGGGATGACTAATGGCGCTCCCCGAAGTCCACCTCCTCCGCCCGCGGAAGGGGATGACTAGCGCAGGGCGCCCAACATTCTGGTCGACTGGTCGACTGAGAGATGCGACTCACATCGGCTTTTGGGATAACGTGAAAACCGAACTTCGTTTCTAACCCAGCCGCCGAAAGCGGCTCGAATCCAGCCGCCGAAGGCGGCGGTAGAACGTAGCCCACGGCGTGAGCCGTGGGTAGGGACGCAAAACGAAAACCGGAGCCCCTTTAGGGGCGACAGATCACAAGCAGGGCGTGAGCCCTGCGGAACAAAATGTCTCTACCTGACTTTCAGCTTCTCCGTCCACGCACCGTCGCCGAAGCCACCGAACTGCTGGCTAAACACGCGGCCAATGCGCAGATCGTGGCCGGAGGCACGGACCTCATCCCCTCGCTCCGCCAGCGCCTCTTCGCGCCGCGATTTCTAATTGACCTTCGCGCCATCGTAGACCTGCGCGGCATTCGTGCGCGTGACGGTGGGCTGGATATCGGCGCGCTCACTACGCTCACCACCATCGAGCGCTCGCCGGAAATTGCCCAAAAATATCCCGTGCTGCACCAGGCGGCGAAGACGGTGGCGTCGCCCCTGCTGCGCAACATGGGCACCATCGGCGGAAACATCTGCCTGGACACGCGCTGCCTCTGGTACAACCAATCGCTGCAGTGGCGGCAATCGTGCGGGTTTTGCATCAAGAAAGATGGCGACCTGTGCCACGTAGCGCCCGGCGGCTCGAAGTGCTGGGCGGCGTTTTCCGGCGACACGCCTCCGGCGCTGCTCTGCCTGGAGGCGGAGATCGAAATTGCCGGCCCACAGGGCACGCGCCGTGTTCCACTCAGCGAGTTCTACACCAACGTGGGCGACGCGCGCATGAAGCTGCAAAACAATGAGCTGCTCACTCGTGTGCTGCTGCCGGTGCGGACCGCGGGTTGGAGCGGCGTCTATCGCAAGCTGCGGATTCGCGGCTCGATTGACTATCCGCTCGCTGGGATCGCGGTAGTGTTGAAACGGAGCAACAGGCACGTGGCCGATGCGAGGGTGGCAATCACCGCCGTCAATCCGGCGCCGCTGCTGGTGAAAGGCGTAGCCCGGGCGCTGGCGGGAAGAGAAGTGAACGAGGAGATCGCGCTGCAAGTCGGAGAACTGGCGGCGCGCACGGCCAAGCCGCTGACGACCTCGGCGCTGACGCCGGAGTACCGCCGTGAGATGATTCGGGTGTTCACCAAGCGCGCCGTATTGGAAGCGGCGGCCATCGACCAAAGCCTGCCCCGAGCGCAGCCGAGGGGACCATCGACCGTGGACTGATGATTACCGACTGCCATATCCACATTCATCCGCCCGACCTGGTTCTGAAACCCGGCGCACAGGCGCTGATGGAATCGAGCTCCGAGTACGAGCGCATGCGCCAGTTTGCGCGTTCGCCCGCCTCCTTTCTGGAATACCTGGACAGCATCGAGGTGGACCGCGCGGTGCTGATCGGATCGGTCTCGCCGGAGGTGATCGGCATCGATTCGAGCATCAACGGCTTTTACGCCGAATACGCGCGCGCCGACCCGCGGCGGCTGATTCCCTGCGGCGGGCTACATCCACGACATGCGCGGAATTTCATGGCCGAGCTGGACGATTTTCTGCGGCTCGGCATTCGCGTCATCAAGATTCATCCGCCGCACCAGCTTTTCTATCCCAACGATTACCTTAACGGGCTGACGGAACTCGAACTCCTCTATCGTGCGGCGGAAGCGAACGGGATTCCAGTGATGTTTCATACCGGCACGTCCATTTTTCCGGGGGCGCGCAACCGCTACGGCGATCCCATGTACATTGACGATGTCGCGGTGGATTTCCCGCACCTGAAAATCGTGATGGCGCACGGCGGGCGTCCGCTGTGGATGGACACGGCGTTCTTCTTGTTGCGGCGCCACGCCAACATTTATCTCGATATCAGCAGCATCCCGCCGCGCCAGCTTCTCAACTGGTTTCCGCGGCTGGAGGAGATCGCGCACAAGACCATGTTCGGCAGCGACTGGCCCGGCCCGGGTGGGGTCGACATTCGCCGCAACATCGATGCCATCCGCGCGCTGCCGCTGTCGGAAGCGGCGAAAGAACATATTTTCGGCAAAACCGCGCTGACCATCTGGCCGGAATAGAAAAAGCCGCGGATGAACGCTGAGCGACGCAGATCAAGAAAAGTCAGCGTCAATCAGCGAAAATCAGCGGCTGCGTTTCTTCGGGTTTACTACTTCGCCGCGCCCGCTTTCGCCGGTGCCGCCGCGGATCCTGAGAGTTCATCCGCCAACCGCGTTGCACCGTAGATATTGCGCAGCGCTTCCAGGATGCCGCGCGAATCCACGTGCAACGAGCGGCCGATCACGTCCTCGTACTGGAAATTCCACGGTAGCGACTGGATGTTCCCATCGAAGATGATGCCCACCACTTCGCCCGCCTTGTTCACCACCGGGCTGCCGGAGTTGCCGCCGATGATGTCCGCGGTTTCGATGGCATTGAGGGGTGTATCGAGCTTGATCTTGGATTTGTTCCGCAGCCAGCTCTGCGGCAGGTTGTAGGGCAGCTTGTTATCGTGTTTGGCGGCGTGCTCGAACGCGCCGGCAAAGGTGGTGAAGTACGGCAGCTTGGCGCCGGCTGGAGCGACGCTGCCGCGCCCGTCCTCCGTGTAGCCCTTCACCGCGCCGTAGCTGAGGCGGAGAGTGAAGGTGGCGTCGGGATAGGTGTCGGCGCCGAGCTCGGCGAAGCGGATCTTGGACAGCGTGGCGCCGTTGCGGCGCTCGACCGATTCCACCTGGTCGTCATATTGCTTGCGGTACTTGCGCGCTACGGGATCGATGTTGCGCATGGCTACGATCAGCGGATCGGTGCTGGCGTTCACGGCCGCCTCGCCGCCTGCATAGAGCTGCTTGCGGACGGCAACGTCGTCGAGCTTGGTGCCGTCGATCAGCGCCTTGGCTGCCTGTGCGGGCTGCTGCCCCTTCAGCACCTGGACGACCGCGGGATCGTCGCCGAGATCACTCTGCATCTGCCGCAGCGACTCGGTCACGATCACGGTTTCCAGGTCCTTGTAGGTGGGCGCGGTGGAGAATAGTTGCTGCTCGACCGACGCCAGCGCGGATTCGCGATACTCGCGCAAGCGCTCGCCGTTCGGCTTTTGCTTTTCGACGGCGGCACGGACCAGGATGCGGGCAATCCCGGCTAGGTCGCCGCGCATTCCCTGCCGCCGCTCCAGGTAGATGAACGGCAGATAGATCTGCTTGTAGGCGTTCTCCGCCTGAGCGACTTCCGCCCACGGATCGCCGAATTTCTGTTTCTTCTGGGGATCGGAGGCGACGCCCTGCTTCAGCTTGTCTTCTTCCTGCTGTTTTTGCGCCATCAACTTCTTGTCGAGCAGGCCGGACTCGTAGCCGGTGAGCGCCTTCAACGAATTCTCCATGCCGAAGATGTCTTCCTGCGCGCGGCGTGCGTTTTCCGGCGAGTGGGCAGAAAAGCTCTTCAGCGTTTGAATCATTCCCTGCAGCGATTTCAGCCGCCACGGATAGCTGGTATCGCGCAGGAACTCCAGTTGCGCCATGGTCTGCAGGCGTCCGGTGGAGCCGGGATTGCCGGGGACGAAGATCAGGTCGCCCTCGCTGACACCGCCCTTGGACCACTGCAAGGAATCGGTCAGGTCCACCGGCTTATCGTTCTCATACACACGGAAAAATGTGATGTCGAGATCGTAGCGCGGGTATTCGAAATTGTCGGGATCGCCGCCGAAAAACGCGGCTTCAAACTCGGGCGCGAACACCAGCCGCACGTCGGTGTACTTCTTATAGCGATAGAGGTGGAACATGCCGCCGGCGTACAAGGTGACGATGTCGCAGCGCAGGCCGGTGCTTTTGGCGCAGTCGCTCTCGATCGCCGACATGGCAGCGCGTTGGGCGGCGCCGGCCTCGGCCGCCGACGAGCCGGGCTTGGCCGCGCTCTGAACCTTCTGCGTAACGTCCTCAATGCTCTGCAAGACGTTCAATTCCAGGTCGGGGCATTTGGCCTCCTCCGCCTGCGTCTTGGCGTAGAAGCCGCCCTTCATGTAGTCCTTGCCGCCGGTGGAAAGCTGCTGCACACAGACGGCGCCCACGTGATGGTTGGTGAAGGTCAGGCCATGGGGGGAGACAAACGAGCCCGAGCCGCCATTATTGAAGCGCACCGACGACAGCCGCACGTGGTCCAGCCACGCTTGCGTGGGTTCGAAACCGTACTTGGCTTTCACGCGAGCCTTGGGAAAAGCGTTGAACAGCCACATGCCCTCGTCGGCCGCCGCGATGCCGGCCAGGATGATTACAATACTCATAAGTAGAACTGCGCGTTTGAACATGCTCCATCTCCCATGCCGGTCCGGCATGACTGCCAGTTTCACCAAGTGAGAATACGTTGCCGCAGCGCTGTTGCGGCAAGCGAGAATTACGAAACCTCTGAATATACGCTGGCGCGCGCTGCCCGGCAACGCCGCGTGCCGCTCAGCCCGGCGCGGTTTCTGGGGCAGGACCAATTTGGAATTGCCTCTGGTTTGCGGTATGGTAGCCGGTTCTCTCCGGCTGAGTGTCGGCGGCGGGATGGAGTCACTTGCATGGCATCCCGCGGCAACGGGATTGCGAGGAATTTTTATGTCCAGCAACACTCTTGCGCCTAAGGGTCTGGAAGGCGTAGTCGCGGCGGTATCGAGCATTTGTTATATCGACGGCGACCGCGGCATCCTGGCCTACCGGGGAATTGATATTCACGAGCTCGCCGACAATTCCACCTTCGAAGAAACCTGCTACCTGCTCTGGTTCGGCAAGCTGCCGACTCGGGCCCAGTTGCGCGAATTCACCAGCGCGCTGGCCGACGAGCGGAAATTGGATCCGGCGATCGTCAATCTGCTGCGGCAATCGCCGCGTCATGCGCTGCCCATGGACGTGCTGCGCACCGTCGTTTCGGCGCTCTCCTTCTACGATCCCGAGGAGGCCGTCAACACCCCGGACGCGAACCTGCACAAGTCGCTGCGGTTGACCTCGCAGATCGCCATGATCGTCGCCGCCTACGACCGCATCCGCAAGGGACGGCCGTTGGTTGAGCCCAACCGCTCGCTTTCGCACGCCGGAAATTTTCTGCTGATGCTGAACGGCGAGCCGCCCTCCAAGACCGCCGAACGCGCCCTGGACATTGCGCTCATCCTGCACGCCGACCATGAGCTGAACGCGTCCACCTTCGCCGCGCGCGTGACCGCGGCCACGCTCTCCGACATGCATTCCGCGATCACCTCGGGCATCGGCGCGCTCAAAGGGCCGCTGCACGGCGGCGCCAACGAGGCCGTGTTCAAGATCTTGGCGGAGATTGCTAAAGCCGGCGCCGATCCGGTGCAGCACGTGAAGGGCTTGCTGGCGCAGAAGAAGAAAATTCCCGGCTTCGGCCACCGCGTCTATCACACCGAGGATCCCCGCGCCACCCACCTGCGCCAGATGTCGCGCGAGCTGGGCGAGTCCAGCGGCCAGAGCCAATGGTTCGAGTATTCGCATCGGATCGAGCAGTTCATGAAGGCCGAAAGGAAGTTGAACGCCAACGTCGATTTCTATTCCGCCTCGACCTATCACAATCTCGGCATTGACCTCGACCTGTTCACCTCGATTTTTGCCGTGTCCCGCATCAGCGGCTGGACGGGGCACGTGATGGAGCAGCTTGCCGACAACCGCCTGATCCGCCCGCGCGCCGAGTACGTTGGGCCGGCCTACCCGCAACACTACACGCCCATGGACCGGCGCTGATTTGCTGCGCAGGACAAGTTGGAGCGCGCTCGCCCTCGAGCGCGCTTTGCCATTTCACGCGAAACTCGGTCCACCACGGGGGCAATTACCAAATTACGAAGTCACCCAATTACCCAATCACCAAATTTCCTCCGCGCCTCCCTGTTTAATCACGTTGTAGTGTGACGGCGTAAAATAGGTTGATGCGCCGCGCCTACCTGGACAATAACGCCACCACCCCGCTGCTGCCCTCGGTGCTGGAGGCGATGCAGCCGTACTTCATCGAGCAGTTCGGCAACGCCTCGTCCATCCACCATCACGGCCAGCAGACGCGGGCCGCGGTGGAGCGCGCGCGCGAGTCGGTAGCGGCCCTGCTCGGCTGCCGGGCATCGGAAATCGTGTTCACCAGCGGCGGAACGGAAGCCGACAACCTCGCCATCTTTGGCATCACGCGCCCCGGCGATCACGTCATCACCAGTTCCATCGAGCACCATGCCGTGCTCAACGCCTGCAAGCGCCTGCAAGAAGACGCGGTGGGCTGCGACGTCACGTACGTTCCGGTGGACGGGCAGGCGCTGGTTTCGCCCGACGATGTCAAGCGCGCGCTGCGGCCCAACACGCGGCTGATCAGCATCATGATGGCGAACAACGAAACCGGCGTGCTGCAGCCGGTGAACGAGATCGGCGCCATCGCTGCCGAAGCTGACGTTTACTTCCACACCGACGCCGTGCAGGCCGCGGGCAAGGCGCCGATTGACGTTGGCCAAATCCGCTGCGACCTGCTTTCCATCTCCGGACACAAGATTCACGCCCAGCAGGGCATAGGCGCACTCTACGTCAGGAAGGGCACGCTGTTGCAGCCGATGCTGTACGGCGGGCGTCACGAGCGCGCGCGGCGGGCTGGGACGGAAAACGTCGCGGGAATTGTTGGTCTGGGCAAGGCGGCGGAACTGGCGCGCGCCGGATTCAGCAACGGCGAGGTCGAGCGCATTCGCGAGTTGCGCGATCGGCTGGAGCGGAGCATCACCGGGACTTTTGATTCGGTCGGCGTGAACAGCGGCAGCGCGCCGCGCGTTCCCAACACCAGCAGCATCTACTTCGATTGCATTGAGGGCGAGGCGCTGGTGATTGCCCTCGATCTCAAGGGCGTAGCGGTTTCCACCGGCGCGGCCTGCTCGTCGGGAGCGATTGAGCCCTCGCACGTGCTGACCGCCATGGGCCTTTCGCCCGACCGCGCCCGCGCCAGCCTGCGATTTTCCGTGGGAAAACAGAACACCAGCGAAGATGTGGACCTGCTGCTTTCCATTCTGCCCGAGACCGTTGCGCGCCTGCGGGAACTTAGCCCGGTTTACAATAAAGCTGTGTGAGAACTTTCACATTAGATGAGCAATCGCGACCAGAACCGCCAATTTCGTGCGGCAGTACGCGAAATCGAGCGCATTTTGCACCGGCAGCTCACTGAGAAGGAATGGGATCGCTTACACCGCGAAGTTACTAAGCTAGGCTTTGACTACGAAAATATAGTTCAAACCGGTTTATCGATGTTTAGTTGAGCCATGAAAGCTACTGAAATTGACATACGACAAGTACTACAGCCAGTTATCGGACAAAAACCTACTCGCGCCAGGCTTGGTGTCGGTAGCTTTCTGACGTTCGATTTCGGTCCTCTGTCGCGTGAGGACCACCACATGGTCGGCAAGTGGCACTTGTGGATTTATCAGGCAGACTGGTCGCTTGCCGATCAGCATCGGCAGATTGTCACTGCTGATTCGGAGCGGCGTTATATCGCCCTTGCAATCCCACGGCTACAGGAAACGAAACTCAGCGATGTCGACGTGAATCCCGCCTCGTTGGAAACCGTTTTTCGATTTGGTGAGTTTCGGCTGACCGTAGGTCGTCCTGATTATTTGGACGATGCCGATGAACGAGACCATTACTGGATGGTCTTCTTGCCAGGTAAGCAAGTCTTGTCTGTGGGACCGACTGGAGTGACGCTTGGGCCATCTGATCGATGACCGGTGAATTTTCATCGCTGTGCTCTTAAAAGGTGCCCGCTTCGGCGTTTAACACGTTATCCGCGGATAACGCAGAAGAGGGCGGATCCCACTTGATTTGCTTCAATCCGCGTGCATCTGTGTAAATCCGTGGTTGGTTTTCCTGGAGCCTGAAGCCTTGAGCCTTGCGCCTATTGCGGTCGCCATGTCGGGCGGTGTGGATTCCTCCACCGTCGCGGCCATGCTGCGCGCCGAGGGCCGCCAGGTAATTGGGCTGACCATGCAGCTCTGGAACCAGCGGCGTCTGGCGGGGCACGACGGCATGCCGGAGGCGGTCACGGGCCGCTGCTGCTCGCTGGATGACGTTTACGACGCGCGCCGCGTCGCCGAAACGCTCCGTATTCCCTACTACGTCGTCAACCAGGAGCGGCGCTTCGAGGACGAGGTAGTGCGCCCGTTCATCAGCGAGTATCTGTCAGGGCGCACGCCCATCCCGTGCAGCCTGTGCAACAACCACCTGAAGTTCGATCAGCTTCTCATCACCGCCCGCCAGATCGGCGCCGAGCAGCTTGCCACCGGACATTACGCGCGCGTCGAATTCGACGCCTCGCGTGCCCGCTGGCTGCTGCGCCGTCCCTCCGACCTCGGCAAGGACCAGACATACTTCCTGTTCGGCCTCACCCAGGAGCAACTCTCGCGCACGCTGTTTCCGCTCGGCAATTTGCGCAAGTCCGAAGTCCGCGAGCTGGCGCGTCAGCACGGGCTGGCGCTGGCCGAGAAGCCGGATTCCCAGGAAATCTGCTTTGTCCCCGGCGGCGACTACAAGCAGTTCATCGACGCTTATCTAGCCGAACAGGGCGAGTCGCTGCCCGACACCTCCGGCGACATGGTCACCAGCAACGGCGAAGTCATCGGCACGCACCCCGGCATCCACAATTTCACCGTCGGCCAGCGCAAGGGCTTGGGGGTGGCGACCGGCTCGCCGCTGTACGTCTTGGAGATCAAGGGCAGCCAGCGCCAGGTCGTGGTCGGCAGCGGGGACGAGCTGTATTCGAAGACGCTACGCGCTCGCCGTTTGAATTGGATTGCGATGAATGATGACGATCTGCCTCAGCCGATGCGCGTCTCCGTGAAGATCCGCAACCGCCACGAGCCTGCGCCTGCCGTGATCGAGAAGACCGGCAACGATGAAGTGCTGGCTACATTCGACCAGCCGCAGCGCGCCGTCACCCCCGGCCAGGCAGCGGTGTTTTACGACGGCGATGTGGTGGTCGGCGGAGGCTGGATCGTCTGAACTGTTCGGAGCCTTTGGACCTGCAATACTTCGAAACCACGCTACGCCAGTCCCGCAGGGACGACACGCTGGTAGCCCAGCACGGAAGTGCTGGGCTAGGCTTGCAAATCGGGACCCGAGTCCCGTAGGGACGGCACACATACCATGTCGGACGATCCTTTCTTTTTCCGCCGCATCGCCGATGATGCGCTCGACGACGAAACCGCTCGCCACATCGCCGAGCAGCGGCGTGCCCTCGAACAAAATCCCGACTGGGCGGAAGGCTACTACCACCTGGCGCAGCTTTTGCGCGTGCAGCACAAACGCGAAGCAGCCAAGCATCACCTGCTGATCGCGCTGGAGAAAAAGCCCACGCTGGCCGACGCGCATGTCGCGCTGGGCGAAATCTATGTTGCCGAAGGCGATTTCGACCGCGCGCGTATTCATGCCGAATTTGCCGCCGCCTGCGGCAATCCGCGCCTGCTGGAACAGATGACTCGCCACCGCGCGAAATGATTTCCAGCTAACCGTGCGGCCAAAGCCCGTAGCGGTGGTAGAACCTAGTCCGGCACGTGAGAGTCTGTGAGAACTCTATTTCGTCAAGTGCACTGGTCCGAAGTACGCCGACTCAGCCCGCGAAGCGGGCGAAATTCGTTAGCCCACCGCGGCAGCGGTGGGAAAAGTGGAACGAAATCGCAGAGCGCCAGCGGCGCGGCACCGTTCTCACACGGCCTCGTGAGTGCCGGGAAAGATGCGAAAGATGCAGCCGAGTCCCGTAGGGACGGCACAAACTCCCGCGAGAGTGGGTCTGGATGTCAACCGAGCAGGACCGGTTCCAGTCACTCCTTATTGTCTCGCGGCATCGTAACTGTTTCGTTAACCAGCGGCCTTCTCACTCGTCCAGCCTCCCCCTATTCGGATCGCTCAGGTTACCTACGGGTTATCTGGTCGTAAGTCATTGGTTTTACAGAGGTGAGGGGGAAGGGGTCCCCTTATGTATAGTTATGAATTAATACTATAGTAGTTACTATGTGGAAACAAATCATTCCCGTTCTTCCCGCCTGCAGCATCGTCCGACTGGAGTTGTATACTTGTTGGTTTGCATAACGACATTTGAGCTTCATAGCTGGTTTGGCGCCAGCAGAGGAGAGGATCCAGATGGCCACAGCCACATCATCCACTGCACTCAACTACGCTCGTGATAACCAGAAGCGGTTCCTGGAAGAGCTGAAGGACCTGCTACGAATTCCCAGCATCAGCACGCTGGAAGAACATAACAAGGACACGGAGAAAGCCGCCCAGGTCTGTGCCGACGAGCTCAAGCGCATCGGCTTCGAGCACGTCGAAATCATCCCCACCGCCAACAAGGAGCGTCCCAACGCGCATCCGCTGGTGTATGCCGACTGGCTGCACGCCGCGGGCAAGCCCACCGTCCTCTGCTACGCGCACTACGACGTCCAGCCGGCCGAGCCGCTCGACGAGTGGAAGTCGCCGCCCTTCGAACCCACCGAGCGCAACCACAACATCTATGCCCGCGGTGCGGTGGACGACAAAGGCCAGCTCTGGATGCAGTTGAAAGCCTTCGAGTCGCTGATGAAGTCCGAAGGCAAGCTGCCGATCAACGTGCGTGTCATCCTCGAGGGCGAGGAGGAAGTCGGCGGCGAATCCATCTCCGACTACGTGAAGATACGCAAGGACAAGCTGAAGGCCGACTTCGCGCTGGTCACCGACACCGAGCTGTTTGCGCCCGATCTGCCCACGCTCTGCGTCGGCCTGCGCGGCCTGGTGTACACGGAAATCGAGGCGCAGGGCGCAGCGACGGACCTGCATTCCGGCATCTACGGTGGTGCCGCCCCCAACCCGCTGTTCGCGCTGATCGAGATCGTCGGCAAGCTCAAGGACGCCAACGGCAAGATCCTGATCCCCGGCTTCTACGACCAGGTGAAGGAGCCGACCAAGGCCGAGCTCGACGCCTGGAAGCGCCTGCCGTTTGACGAAGAGGAGTACCGCAAGAAGGAAGTCGGTTCCAACGTGCTGACCGGCGAGCCCGGCTACTCGGTGCTGTACCGCACCTGGGCGCGCCCGACGCTCGAGGTCCACGGCATGCCGGGCGGCTTCACCGCGCTTGGCGCCAAGACCGTGATCCCGGCGCGCGCGTCGGCCAAGGTCTCCATGCGTTTGGTGCCCGACCAGGACCCGGACGACATCCTGAAGAAGTACACCGACTACGTGACCAAGCTCACCCCCAAGGGCATCAAGATCAACATCAAGGTGCACAGCAAGGGCCCGGCCTGCGTGGTTTCCACCGACAACAAGTACGTCAAGGCGGCGACCGAGGCGATGCACGAAATCTTCGCCAAGGACACGGTGTACATCCGCTCGGGCGGCTCCATTCCCATCGTCTCCGACTTCGAGAACGAGCTGAAGATCCCCAGCGTGATGATGGGCATGGGCCTGCCGGACGATAACCTGCACGCTCCCAACGAGAAGTTCCACATCCCGAACTTCTACCGCGGGATCGACAGCATCATCCGATTCTTTCAGATATTGGGATAAGCGAGTTATTGAGGTCCTGAAGCGCGCTTGGTTGGCACGGTAGCAGAGTCGTGAGATGGCCTCGCCAAGGGAGTGCGTGCCTGCGGCTTGCGACTGTTACCTTAGTGTAGTCCACATTAACCATCATGTTTTCATAGTGTTAACTGTGACAACAGATTGCAACCTGCACCTAGGCGGTGCATCGGTAGTGTCTAACTGAGACACTACCGGTGCATCTAATCAATTGACTCCAGGAATCTTGGAGCGTATATTTAGGGGTTAAGCGAGGGCGGTATGGCTACTCCGATTCCAGGACTTGCGTAGTTGTTGCTGCAGATAAGTATGCTTCGGCGGCATTCTTATCATTGTCCGACGAGAAGAGATTCAAAATCGTTCCTGCGAGACCGTCCGCTAGTTCCATCTTATCTGGAACGCCGTACCAATATTCATAAGGTCGATTACTTTCGTAGGTCACAACCGCCTCGAAAATCTGGCATAAAGTCCTTACGCGCTTGACCGCTTCCGCTTGGCACAGAAATTCTCTAAAGCTTGTCCAATCAGCAATGACAGGGGCATTTGCCGGCTCGGCTGGGTTGTCGAGCTTTTGCATAAATGAGTCGAGACGCTCATTGAATTGGATCAACTGGACTGCTTGGTCGTGTGTTCGCAGAGATTGTTCTTCAGTCCCCGGGTAGATTTCGCGGATCTTAACGACGCACGTTATCGCAATCTTCTCGCCTGTTCTGTTCTTGAAATATAGACCGCCGACCGTCTCGCTAGCTTCTTGAATCCTCCGGTTGAGGAGCAGCATGCCATAGTAGGCACGTCGAGCCGACTCCGTTTTCTCCTGATCACTTGTGCCCGCCGCGTATCGGTTGCAGTAGAGAGAGACCCGCTCCGCGGCGTATGCCATTGGCATGTAGTACTTGGTTGTCAATCTGTGGGTTTCGGGAAGCATTTGCTTCCAAGTCTCTGCCCGAAGTGCCTTTACACGGTCTTGTTCAAGCCGCTTTGCTTCGCGTTTGTCCGTGACGAGCTTCAGCAACACACCAAACAACGCGACGACAATCGGAAGTGCCCAATCCTTCAGAACCGCATAAGCCTTGGACCAGAATGCTCGCGATCTGGTCATCACGGAATTGAATCCGAGTGGGACTGCAACTGCTGATTTCGTCTTGGTGAAGGAGTATTCAATTACCAAGGAAATCCTCCTTCGCGCGTGCGTCGCATCCGGGCGCAGAGTTCCCCAAAATGCGAGTGCGCTTCCGGCTTGTACTTCGGACGCAATCTCGGTCCCGTGAGTATGCGGGCACGGTGCTGCCGATGGGAGCGCACAGACTCGCTCCAAAAAATACCCGGCAGGAACATGGGCGACCTTGATGTCCTTGATCGATTCTGCGGTGGGGTTGAAGAAAGTGCCACTGAAGTGGAGCTCTTCACCAACCACAGAAGAGTCTTCCGATATCGCTGCGGTAATCGTGATCGGCATGGCCGCTGTGTTTTGCGACCGAGCCGAAGGTGTAACAACACCCAGCAATAGGAGAACGAAGCAAACAGATGACGGCCGGCGGCGACCCTGAATCATCAAGCGCATAATTAGAAGTAGCGGTCAAGTGGCCCCGATTGTATGCCTGAGATCATGCCACATTCTACCCAGATAGTTGTCGAGGCGGACTTTGACAATCGGTGGTCAGTATGACGCTGGTTGATTATTGAAAAGCGGGGCGAATTGCGCTAGGCTTTTCCTGCTCTTGCGGTCCATCCTGCCGACCTCCTTTCCCATCCCAAGGAAACGTTCGACGTGCAACACGCGTTTGCTGCAATGCCTGTGCAACATCGTGGGTTAATCCACAGGCAGCCACAATATATAGCGTTTTCTGTCTTGACGCCGCCCCCTTTACGACGGTACATTGACTTCAAATCCGTGCTATCCGGGTCCGCCACCGAAGGTTGCCCGGAAGGAATTTGGAGCGGCGTCTCTCCCAGCCGGAATGCGCCGCGTCGCCCGTCATCGCGGGTTGAACGCAACGTTGTGGGACCAGCGAACCGCCGGTCTTGCGAGTTAAGGAGTGGACGTTGCTGAAAATCAAGAAGCTCCAGATCCTCGGGTTCAAGTCTTTCTGTGACCGCACCGAGCTGAAATTCCACGGCGAAGGCATCGCCGCGATTGTCGGCCCCAACGGTTGTGGGAAATCCAACATTTCCGACGCCATCGCCTGGGTGCTGGGCGAACAGTCGGCGCGTACGCTGCGCGGCGCTCGCATGGAAGACGTCATCTTCGCCGGCGCCCGCGACCGCAAGCCGACGGGCATGGCCGAAGTATCGCTCACCCTGATCGATCCCGATGTTTATGACGGCCCTGACGTCGCCGCCGAGCCGGAAATCGAAATTCACGACGAAATGTCGGAGGCAGACTGGGACGAGGCAGCGCTGCGCGAGAAGGCGGCAGCCGAGACGGATGAATACCTCGGCGAAGTGCAGCCGGGACAAGTGGAAGAAGTCGACGGTCTACAGTCGACGGTCGACGGCCAAACCATCAGCGCACCGGATGCGAGCGCCGTTGCGGGAATCAGTACCGCGATACCCACCGATGATGTGGTTGGGCAGGTCCAGGGCGAAGTCGCTGAGCCAAGCGCGGTTGAACTACAGCCCGCTACTCCCGATTCTGAGCCACCGACTGCCGACCGTCGACCGTCGACCGTGGTCCTGAAGATTCGCCGCCGCAAGTTCAGGCCCAGCTTCCGTGCCGGAGAAATCGCGGTCACGCGCCGCCTGTTCCGCTCCGGCGACAGCGAGTACCTGCTTAATGGCAAGCTCTGCCGCCTGCGCGACATCCAGGACATCTTCATGGGCACGGGCCTGGGGCCGGAGTCGTACGCGATCATCGAGCAGGGAAGGATCGGCCAGATTCTTTCCAGCAAGCCCACCGACCGTCGGGCCATCATCGAAGAAGCCGCGGGGATAACAAAATTCAAGACCCGCAAGCGTCTTGCCGAAGCCCGCCTGGAGGAAGCCAAGGTGAACCTGGCGCGCGTGAACGACATCTTCGACGAAGTCACGCGCCAGATGAACTCGCTCAAGCGCCAGGCGTCGAAGGCCGAGCGCTACGCCCGCCTGCGCGAGGAGATGCGCGGCAAACTGCGCCTCGTGCTGGCCGGAAAATTCGCCCAGCTCCGCCGCGAAGCCGAGGAGTTGGATGTCACCATCGGCGCACTCGGGGAACAACTGCGCGCCAGAACCCAGACGGTGGGCGAACTTGAACTGGAACAAGCCGAGTGCACGCAGCGCGGCTACGGACTGGAAACCGACGCCCGCAATAACCACGAGCGATTGTCGGCCGTTACGCGCGAAATCGACCGCGCCCATTCGCGTCAACGTAATAACGAAGAGCGTTGCGCTGAGTTGACGCGGCGCGCCGAGTCCGCCGCCGCCGAACTGGCGCAGACACGCCTGCGGCTAGTCGGGATCGAGGCGGAGCGCCAGTCCCATCGCCAGAGTTTGGAATCGGCGGACAGCGAGGTTGCGGCCGCGCAGCGACAGGCGACGATGGCACAGCAGCGAGCCTCGGATGCGGCGATCGCGCTCGCCGAAGTCGAACGCCAGCAGGAATCGCTCCGTGCCGCCATCATGGAAGCCGTGGCCGCTGCTTCCGGCGTGCGCGATCAGTTGACGCGCGCGCAAGAGCACATCACCGGCTTGGACCGCGAGTTGCGCCGCCTCACCAGCGAGATTGACACCGGGCGCGCGCAGATGGACACCTTCGGCGACCAGCGCGGGCAGATCGCGTTTGAGTTTGAAAATGCGTCGGAGCGCGTGCAGTCGCTCGGGGAAGACATCGAACAGACGCGCGCCGCGGTGGCCGAGAAGCGCACTGCGGAAACCGAGTCGAAGCGCCATCTGGACACCCTGCGCGCCGAGTACGCCACCGCCTTGGGTAAGAAGGGTTCTCTGGAAGCGGTCATCGCCGAGCACGGATACTCCACCGAATCGGTTCGCCGCCTCTTCCAGTCAGGCACGCTGAACAGCGGCTTCGCGCCGGTAGGCGTGCTGGCGGATTTCCTGGAAGTCGAAGACCGCTACGAGCATGTGGTGGAAGATTTCCTGCGCGACGAGCTGAACTACGTTGTCGTGAAATCCTGGGACGCCGCCGACGAAGGCATGCGCCTGCTGCGCAGCGACGTGGACGGCCGCGCCACCTTCCTCGTGCACCCCAACGATTCGCAGGCGCGCTTCTCCTTCGTTCTCGACGAAGCCGCGCACCATGCGCCACCGCACGCGCAACCGGTCCGCCCGCTGAAGGAGACCATCCGCGTGCTCAACGGCTTCGGCAAGTCGCTGGAAGTCATCCTGCCCAAG
>JAIQFM010000057.1 GCA_020073285.1 Terriglobia bacterium | reverse complement strand
CGTCATCACGGCGAGCGGTGCTTGCTCGATCGCCGGCACGATGGTCACCATGACCGCTGGCACGGGAACCTGCAGCCTCACGGCCAACTGGGCGGCGGACGCCAACTACACCGCAGCATCGCTTGGCCAATCCACGACTGCGACGAAGGCCGGCAGCGCCACCAGCATTACCTCCCACTCCCCCAATCCGTCGGCGACCGGACAAGCGGTAGCGGTCGGGTTCAAAGTGACGGGAACACCCGGCGTTCCGACTGGCAACGTCACTGTTACGGCGAGCACGGGTGAGTCTTGCAACGCAGCCTTGAGCGCCGGAGCGGGAAGCTGCTCGTTGACTTTCAATACTTCAGGCTCAAGAACGCTGATTGCGGCTTACGCGGGAGACGGGAACTTCGACGTGAGTTCGTCGGCAGGGGTTTCACAATCAGTGATTGGGCCGCAGGCGATGGTAACGCCCTCGAGCATAGACTTTGGCACCGTTTACCTGGGCGTCATCATCACCAGAAACGTTACGGTGACCAATACCGGGAACGCGCCAATGAAGATTACAGGTCCCCTTTTCTCGATTGTGCACGGAGGCAATTCCAACGAGTTCTTCGCGGTAAACCTCTGCCCGAAGTCCTTGGCGGCGGGAAAGAGTTGCACGATTACCGTGGGCTTTGTCGCGGGGCCCTACTACACGCCGCAGACCGCCACGCTGAGCGTCGTAGACAACGCTCCTGACAGCCCGCAGACGGTCGCGCTTAGCGCCACGGTGATCAATCCTCAGGCCACGCTGAGTGCGAGCAGCTTGAGTTTCGGTAAACAGAAGGTGAATACGAGCAGCGCGGCCAAAGCTGTAAGGCTCAAGAACACGGGCGCTACAGCGCTGGCGATCACCAGCATCGGGATCACCGGCAAGAACCCGCTGGATTTCACGCAGACGAATGACTGTCCGGATTCACTGGCGGCGAATGCCGGTTGCACGATTAATGTCGCGTTCAAGCCCACGGCGAAAGGTTCGCGGTCGGGGAGTGTAGTGATTACGGACAACGCCCGAAACAGCCCGCAGAAAATGTCGCTTTCGGGCACGGGAAATTAGAGCGGACGATTTGGGGCGCAGGGCGACTAACCGCCGGCGATGGCGCCAATGACCAGAAATGGCTCCGCGCCGGACGCGACCGCGTCGGGCAGCGGGGCATCCGGCGCCTCGTGCGACAAGTCCTCCTCGCAGGCGAAGAAGCGCAGGAACGGACGGCGCTCTTGGGTGACGTGGTCGCGAATGGTTCCGCGCAACATCGGATAGCTGGCCTCAAGCGCGTCCAGCACCGAACGCTGCGTGACCGGCCCCTTTATTTCCAGCGTCACCTCTTGGCCAACGCGCGCCAGCGTCCGCAGGTGTGCCGGAAGTAAGACGCGGATCATGGCAGCGTCTGGACCTCGACCGACAACACCGCCGGAAGATCGCGGACAATGGGAGTCCAACTGTCTCCGGCATCGGCGGAGGCGTACACCTGTCCGCCGGTGGTGCCGAAATAGATGCCGCACTTATCGAGCGCATCGACGGCCATGGCGTCGCGCAGCACGTTCACATAACAATCGCTTTGCGGCAGACCCTTGGTGAGCGCCTCCCATTCGTTTCCGCCAGTGCGGCTGCGGTACACGCGCAACTTGCCATCCGGGACAAAGTGCTCCGAGTCGCTCTTGATGGGGATGACGTAGATGGTCTCCGGTTCGTGCGCGTGAACGTCAATGACGAACCCGAAGTCGGTGGGCAGGTTCCCGCTGATCTCATGCCAGAGGTCGCCGGCGTTGTCGCTGCGCATAACGTCCCAGTGCTTCTGCATAAACAGCGTGTTGGGACGGGAGCGATGCAGGGCGATGCGGTGGACGCAGTGGCCGATCTCCGCCGTCGGGTCGGGGATGTATTGCGACCTCAGTCCCTGGTTGATGGGCTTCCAGGTCTTGCCGCCATCGTCGGTGCGAAAAGCGCCCGCCGCCGAGATGGCGATGTAGATGCGCTGTGGGTTGCCGGGATCGAGCAGGATGGTGTGCAGGCACATGCCGCCGGCCCCCGGCTGCCACTTGGGCCCGGTGCCGTGGCCGCGCAGTCCGGCGAGTTCGTGCCAGCTTTGTCCTCCGTCGGAGGAGCGGAACAAGGCGGCATCCTCGACGCCCGCGTACACCGTATCGCGGTCGGTCAGCGACGGTTCCAGGTGCCAGACTCGCTTGAATTCCCAAGGGCGCTGCGTGCCATCGTAAAACTGGTGCGTGGTGAGGGGCTTGCCAGTTTCGGGAGAACTGTCGTAGACGAACTTGTTGCTCACCTTGGGCATCTCGCCCGGCTGCGGTATCGCTTCGCCGCCCGGCGTCTCCCAGGTTTTGCCGCCATCGTTGGAGCGCTGGATCACCTGCCCGAACCAGCCGCTGGTCTGCGAGGCATACAGTCGGTTGGGATCAACCGGCGATCCCTTGATGTGGTACATCTCCCAGCCCGCAAAATGCGGGCCGCTGACCTCCCACCGGTCACGTTTCGCGTCCGACGAAAGCACGAACGCGCCTTTGCGTGTGCCAACCAGTACACGTACCTTGCTCATCCCTCACCCCTCTCAGCATCGCGTATTCTACGACATCGATCCGTACGAACTTCGAAGCAGGTTAACTGGCGCAGCCGGTAATCACGCAGGTAAAGCCCTGGTGCCCCACATCCGCGTATGGCAGATGTGGGTCTCAAGTCTGTGCGCGAACTACGAATCAATATTTTCCAAGCCCGATCGCCGTCTCGTGCGTCGGCTGATACAGACCAACCTCGCCACCGCTGGGCAGCCGGATGGTCGTCTTGCTGCCCCACGGCGCTTTCGTCACTTCCGTGCATTCGACCTTTTTGGCTTTCAGGGACTTCATGGTTTCCTTGAGGTCATCGCACATGAAGTACACCACCGCGCCCAGCATGTTGTGATCGGCGTGGCGCAACCCGAGGTCTCCTTCTCCCGGATGGACCGCGAGTTCGCTGGGCGGCAAGGCAAAGATCAGCCAGTCCTCGCCGACATTGACGAAGCGAAATCCCAGCACATCGCGAAAGAAGGCGCGATCGGCGGCTGGATCCTTGCTGTAGATGAGTATGTGCGCGCCGTTGATCATGGCTTGCTACTTTACTACTGGCGAGGCTCGTGCGCTGGCGTTCGCGTGAGATGGTCTTTCGGTCTATCAGTCTGTCGATCTATCAGTCTGTCGATCCATCAGTCTGTCGGTCCATCAGTTGTGGAGTGACCGCGCAGACCGACTGACCGAAAGACTGAAAGACCGATAGACCGATGGAGCCGTTACAACTTTTTACATCCCGCAGCCTCGTTTTCCGCTCACCCTTTGGCCCCGCGCTCGTTTAAAGTAATCATGCAGCTTTCACCTCGGCGTGAGACGGACATCAGAGCCCAGCCACTCGAAACCGCGCTCCCCACGCGATTTCGCAATCAACATCACGACAGGATGGCCGAACTGGGAAAATCGCTGAATGGCATTCAACTGAAGCCGCCGCGCGCCGGGTTGAGCGCGTGGGCGCCGCTGCACGAGCCGCTGTTCCGCTCACTGTGGATTGCCGCCGTGGTTTGCTATACCGGCCGCTGGATTTTAAGCGTTGCCGGCGGCTGGCTCATGGCCGGCCTCACTTTGTCCCCCTTGATGGTGGCCTTGGTTCAGGCGGCCAGCAGCCTGCCGGCTTTTCTGGTGATCTTGCCCGCCGGCGCCCTCGCCGACTTGATCGACCGGCGCCGCTTGCTGCTGGTGATGCAGGTCTGGATGGTGGTGGCCGCCGCTGCGCTCGGCATTCTCACTCTGCTCCATCTGGTCACGCCGTGGATTCTGCTTCTGCTCACCTTCCTGATCGGAGTCGGCGCGGTGATGAACGATCCCGCGTGGCAGGCGATCACGCCGGAAGTTGTCTCCGAGGAAAACTTCGCGGCCGCGGTTGCGCTCAACTCGGCGGGATACAACGTGGGACGCGCCGTGGGACCGGCGATCGGTGGCGTGATTATCGCTGCCGCCGGCACCGGCAGCGCGTTCCTGATCAACGCCGCCTCCATCTTCGGAGTGATCTACTTCCTCTACCGGTGGAAGCGCCGCCCGCACGAGTCGCCGGTCGAGCGCGAGCGCGTGATGCGCGCCATGCGCACCGGACTGGAGTACGTCCGGCATTCGCACGAGGTCAAGGCGGTGCTGGTGCGGACCGCGGTGTTCAGCGTTTCCGCCAGCGCACTGCTCGCCATGCTGCCGCTGATCGCGCGGCCATTCGGCTCCATTGGCTACGGCATGCTGCTCGGATTTTTCGGCGCGGGCGCCCTCGGCGGAGCCATCGCCCTGCCGGCGCTGCGGCGCATCATTCCGGTCAACATGCTTGTGACGCTGGCCACGGTGCTGTATGCACTGGCAACGTTCGCCTCCGGCCGAGTGCACATGTTCGCCGCGCTGTCGGGGGTGCTGTGCGCGGCAGGAGTGGCGTGGATCGCGATTGTCGCCAGCCTGAATGTGTCGGCGCAAACCATGTCTCCGGCGTGGCTGCGCGCGCGCACGCTGTCCATCTATCTGCTCGTGCTGCAAGGCGGGATGGCGGCTGGCAGCGCAGCCTGGGGCGCGGTCGGCGAGCGCTGGGGCATTCCGGCGGCGATGCTGGTCGCGGCGTTGGGATTGCTGGCGGGACTTTCGACCATCCGGCATTTCCGCTTGCGCGCTGACCGTTTCGCGTACCCGTCCACCGGCGCGAACGAAACGATCACGTAGTGTTTCGGGGCCAGTTACGAAAAGTCTGTCAGTCTCTCAGTTCCTCAGTCCATCAGTCCGTCAGTGCATCGTGCCTATATCGACGGATCGACCGATAGACTGACAGACCTCAACTCGACTGTCAGACCTTCAACTCGACGGAGAATGCCAATGAAGAAGCTGCTCTGCCTACCGTTTCTCGCCCTGTTGTTCGTCGCCTGTGCGCAAGCGCAAACCGCTGCCGCGCCGCCGGCAAAGCCGCAAGAGAAACCATCGCAACCGCCAACCGTGACCATGATCCTGGACCGCGGCCTCAATTATCCGGAGAGCGAAGTCGGTCCCGCCGCCGAGGCCATGCCCGCCGACAAGTACGAATTCGCTCCCACCAACGGCGAGTTCAAGGGCGTGCGCACTTTCGGCCAGCAGGTACGCCACGTTGCTGCCACCAATTACATGTTCTGCGCGGCGATTCTAAGTGAAAAGCCTCCTGTCGATACCGGCGGCGAAAACGGACCGTCCTCGGTGAAGACGAAGGACGAGAGCGTGAAGTTCCTGAAGGATTCGTACGTCTATTGCCACAAGGCGTACAGTTCGATCAACGACGCCAACGCGGCGGGACAAGTGCAAAGCCCGTTCGGTCCCAACAAGGTTTCGCGGCTTGGCTTGGCGGTTATGAATGTCGGCCACAACTTCGATCACTACGGCCAGATGGTGGAATACCTGCGCATGAACGGGATCATTCCCCCGGCAAGCAGGGGACAGTAGAAGGCTTTCGAGTACAAGCTGCGGGCTTCGGGAAGGGGCTTGGTTGATCCGAATCAGTCCGCTCCTGAAGCCTGCTACTGGTTCACGCCGCCCGCTGTTGGCGGGCGATGCGCGGCACGCGAACAATGTCTCCATCGGTAGTGCACTGCAGGGTCAGCACACGCGAGCATTGCTCACATAACCAGAATCGTTCCCGGCCAGTGCCTGCCGACGAAGGAATTGTGGTGTAGCGCGCCCCGTCAACGATATTGAACTCAAACAGCCGTCCTTCCCGAAGGTATTTGAATTTCGCATTGCACGACGGATTGGCGCATTTGGCGAGCATGGAAAATCCCTGCCGCTAACGCCTAACATTATCGACACTCCAGACGGATTCGCAGCCAGAGCGGCCACGCGAAAAAACCTTGTATTTCCCACGTCAGGAAGAAAGCAATATTGGGACAGCGCTGCGGTTAATCAGAAGGGTTGAACTTCTGGTTGACTTAATCTGCCGAGTCTGGAAATAGCGAAGTACCGCCCAGTCGCATGCGAGGTCCAGCCGCCCCGGTCGGACGCCTTGAACGCTGCGATGTCAATGACCAACATGAATGAATCGTGGCACAGAACTGGCCGAGATTGTTCGGTAGTCCCACGTAAAACCCGAGGGATAATTGTATTCTGAAATCGATATATTACTCCCAATGATATTCTCAACATATGCAACGTGACCCGTGCTACCGATCTCGCTGCCGGTCCATTGCGCAATAGCGCCCACCGCCGGTGTTGAATTGACTGCGTAACCGAGCAATAGGGCATTGGTGTTCCAATTCTCGGCGTTACCCCAATGTCCACCAGACATTAGGTTCGTGAAGAGCCATGGCGACGCGGTGCGACCGGAATCTCGATTCATCCTCCATGCAATGTATGAGGTACATTCTCGGGTATAAAATCCCCACGGATCAGGTGTATCTGCAGTCGATGATGCGTAGGGATAGTCGTTAGCCGGCGTTGCTGGCGTGAAAGTCACGGCAAACGGTCCGTTTACCTCTCTGATTACATTGTTCGCGGCATCCGCAAAGAATAGATTGCCTGCAGCGTCGACCGTCAGGCCGGTCGGGAAGCTGATTGCTGCAGCTATTGCCGGACCGCCATCGCCCGAATAGCCGGACGTTCCTCTGCCTACCACAGTTTGAATCTGCCCAGGTTGGATCGTCACCGCTAGGACCGTCGTCGGACTCGTGCTCTGATTCACTGCGCGAATACGTTCGTTGTTTGTATCGGCAACGTATAGCACAGTTCCCGATGCGTTCAAGGCAATACTCAGTGGGCCATTCAGACGGGCAGCAATTGCCGGGCCCGCGTCGCCAGAATATCCAGCCACGCCAGTACCTACTATCGTCGTGATTACTCCACTAACTCCGTCTACTTTCCGGACACGGTTGTTCTGATAGTCAGCGATGTATATGTTTCCCGCAACGTCCACAAACGGACGTGAGGGGAAACTGAGGCTTGCATTTGTTGCCGATCCCCCGTCCCCCGAGTATCCTGCCGAGCCTTTGCCAGCCACGGTTACAATATTACCCGTGGTTATTGCGACTTTCCGGATCCGGTTGTTAAGGGCATCTCCAATAAAGAGGTTCCCGCTGCTATCAAGAGCAACACCGTCTGGGAAGTTCAGTTGTGCACTTGTGGCGAGTCCACCATCGCCTGAAAACCCCGCAGTACCATTGCCTGCAACGGTCGTGATTTGATCTGTGACGGCATTGACTTTGCGAATTCGTTCGTTGTTGGCATCAGTGATATAGAGGTTGACAGTCCGATCGAACACGACATGAGTTGGTCCATTGAGCTCAGCATTAGTGCCGGTGCCGCCGTCGCCCGCATAGCCAGCCACTCCCGTCCCTGCGATTGTCGTGATTAGGCCTGTCGAAGCATCCACTCGGCGGGCAGCATTGTTGCCAGAGTCCGCTATAAACATATTGCCGCCCCCGTCGAAGGCGATGCCTGAAGGCATGGCCAATTGCGCACCGGTCGCTGGCCCATTGTCGCCTGCATATCCCGCTGTACCCTTACCCGCGACCGTCGTGATGGTCCCAGCAGGATTCGCCATGACAGTGACGATGGCCGGAGCACTTGCGCTCTGGTCGCCAACGCTCACGGCAGCAATGGTTACGCGGTTTGGGATCGGCAGAAGTGACGGTGCTGTGAATAGGCCATTCGTCGTCACCGTGCCATAGGGACCTGCTCCCTGGGCGATACCGTTCACTGACCAAACAACACTCGGGTTGCTGTTACCGGTCACTGTCGCGGAAAACTGAACGGGACTCCCCGGCCGAATGGTCGCACGCGCCGGACTCAGACAGACCTTTGTCCCTGAAGAGCCGGTTCCGCAACCTATCGCTGTCGAGTCGACTGCATCGCACACGAGTCCAACATAGTCACCGATGCTGGGAGGTCCCGGCTGGATGCCGATTGAGATTTCGTCGATGGCCGTTTTGTCAACTTGTGGCGCAATCACTCCGGCCAAGACGTCCGTTAAAAAACCCAGGCACAATGGCCCCAAGACACCGCTGTATGTCAGCCCTCCAGAGCAGATCACGGCACCAATCCCGGTAGGGCTGGCCACACAGGATATAACTGTCGCTACTATTCCAGCACAACTCAACCCACCTGCTATCGTCGTCGCCTTGGCCGTTGCCTTACAAACCAGATTAGTCGCGTCCAGAACCGACTGGACAAAGCCTTGCCCAGTATAGAGAAATTGGCAATCGACGGGAATCGTGCTGTTGAGAACGACATTTGTGTAACACGAACTTGGCGTCAGGAACGGATTACTAGAGCCTGCAACGCTGCTGGTGCCGAACACGAATGGGACGGTGAAAGCGCCGGTGCCGCTGGTTGAATTATTCACAACCTGAGTTTCTGAGTGGGATCGGGCGCTAGACGGATTGAAAGTATAAGGGACAAAAGCAACGTTTACGACCACTGTTTGGGCGCCAGTGATTGCACGCACGGCCACCGCCTCGTCCGAATACGAAGCAGGCGGTGAGATCGTAGCGGTTATAGTACCACTTGAATCCGTTATTCCTCCAGTCAGGCTCAACGTCCCTTCACTCGCACCGAGAGACACAGTCAGGCCCTGCACTGAGTTACCCGCGGAGTCAGCAGCCGCAATCGAAAGCTGCCACGGGCCATTTCCCGGCCCACCACTTTGCGGGGCGGCCGTCATCGTGAGCGATCCAATCACCACCACCGACAGGGTCTGCGTGGCAGAGATTCCGCCACCAGGTGAGGGATTCAGGATCGTAATCTGGTCGTTTGCCGATTGATGAAGACTCGCCGAGGGAATAATGGCAGTTAATTGGGTCGAGGAGACGAAATTCGTAGGCAAGGGGGCACCATTGAAGTTTACTTTGGATGCTGGCAAGAAATTGGTTCCAGTCAAAGCGATGGTCGTGTCCGGTGCGCCCGCAGCTATCACAAGAGGGGAGGCGGAACTCACAGTAGGCACGGGATTGCTCACAGTGAAGTTAAGAGCATTGGATGTCCCGCCGCCAGGAGCCGGATTAGTTACCACCAGAGGATAGTTACCAGCCGCAGCTTGGTCGCTCGTACTTAAAGAAATCGTCAATTGGGTTGAGCTCACAAACGTCGCCGTATGCGCCTGAGCATTATAAGTTACCGTGGAGCTAGCGAGAAATCCGGTACCGTTGATCGTGAGTACCTGTGCTGCTGCGCCAACCGTTACTGAGGATGGCAAGAGACTCGATATTGTCGGTATAGCGTTGAGAGGCGTCACAGTCGAAGTCGACCTACTTCCGCCGCCGCCACAACCCATAATGAACGATAAGCCTACAATGATACAAGCAACAACAAGATACTTCCAATTGGGAGTCATGAACCACCTCGCTAACGATTACTCGTAAGCCGCACACGCTTTAGAGGGCGCCTGTGTCTACTCAACAGCTGGTCTATTTAAGCAACGACGGAGATACTTCCATTACCTTAGTTTTCTTTCCATAGCCGTCTTGGAACCGAATCTGTCGAATCAGGTTTTCATCTTCGGCGGCTTCCCACCTATTCCGCCGGCACGATGCTGAAATCGAACAAGCGATTCGCCGCCGCCGAACCCGCCATGAACGCACCTCCGGCCGACTGGCCGAAGAATGCGTACTCGCCGGACCTGAGCGGCGCATTCGGCACTACCTTGTAGATCCCCGATCGAACCTTGGTGAAGGTGTACGGTATGCTGGCCTTGTCATCGGTGCCCGATGAGCTGCCGAAGGCATTCATCTTCATCACAACCGTCTCGCGGCTGTCGCTTTTCACGTCGAAGCGCAGCAGCGTGAACTCATTCGGCGTGCTGGTTCCTCCGAACCCAGCGTGGCTCAGTCCTGCTCCTTTTTCCTCAAAGTGAAAATAGAAAGCTGCGCTCGCGTCGGCCGTCCGAACGTTCGCATGCGCATTGCGTACCACCGCTTTCATCTTTACTTTGGCGATTCCGTACGTCATCGCCGATGCGAAAACCCCTCCCGACTTGCTCTGTGAATACACTGTGGGCTCCAGCATCAACATCTGCATCCTGTCGCTTCTCTTGAAGTACATGTAGATCCCGGGGTCGTGGTCGGCTTCCGGATCATTCGGATCGGGAGGTGGGGCAAGAGCTTTGACGCTTTCCTTGCCAGGCGCCGGAGCAATCATCGCCTTGATGATGTTGCTCGACACACCGTTCTTGTTCAGATCGACCAGAGCCGGAGTCGAAAGGTCAAAGTTCGTTGTCGACGTTTGAATCCGGACGACGATTACGTCTTCCGGCAGTTTGGCCGTCACCATTTCGATTACCGATTTGTTGGTGAGGATATCGGCAGCCGACGGAGCTTGCGCCAAAACTCTGGCGGCGCATACAACCAAGATACAAAGGAGGAGAGCGGCGGAAAGTTTTTTCATGACTCTCTCGTGTTCGTAAAATGGAATTCGAAGGGCCGGGGGGAACGTTGGGGAGTAAAGTATCCCTGCGAACAGCAAAGTCTTCCGTGACGTGCGTCACCAGTGTGTGTGAACTAACTTCATCCTCTTAACACCACAGCTGCGCTGCCCACGAACTAGAAAATCGGCTATTCCTGAAAGGGCACACCACACAACTCCCCGCAACTTGCCAATCGCAACTAGAATTGCCCCATGCCCGACTATTCCCTCGCCGGCCTTGACCGCGTCCTTACGCCAGCGCTCGCCATCTATCTCGACGCGGTGGAGAACAACATTGCCTTCACGCTCGAGCTGCTGAACGGCGATGCCAACCGCTGGCGTCCCCACGTCAAGACCGCCAAGCTTGGCGCCATCATGCACATGCTGGTGGAGCGCGGCGCCGTTCACTTTAAGTGCGCCACCACGCTGGAGCTTCTCACCGCTTGCCGCGCCGGGGCCGCCGACGTTCTGGTCGCCTATCCTTTGGTCGGCGCCAATGCGCGGCGCGTGCGCGAACTCGCGGCCCAGTTTCCCGACGTATGCGTCTCGGCGCTGGTGGATAACGCCGGCCAGGTGCGGCAATGGCAAGGCAGCCGCGTCGGCTTGTTCGTGGACATCAATCCCGGCATGGACCGCACCGGAATGCCGCAGGCGCAGTCGGAGCAGATTGTCGAGCTGGCGCGCGTGGTCCGTGACTCTGGCCTGCAGTTCCGCGGCCTGCATTACTACGACGGCCACCTGCACGACGCCGATCTTGTCCTTCGCTGCCGCAAGGCGCATGAGGGCTACGACCGCCTGATGCAGATTGCCTCCTCCGTTCTGGAGGCGGACATCGAAGTGGGCGAGCTGATTACCGCTGGGACGCCCGCTTTTCCCTGCTCGCTCTCCTATTACGGATTTCACAGCAAGGAGTTCGTTCACCGCGTGTCGCCCGGCACGGTGGTCTATGGCGACGTCACCAGTGCCGCCCAGCTTCCCGACCATTACCGCTATCAGCCCGCCGCGCTGGTCGTGTCACGCGTGGTCAGCCACCCGTGCGAGAACATCGTGACCTGCGACGCCGGCCACAAAACCGTCTCCGCCGATGCCGGCATTCCCAACTGCGAGATTCTTGGACGTCCCGACCTGAAGCCCTTGAGGCCCAGCGAGGAGCATCTGCCCATCGAGGCGCCGCCGGGCGCACCCGTGCCCGCCGTGGGCGAGGTAATTTATATCGTTCCACGACATGTATGCCCCACGGTCAACAACTTCGATCACGCCCTGCTCGTCCGAGGCGGACGAATCGTCGCCGTCGAGCCGGTCAGCGCCCGCGGCCGCGAGGCGCCCCTGCTGGAATCGGCGGTCAGCGCCTAGCTAGCCGTTCCGCCTCATGACCAAAACCACAGTGAGAGGTCCGATATTTATTTTGGGAGGTGTTGCAACGCTTAGATGCCCGCCACGCCCTTATCCGCCTCTGGGCCGTCCGCCGCCTGGTCAAGGTACTTGATGAAGATTACCTCGTTATGTTTTTCGTTATAAAGGAGTTCGTCGGCCACCGCGCGCACCATCATGAGCCCCAACCCGCCCGGCCGCATACCTTTCTCCATGCGCACCGCTTCGTGCGAGAACATGTCGCCGGGGGCGTTGCTGATGGCCGCGTGCTGCAGGCCTTCCGGGCGGAAGCCCGGGCCGGGATCGAAGACGCGGTACTGGAGCATGCGCTTGGTGCGGAGCAGGGAGATGCGCACGCGCCGCCTGGGATCGAGCCCGCCGCCCCATTCGACGGCGTTCATCAGCAGTTCGCGGAAGGCTTGGGCGACGCCCTCGCGCTCCTCCTGCGGCAGCTCGATCTTGACCTGGCGCATGAACTGGTCGATACGCTCGGCGGCTTCGCGCGTGCACGGCACGGAAAGCTCCAGCCATTCCGGCTTGGCCGAGATCACCTCAATGGGCTGCGCCTCGGGCGCCGCCAGCGCAGCGGTCACCAGGTCGCGCAACTGGTCCGGTTCGAAGGGCTTGCGGATGTACAGGTAAGCGTCGTTGCGGATGGCCGTGATCAGGGTCTCGGCCGTATCGTCGGCGGTGATGACGATGACCTTGGTACTGTTGCGCCCGCGCCAGACGGTGAGCAGGTCGAGCCCGCTCATGTCGGGGAGACCGAGGTCGAGCAGCATGACATCGAATCTCCGCTCGCGCAGCAGCTTCATGGCTTCGGCGCCGCTGTAGCAAGCGGTGACGATGTGCCCCTCTTTTTCAAGGATGCGGCCGACGAGGAGGCACATGGAGACATCATCGTCGACCACGAGGATGGGGTGACGTGCTTCGGGCATGTGAGGAAATGATATCGTTCCCTGCGGTTGCGCGCTATTAGCAGAAACGCCATCCTTCCGCCATCACAGCGCGGACGTTCGCGAGTCACTGACAGAGCGGCCAAGGCTGCGAATGCGGGCTCGCCCGGCAGGATGTGCGCGGCGTCACAGAGCGGAGCATCAACGCAAGCGGAGAATGAATGTTTTGCACCTGAGGGAGGAGCACGATGGAGCCGTTCCGTTACCACGTATTTGTGTGCACGCAGGAAAAACCGGAGGGAGTGCCGTGTTGCGCGGCGAGTGGGTCGGGCGCGGTGCTGGACGCGCTGCGGCGTGAGCTGGGCGCGCGCGGGCTCAGCGACGAGGTGCAGGTGTCCTCGTCGGGATGTCTGGGTACTTGCGAGCACGGCCCGGTGATGATCGCCTATCCCGAGGGCGCGTGGTATTCGGAGCTGAAGCCGGCGGACGTGGCGGAGATCGTGGCATCGCACTTCGACCGCGGGCAGCCAGTGTCAAGGCTGGCGCGCACCGACGCGCCGGCGATGAAGACGGAAATCCTGGAGCATCGCGACCATTACCTCGCGATGCTGAAGGCGAAGGACGCGGCCGGAGTTTTGCCCGACGATCTCAACGAGACGATTCGCGGTTTCATGGGCAGCCGCGCCATCCTGACGGCGATTGAACTCGACGTGTTCAGCGCGATCGGGAGCGGCGCGAGCGCGGCGGAGACGGCGGCCAAAATCAAAGCGGAAGCGCGTTCCACGGAGATGTTGCTCAATGCGCTGGTGGCGCTCAAGCTGCTGCGGAAATCCGGCGAGACATTCCAGAACACACCGGTGTCGCAGCGTTTCTTTACCGCCGGCTCGCCGGACAATGCGCGCCCGGCCCAGATGCACACGGTGAACCTATGGAAGCGGTGGTCGACGCTGACGGATGCCGTGGGCGCCGGTACGCGGGTGGCGGAACGCGGCAGCAGCGAAGAGTGGACAGGCTCGTTCATCGCCGCCATGGACCACAATGCGCGCGGGCGGGCCGAGGCGGTGGTGAAAGCGGCCGCCGTGAACGGCCCGCGACGCATGCTCGACCTGGGAGGAGGTTCGGGGGCGTACTCGATCGCGTTCGCCGCGTCGGCGCCGGAGTTGCGCGGAGAAATCCTGGATCTTCCCGACGTGCTGCCGATCACGCAGGAACACCTGCGCCGGGCGGGAGTGGCGGAGCGGATCACGACGCGCGCGGGCGACATGCTGCAGGCGGAGCTGGGGAAAGATTACGATCTGGTGCTGCTGTCGGCGATCTGCCACATGTTTTCGCTCGAGGAAAACCGGCGGTTGCTGCGGCGAATTTACCAGGCACTGGCGCCGAACGGGCGCGTCGTGGTGCAGGATTTCATCCTGGAGGCGGACAAGACCTCGCCAAAATTCGCGGCGCTGTTTGCGCTGAACATGCTGGTGGGAACCAAAGCGGGCGCCAGTTACAGTGAGCCGGAGTACACGGAGTGGATGCGCGAAGCGGGCTTTCGGGATATCAAGCGGGTGCGGATGCCAGGGCCGAGCGGGCTGATGATTGGGGTGAAGTAGCTGTCGGTGGCCAGCAAGTCAGCCGCGCGTGAGTTCGCAGATAAGGTCAGCTTGGCCGGGAAACTGCCGCACCAGTTGGTCGCGACGACCAAGCGTGAAGTCACGCGGATCGAAGCCGGGCACCATGGTGGTTCCGAGCAGCGCAAAACGACCGCCGGGGATGACGCGCGATCCCTGCCATATATATCGTGACACGATGTACTGAACATGCTGGGCGCCGAGCAAGTCAGGGCCGAGCACGATCCGTTGCGCGCCGCCCTCTTCGTCCAGCAGCAGCATTTCCACCGGGTCGCCCAAATAAAAATGATAGATCTCGTCGCTCGCCAGGCGATGCATGGCGGAAAACGAGTCCGGGTCGGAGGTCAAAAGGTAGTAGATGGCGGTGCCCGCCGGGCGCGGCGACGCGTAACCGGGAATGGAGACCAGGTTGTCACTCACCCAGGTTTGGCGGAAGCAGCCGCCTTCGACCGGCAGCGGTTCGAGGCGGAGGTGGCGCATGAGTTGGTTAATGTCGGTCATAGAGGTTTACGGTTATCGGTTCTCGGTTTAATACGCGCGGTTGGTGAGCACGCCTCCGTCGACGAGCAGGTTCGCGCCGGTGATCCAGCGGGCGGCGGGCGAGGCCAGGAACAGGCAGGCGTCGGCGACATCATGCGGGTACCCAAGACGGCCCAGGGGAACCGCAGCGAGGTAGGCGTTGACGCCTTCGGGCCAGTCGCGCTCGAGTCCTTCGCGCCTGATCAGCCCCGGCGAGACGCAGTTGACGCGAATGCCCTGCTGCCCCAGTTCTTGCGCTGCCGAACGCGTGTACATGACGACTGCGGCTTTGGCTGCGGAGTAGTGACTGTGACCGGGAGCAGGATTTTCGGCTTCGATGGAAGCGATATTGACGATGGCTCCCGGGCGGCGCTGCGCGATCATGGCGCGCGCGGCCGCTTGCGTGCACAGGTGGACGCTGCGCAGATTGGAAGCGATCACCTGGTCCCACTCGATTTCGCTCACCTCCACCAGCGGAGAAAGAGGATAGGTTCCGGCGTTGTTGATGAGTACGTCCAGGGCGCCGAAACCAGTAAGGGCCGCGTCCACCAGCGCCGCCGCGCTGAGGGACTGGCTGACGTCGGCCTGAACCGCGAGGGCGCGCCCGCCCCGGCTCTGGATGGCTCGGACCACATCGCGCGCGCCATTTTCGTTGCTGCGGTAATTCACGACCACGCCGGCGCCGGCTTCGGCAAAGCGGTTGGCGATGCCCGCACCGATACCGCTCCCGGCGCCGGTCACAACCACAATCTTGCCGCGGAAATCGAGCAGTTGGCCCGGCGATGGAGTATCCATGCGTTTCCTCTCCGAGAGCGAATGATTGTAGCGGAAGGATAGGGGTTAGGGTTCGCGAGCGAGGGCGCTCGCGGCGGTGATATTTTTGCTGGGTGTGAATGCAGCCCCGGCGAGGCGCTGGGGCCTACAAAGAAAAATCGGCGGATGACGCGATCAAGGCGAGCACGCTCCAGCAAACCCAGTGCACGACATAAGATAGTGTGATGTCTTCCATGCAGGATTATCGCGGGCGGTTGGCGCCGTCGCCAACGGGCCACCTGCACGTGGGCCATGCGCGCACATTCTGGATCGCCTACGAACGCGCGCGGGCGGCCGGCGGCGTGCTGGTGCTGCGCAATGAAGATCTCGATCCGCAGCGCTCAAAGGCGGAGTACGCGCGGGCGTTCATTGAGGAACTGCGCTGGTTCGGCATCGAGTGGCGGGAGGGGCCGGATCTGGGCGGACCATTCGCGCCGTATTCGCAGAGCGAGCGGAGCGATTGGTACGTGCACGCGTGGCGGAAGCTGTACCAGGGCGGTTGGATTTATCCGTGCACGTGCTCGCGCAAGGATTTGGCAGAGGCGGCGCAGGCGCCCCATGAGTCAAACGACGAGCCGATGTATTCCGGCAAGTGCCGAGGGCAAAAGCTACAGGTCGACAGGCCCACGGGAGTGAACTGGCGGTTTCGCGTGCCGGATGGGCGCGTGGTGCGCTTTCGCGATGGCGCGCAGGGAGAGCAGCAGTACACCGCAGGCAAGGATTTCGGCGACTTCGTGGTGTGGCGGCGGGATGATGTGCCGGCGTACCAGTTGGCGGTGGTGGCGGACGATTGTGCGATGAGGATCACGGAAGTAGTGCGCGGGTGCGACCTGCTGAAGTCCACGGCGCGGCAGATTCTGCTGTGCGAGGCGCTGGGGATTGCGCCGCCGGCGTATTACCACTGCGATCTGCTGGTGGATGAACGAGGCGAGCGGTTGGCGAAGCGGACGGATGCGCTCAGTTTGCGGGCGCTGAGGGCGAAAGGGATCAGGCCGGAGCAGATTCGGGAGAATTGGCTGGGCTTGCGGATTGCGGGCGATGCGAAAACCTGACGGGTAACCCCGCTTCGCGGCGGGGATCACTTTTTCCGGGTGACAAAATCTTCCTGCATTTGCAGCCAGTAAACCTCGTCGGTAACGGAAGTGTCGCCGAGTTGGACGCGGCGGAGGATGCTAGTCAGGCGCTCCTGCTCCGCGCGTTGCGCCGTGGACTCCGCAGATTCGGCGGGTGCGACAGGTTCCTTCTCCATGGTTGGAAGTGTGGCAGGAGACGATGAAGGAGGTCAGTGAGGCCGGTGACATCTCGTTGTGACGGTGCTGGCGGGTGCCCCTTGCGGCGTTTGCACGATGAAAGTTTGTCCTTCCGGGGCTGAGGACAGGTATCGGTTGCTGTTTGTCGGTGGGTAGAAGAGAATTGTCGAAAAAATGCCAGCCAGGTCGCTCGTACGTTTGCCAGCGGCGATTGGCGAGTAAGGAAATGAACATGACCGCAGGACGGTGGAATAGCGAACGCCCCAGGAGTTACGCGATATTTTTTCTGTGCCTGGTCGTGGCGGCCCTGGTATTCGCTCCGCACATGTGGGCGCAGGAAACGATCATGCTGGTCGGAAGCGGATCCACGGTGCCCAGTCCGCTGTACACAAAATGGGCGAACGAGTTTAACCAACGCAATCCGCGTGTGCAGGTCCGATATCTGCCCATCGGCACCAGTGAAAGCATCACAGCAATCTCGCGCGGCAGCGGCGACTTTGGCGCGGGTGAGGTTCAATTGAGCGCGCAAGAGCTCAAGGATCTGAGGCTGGTATTGTTCCCGACGATACTGGTGGCGATCGTGCCCATCTACAACCTTCCTGGCGTGCGCGAAGAACTCCGCTTCACCGGAGAAGTGCTGGCCGACATCTACCTCGGGCGAATCAAGAAGTGGAATGATCCCAGACTGGTAAGGCTCAACCCCGGCGTTAACCTGCCGGATGCCGCTATCAAAGTCATCTATCGTCCCAAAGGCAAGGGATCGAATTACATCTTTACCGACTACCTGTCGAAAGTGAGCCCGACGTTTCGCGCGCAAGTGGGCAAAAGCGCTTCTCCCAGTTGGCCAGTAGGCGTACCTGCCGAACGCAGCAGTGACATGGCGGACAAGGTAAAAAATGAGAGCGGCGCGATCGGCTATGTCGAGCTGAATTACGCCACGAAAGTAGGCATCGGGTACGGCGCGGTTCAGAATGCGGCAGGGAACTACGTGCGCGCGTCGCATGCCTCGTTGCTGGCCGCTTGCCAGGCGATGCAGAGCTCAATACCAGCCAACTTCTCTATCTCGCTGACCAATGTGGGAGGCGCGGAATCCTACCCCCTCACGAGTTTCACCTGGTTGTATCTGCCGGCCCAAGCGGCCATCCCAGCGCGCGCCAGGGCGATGTCGGACCTCCTGGCGTGGATGATGAGCGATGGGCAGAGACTGGCGCAACTGGAGGGCTACACGGAACTTCCCGCACCCTTGCTGACGAAGCTGAACTTGAAGCTGGCTTCGAAGAAGTGAGCCAAGGGCGCGGCTTCGGCCGCTCAGGGAACGTTGTGCTTGCATCCGTGAAGCGAATACGTCAACGATGTTGGCCGTGCCGGCGGCCTTCTGCCCCACGACCGAGATGAGGCGAGCAGCATTGCGACCGGTCAGTTCCGGCTGCTCGCGAGGGCGCCGAGATCGATGCGCGCCGAGACTTTCTGCCTCTTGATCTTCATCAGATCCACCGCCTTGTGCGCGATGTGCTCGGCGGAAACTTCGAACTCCTTGATCAATTCCCAGGGCGCCCCAGAGTCGCCGAAGCGGTCCTGCACGCCGATGGCGCCGGTAATGACGGGCTTGCCGTAGAGTTCGGGGCTGGCGGTGATGACGCCGCTGACGCGCCAGGCGAGGGCGCCGATCTGGTGCTCCTCGGCGGTGATGACGATTCCGGTCTCTGCGGCGGCGCGGATGATGGCGGCCTCATCAATCGGCTTCATGGTGTGCATGTTGACGACGCGGGTTTCATAGCCGAAGTCCTGCTTGAGAATGTAGGCGGCGCGCATGGCCTCGGGCACCATGGGACCGCAGGCGATGATGGTCAGATCCTCATCTTCGTTCGCGTAATGCGAAGCCAGGACGGTGCCGAAGGCCTCGATGAAGTCCTGCGACTCGCGGCGGAAACGGATGACGTTGGCTTTGCCGAAGACGAACGGGGTGTCGGCCTTGGTGACAATGGGCGTGGCCTCGCGGGCGAAGCGAATGTACTTGGGGCCAACGTGCTGCATCAGCAGGTAGTCGGTGGCCTTGCGCGTTTCGACCGCGTCGCAGGGCACGACCGCGACCATGTTGGGCAGGCCGCAGATGGAGAAGAGGTCTTCCAGCGCCTGGTGAGTGGCGCCGTCCGGGCCGACGGAAACTCCGCCGTGGGCGCCGGCAATGAGCACGTTGAAATTGCCGTAGCAGATGGAGGTGCGAATCTGGTCGAGATTGCGGGCGGCGGCAAAAGTGCCGTAGGTGCCGAACACCGGCAGCTTCCCTTCTCGCGCCAGCCCGGCGGCGACCGCGGTGGCGGACTGTTCGGCGATGCCCATACTCAGCCAGCGTGGCTTGCGCTCGGGCTTGCCATTGTAGAACTCGCTGATGGTGATGGAACCGGAGATATCGAGACCGAGAGCGACCAC
This sequence comes from Terriglobia bacterium, assembly GCA_020073285.1. Classification (GTDB taxonomy): domain Bacteria; phylum Acidobacteriota; class Terriglobia; order Terriglobales; family Acidobacteriaceae; genus JAIQGF01. The sequence continues at coordinate 5,206 of JAIQFM010000057.1, read as the reverse complement.
GCGTTCGTCGGCGCCATTGACGGCGAGCGATTCCCCGAAGCCCATGCGCGTGGGCCTCATCTTGGCCTGCATGTCCACGGAGTTGTTCCACCAGTAGTCGCGCTGGAAACGCGGCATCTTGTCGAACAGCTTGGATTCCACGGTTGCCTGGTACGCCTTGGCTTTGGCGAGCAGCGCGTCGAGCGGAATTTTTTTCGTCAGGCCGAGTTCGGCGAGACCTTTCTTGGTTTCCTCCAGGTTGGGGGCCTTGCCGTGCCATCCGGCAACGTCTTCGCAGAAGCTGATGCCCTTGCCTTTAATGGTATCGGCGACGATGGCCAGCGGCTTGCCCGCACCGGCGCGCTCTTTGCCCTGCTGGAGCGCCCGCACGACCTGGTCCATGTCGTGGCCGTCGATGCGCAACACGTCCCAGCCGAAACTGCGGTACTTGTCTTCGATGGGGTCAATGTTCATGACCTCGCGCACCCGGCCGTCGATCTGTAGACGGTTGTAGTCGACAATGCCGACCAGGTTGTCGAGTTGGTAGTGGCCGGCTTCCATGGCAGCTTCCCAGACCTGGCCTTCCTGCTGCTCGCCGTCACCCATGAGGCAGAAGGTGGTGTAGCTTTTCTTGCTGAGGCGGGCGGCCAGCGCCAGCCCGATGGCGATGCTCAGACCTTGTCCCAACGAACCGGTGGAGGCTTCCACGCCGGGCAACTTCAGCCAATGCGGGTGACCCTGGAAAGGGGAGTAGAGCTTGCGCAACGTGACCACCTCGTCCACGTTGAAGTAGCCGGACATGCCGAGCGCGAGGTAGAGACTGGGCGCCTTGTGGCCGGTGGACCAGATGACGCGGTCGCGATCTTCCCAGTTGGCATTGCTGGGATCGTGATTGAGCACCTTGAGGTAGAGCGCGGCGGCGATGTCCATGATGGAGAGCGTCCCGCCGGCATGGCCGCTGGTAGCGGCGCAGAGCGCGACCAGATCGTAGCCGCGCATCAGGTTGGCGGCTTCTTTGAGTTGCTCGATGGAGTAGTCGCGCACCATCTTACCGGTGTTGGAGTCGGTGATTGGCATGGAAGCTCCCCTTCTAAGGCGCAAGGCCGAACACACATGTGCCCTCGGACCATTAACCGTATTCTCTGGTGTCGCAGGGGTCAGTGAGTGATGTCACAGGGGGGAGTGATTGATGACCGAACGCGTTTCTCTTGATTTGTAATTTGCAATTTATAATTTGTAATTTTTCGCGTTCGAGTCGGGGCGCGAAACCCAGCACAACCGCGGCTTAATCGAAAGGGCCGCTCTCGCGGCCCTGAAATCTGCAAATTACAAATTTCAGATTACAAATTCTCCTTCGTCCATTCCTCGATCCGGTCCAGCGCCTTCTGGATGTTCTCCATGGAATTGGCGACGCTGAAGCGGAGATAGCCTTCGCCGAATGCGCCAAAGGAAGTTCCGCTCAGGCCGGCAACGCCCGCCTGTTCGAGCAGTGCGTCGGCCAGCTTCTTCGACTGCCAGCCCGTCTTAGTGATGTTGGGAAAGACGTAGAACGCGCCCTTGGGCATGCGGCAGGAGAAGCCCTTGATGCGGTTCAGGCGCTCCACCATGTAGTCGCGGCGGCGCTTGAACTCGTCGCGCATTTTGTCCACCGCGCTCTGGTCGCCCTTCAGCGCTTCGACGCCGGCCATCTGGGTAAAGCTGGCGGTACAGGAGACGGCATTGGTCTGCAGGCGCGCGACCTGCGTGGCGAGGTCGGCGCGCATGACGCCGTAACCCATGCGCCATCCGGTCATGGCGTAGGTTTTGGAGAAGCCGTCGAGCAGGATGGTGCGGTCCTTGAAGTCGTCCACCGACATGATGGAGAAGGGCTCGCCTTCGAAGAGCAGGCGGCTGTAAATCTCGTCGGAAAGCACCATGATGTCGCGGTCGCCGATGGCGGCGGCGATGTCCAGCACGTCTTTCCTGGTGAGCACGCCGCCGGTGGGATTGTGCGGAGAGTTGAGAATGATGAGCCGGGTGTTGCCGGTGATCTTGGAGGCGAGTTCGTTGACGTCGAGGCGGAAGTCCAGCTCTTCGCGCAACTGGATGGGCACGGCCTTGGCGCCCACGAAGTTGATCATGGATTCGTAGATCGGGAAGCCGGGATTGGGGTAGATGACCTCATCGCCCTCTTCCGCGAGCGCGGTGATCACGTAGAACATGATCGGCTTGCCACCGGGGACCACCACTACCTCTTCCGGCGCGACCTTCACGTTGCGAGTGCGCGAGACATAATCGGCAATGGTCTGGCGGAGCTCGGGCAGGCCGGGGGACGGGCCGTAGTGTGTCCAGCCCTTGTGCAGGGCGGTGCTGGCGGCTTCGATGATGTTGGCGGGCGTGTCGAAATCGGGCTCGCCGATTTCCAGGTGAATGATGCTTTTGCCCTGCGCCTCCAGGGCACGCGCTCGCACCAGCACTTCGAAGGCGGTCTCGGTACCCAGCCGCGACATCCGCTTGGCCAGGCGCAGTGCGGGAGTGACACGAGCTGTTTTCTGCATGGTAAGAGTAGTCATTATATAGCCCCTCCGGGCGGCTTCGGCCGAAACACTTCAGTTTCCTACCGGATCGGCGTGGGTGCAGTGATGGTGGTCACCGGATCGAGGGTCAAGGTCGACGGTCTTTGCTTGTGAGAACTGCGCTTTTTCCCTCATGGAAAACAAAACTGTGCCGATAGGTCCAACAGAGGTAAGTACGACCGCCGAAGTTGCTGGGAGCGGGAAATCCATACTACGTTGCGACCGTGAGGGCCAAGTAATGCATTAATGAGTTGAAATTGTACGCGAGAACACGATTTGCCATGATGACTCAACTTCGAGATCTCTCGCAGTCATGCAGCTTGACATTCAAGATCGTCAGCTCGGTCTTGCTGAGTCTGCTGGTTAGTTGCAGCTTGAGCTTTTGGATCACGCAAAACCGCGTGGCCTCACAGGCAGAACAGGCCTTCGTCGACAAATTGCGAATGCTCACGGATTTGGCTGGAGGATCCCGTCTTGGCGCCGGCCAGGGCAGCCATCCGTGGGAAGTGGCCCAGAGGTACGCCCACGCGGAAGGTTATACCTTTCGTAAGCCGGCTCGCTCCCCCCTTAGCCCTGATGACGTACCCGATGAATTCGAAACCCGCGCCTTTGCAGCTTTAGAATCTCGAGCTCAATTGAAGCACTACGCGGAACGGGTCACTGTTAATGGACGCCAAGAGATGCGCTATGTGCGTCCGGTAGCGGTTTCCAAAGATTGCCAGAGCTGCCATGCATCCTGGACCACGGATGATGAAACCCATCCCGCATCCAGCAATGCTGGCGTCCGACATCTGGACGCCCTCTTTTCGATTACGGCGCCGTTGGATGCACTGGCAGCCAACGAGCGGAGTAACGCCGTGGCCGTTTTTCTGATCAGTCTTGCAACCTTGCTCATCAGTTCGGTCACGGTGTGCCTGCTCATTCGCCGCTTGCTGATCCGGCCGCTGAGAGCCGCAAACTCGCTGGCCCGCAGCATTGCCAACAATGATTTGCAGGTCGGCGATATACCAGTACAGTCCCAAGACGAGATGGGGCAGACAGCCGCCGCTCTCAACCTGATGAAGAACAACCTCCGCAGCGCCATCGAAGAGGTTACGCTAACCGCGGAGCGCCTCGCCTCGGCAACGGAAGAGATTTCGGCTAATACGACTCAGGCGGCCGCCGGCGCAGAAACGCAGCGAGACCAAGTGTCCCAGGTGGCGACCGCAATGCAGGAAATGGCGGCCACCGTTCTCGAAATTTCCGGGAATTCGACCAAAGCCTCGGAATGCGCCCAGCAAGCAGCGCAAACTGCCCACGGTGGCGGCGGCATCGTAGATGACACGCTTACCACCATCCGTTCCATCTCCATGTCCGTGCGCGATACGGCCGTGAAAATCGCGGAACTCGGCAAGAGTTCCGACCGGATCGGGAAAATTGTCAACGTCATCGACGACATCGCCGATCAAACCAACCTGCTGGCCCTCAATGCCGCCATCGAGGCTGCGCGTGCCGGAGAGCAGGGGCGCGGTTTTGCAGTGGTCGCCGACGAGGTGCGCAAACTGGCCGAGCGCACGACCAAAGCGACCAAAGAAATTGCGGAAATGATCGCCAAAGTACAGTCCGAGACCGGGAGCGCCGTGAAGGACATGGAATTGGGGACGGAACAGGTCGAGGAAGGCGTTGCGATTACCAGCCGCGCCGGTGAATCGTTAAAGGAGATTATTGGCCAAGCAGAACAGGTGGGCGCCATGATCGCCCAAATCGCCACGGCTGCCACCCAGCAGTCAGCAACCAACGAGCATGTCAATTCCCGCTTGGAGGAAATAGGAAAGTCGATTTCCGAGTCTGCCTCAGGCGCGGAACAGTCTGCCAAGGCGTGCGGTGAGCTGTCGAACTTAGCGACGGAACTGGAGCAATTAGTGCGCAAGTTCCGGCTCGGCGACAGCGGGAAACCGCGACCCCAGCCTGAGCCCCAACATCTCGCTCCGAAACAAGCTGGACCCATCAAGCGCTTTCGGCCGTCCAGTCCTGTGCGAATGCAACGAATGCAGGAGTCACCATATACGAGCGATTCAGTAGATGCCTAAAAGCAGATGAGCGGACGCAACGCCCTGGACCAAAGGGCAAGGAGGCGGTGCAACAACTCATGCACATGCGCTGGCCGTTGTTGCGCCGGGGCAGGCTGTGTGCCACAGGTTTGGCTATTCGGTGACGGTGGATTGGTCCTGGGCGCGGAAGACGCGGTCCAAGGAATACGGAGCGGCCTGGGCTTGCGAGCCGTAGTAATGGTGGACGTGCAATTCGCCGAGCAAACCGAGGGCCAGCATCTGCACGCCGGCGATGATCAGCACGGCGCCGAAGATCATGAGCGGGCCGTGCGTCGCCATGATGGCTTCACCGGTGATCAGCTTTTCAACGGCCAGGAAAATGGCGATAGAGAGCCCGGCCAGGTTGCTGATCATGCCGATGGTACCGAAAAAATGCAGCGGGCGGGACAGGTAGCGCAACAGGAAGCGAATGGTGATCAGGTCGAAAAAGACGCGGAAGGTGCGCCCCAGGCCATAGTGCGACTCACCGCGCTCGCGCACCGTGTTCTTGATCGGGATCTCGCAGATGGTGGCGCCATGCCATGACGCCAGCGCGGGAATGAAGCGGTGTAGTTCGCCATAGAGCGGCACCTGCGACAGCAG
>JAIQFM010000056.1 GCA_020073285.1 Terriglobia bacterium | reverse complement strand
ATTTTCCCGATGTCCGGCTCAACAAGTACACCATCAGCGAAATGGAAGTTCGAATGGTAGCTGCCAACGTGGGCGTCCTCACCTACAAGGTTGAAGTGGATGCGACCTTCCAGGGTCAGCCCATACCCGGTGCGGCGCGCGTGAGCAGCGTATGGGTGCGGCAGAAGGGCGCGTGGCTGATGAAGTTCCACCAGTCAACGCCGATTCCGAAATAGCTCTTGGCTGTTAGCCCTTAGATTTTTCCCGCTCTCGATGCACGCGCCGCGATGCGCTCAGGTTTCGCCCGCCACGGTTGATGAAGTAGGTCAGCATGCGCAGGCCCGATGTGGGCCCCTTGGGCGAGACCTCCTTCGAAGCCAGGGTTCTGGCAATAGTCGCCGCACTGCGGGTGAACAAGCCGGGCGGAGGATACGTGGAGACGGTTGTCACGCCAGCTATCCAGCGTTTCTTCTTGCGCCTCATGAGTGGATTGTATGACGGAATCTTCTTCCCCCCTGTCCGCACCAGGGTGAAGTGAGAGACGTGGGCGCGCGCTCGCAGAGCCGTGTTAAATTGTTCGATCGCGGCATCCTTTGCCGGGCGAGTGTTCATGCTCGATTTCCTCGGTGATCTTCGACGTACCCACACCTGCGGCGCGCTGCGCGTCAGCGACGCCGGCTCCCGCGCCGTGCTCATGGGATGGGTGAACCGGCGGCGCGACCTTGGCAGCCTGATCTTCATCGATGTGCGCGACCGCACCGGCATCACGCAGGTGGTGTTCGACCGCGAGCGCAGCCCCCGCCTGCACGACAAGGCGGCCGCGCTGCGCTCCGAATATGTGGTCGCGGTAGTCGGCGAAGTCAAACAGCGCGACCCCGACACGGTGAACCGCAACATCGTGACCGGAGAAATCGAGGTCGTCGCCGAGGATCTGCTGCTGCTGAACGAGTCGAAGACGCCGCCGTTCCTGCCGTCGGAGCCGACCCTGCCCAACGAAGAGGTACGGCTCAAGTACCGCTACATTGACCTGCGGCGCGGGCCCATGCAGGCCAATATCGAGCTGCGGCACAAGGTCGCGCTGGCCATCCGCGAATACCTCGCGTCACGAGGTTTTTTCGAGATCGAGACGCCCTTCCTGACGCGCTCCACGCCCGAGGGAGCGCGCGACTTCCTGGTCCCCAGCCGCGTGCAGCCCGGCAAATTTTTCGCGCTCCCGCAATCGCCGCAGTTGTTCAAGCAGATCCTGATGATCTCCGGTTTCGACAAGTATTTTCAGATCGTGCGCTGCTTCCGCGACGAGGACCTGCGCGCCGACCGCCAACTGGAGTTCACGCAGGTGGATTTGGAGATGAGCTTCCCGCAGCAGGACGGGGTGTTCGAGGTTACCGAAGGATTCCTGAAGGCGGCATTTGCGGCGGCGGCCGTAAATATCCCGACGCCGTTTTCACGGATGACCTACGACCAGGCGATCCGTTTGTACGGCAGCGATAAGCCCGACCTGCGCCTGCCACCGATGGCCGACGTGCGCGAGGCGCTGCCGGCGGAGATGATCGCGCAACTCAAGATCGCTCCCGACGCGCCGGTGATGGCGGTCCGCATTCCCCAAGTCGGTGAGCTTTCGCGCAAGGAGCGCGACGAAATCAAACCGCTGTTCGGCACGCGCGGCGACGCGCGTCTGTTCGAGGACTGCAAGCGCCTGGAGAAATTGTGGCCGGAGGCGATGGAGAAAGCCCGGCGCCTAGCCGAGGCCGCGCCGGATGACCTGATGGTGCTGGTCGCGGGGCCGGAGCGCCCGGCAGAGCACAAGTCCGAAGGCGGGGTGAAGCCCCAGGGTGAGCCTGCAGCGACGACTGTCTCGACGTCAGAGGAGGCGAAGGAGGGGCAGCGCAGCGTCGCCGCTCCCTCAAATGACGTCAAGCAGCACGATCGTCCGGTGTACACGGCGGCGGGCGCGCTACGCCTGGCGCTGGGGCAAAAGTACGCCGACCGGCACAAAGCGTTTGCGGGCGCCCGCAACGATCCCGCGTCGTACCACTTTTTGTGGGTGACCGACTTCCCCATGTTCGAGTGGGACGAGGACGGGCAGCGCTGGGCGGCGGCGCATCATCCCTTCACCTCGCCGCACGAGCAGGACATGGACAAGCTGGAGAGCGATCCGGCGTCGGTGCGCGCGCTGGCCTACGACGTGGTGTTGAACGGCACTGAGTTGGGCAGCGGATCAATCCGTATTCACCAGCAGGAAATCCAGCAGAAGATTTTCAAGTCGCTGGGCATGACCCCGGAAGAGGCGCAGGCGCGCTTCGGATTCTTCCTGGAGGCGCTGACCTATGGCACGCCGCCGCACGGCGGGATCGCACTGGGACTGGACCGCATCGTGATGATCCTCGCCGGCGCGGATTCCCTGCGCGAGGTGATTCCCTTCCCCAAGACCGCCAAGGCGGTGGACCTGATGGTGGACGCGCCGACGCCGGTGAGCCGCGAGCAGTTGCGCGAGCTTGGCATCGAGGTGAAGGCGAAAAAAGACGGAGTGGGGGATTAGGGCACTGCCGAATTGCGGAATTGAGGAATTGCCGAATTGAAGAGTTGAGAGAAACACCCCACGCACCAGGGGAAACGAGCGCCGCAGGCGCGGCAGAACCCAGCCCGGCTTAGCCTGCCCTGAGCGAAGCCGAAGGGTCAGTGCCGGGAACAGCGCAAACCAAGAGCGCGAGTCCCGCAGGGACGGCAGAATTCACGACATTCCGTGCTGCGCCAGAATTTTCGCCAATTCCTCGCCAAGTCCACGGCGATGGCGCCTACCGATCTGCTCAATCATTCCCCGCCCGCTCCACTCCGACACACCCCGGCGACTTGGTCGGCCTTGAGTGGTTCCAGGCGGTCAACCTGTTGCCGTGCCTGCACCGCATCGACAAGCTCGAACGTTCCATTCTCATTGAACGGACCGGTCGTGCCGACGACCCGAAGGAAGTAGTCGCCGCCGGGTTTTACTTCCAGATCGATGCCGGTCTTGGCGTTGTTCGAGGTAAACGTGTGTTTGCCGGCGGAGACGTTCATCTTTACGTACTTCCCGCCCTGCATCGCGGCGATGCGTTGCCCGTCGCAGAACGCGACCGGCTTCCAGCCCCGGTGATGATCTATCGTTCGGAAGATCGTGACGGTGCCGACGTCCCCCGCCGCGGCCGAACACACTAGAAAAAACACGAGAAGAGCAGCCCGTTTTCTCAAGAGCCACCTGCCTCATTTCCGTGGAATGCTGGATCGTACCACTGGTAGGGGCCGTGTCAAGGTAAGCCGCTGCATTTTCGATTGTCGATTATCGATTGCCGCGGGCGATACACTGATCTCATGCCCGACCCGCCCCAAGCACCTCCGCCAGTGCTGTACTGCCCGCAGTGCGCCCGCGAAGTTACCGACCCGCTAACCTGCGGCGACTGCTCGGCGGTCATCTGCCGCGTCTGCGGAACCCCGCTGGAATCCTCCGACGAACTCGGCATCGGCTGATTCCGCAACCGAAAGAGCGACTCACGGATAGACTAGTCCTGCATGGGCAACTGGTTCCGGCTGGTTTCGTCGGTCCTCGCGGTGCTGCTGCTGCTCGTCGCGTACCTCTGGATCCTGCGCTCGGCGCGCCGTCGCGAAACCCGCTTCGCCGAAGAAGCGCAACGCGCCATCGCTTTCGCGCGCGTGGAAGCCGAACGCCTGCAATCGCCCACTATTGAGCCGGTACACCTGCTGCTGGGACTGCTGCATGTGCCGGCGCCGGCTATCGCCCGTCTGCTGCCGCTTGACTCGCACCAGGCGATCCGCGACGAGGTCAAGGACCACGTCGGCGGCGGCGCCATCGTGGATTATCGCGACGACCTACCCTTCAGCGACGATGCCCGGCTGGCTCTGGTGGCCGCCGCCCGTGAAGCCCGCGGCTTCAGCTCGCGCCAGATCGCCGCCGAGCACCTCCTGCTCGGCCTGCTGCACTCGGACACCTCCCTAGCCGCCCTCATCCTCCGCGAACGCGGCCTGCGCCTGGAACCGCTCCGCGCCGCCATCGGGGGCTGGCAGGAGTGAAGCCATTTGTGATCTGGTGATTTAGTGATCTGCGATTTAGTAATTCTTAATACTTGTCATTCCGAGCGCAGCGAGGAATCTGGCGTTTCCAACCCTCCCGACTTTCATGCGCGGACAGCTCACGACAAATCGCTAAATCACAAATCACGAAATCACCCGATCACCAGATCACCCGATCACTAAGTTGCTTTGCTGCCAAGGGTTCTGTAACCTGACGGTTTTCACTGCACGGAGGTGCGGGCAATGAAACTGCTGGTCATCGGCGCGGGAATGATGGGTTCGGCGGCGGCCTACGATATGGCGCGCGAGGAGTCGGTGGAGTCGGTCACGCTTGCCGACGCCGATAAGAAGCGCGCCAAGGATGCTGCCGCGCGGATCAACAAGCTCGCGCGTAACCACAAAGTCCGCGCCGTCGAGGTGGACGCGGGCAGCGAAAAAGCCGCCGCCAAGCTGATGCGCGGCCACGACGCGGCCCTCTCCGCCGTTCCCTACTTCTTCAATCTCGGGCTGGCGCGGGCGGCGGTCGAAGCGCGCTGCCACTTTGCCGACCTCGGCGGCAACAACACCGTGGTCCGCGAGGAGTTCGAGCTCGACAAAAAGGCTGCCAAGCGCGACGTGGCCATCGCTCCCGACTGCGGCCTCTCCCCGGGCATGGCGTCCATTCTGGCCGGCGAACTCATGCGCCGCATCGGCGGCGAGGCCGGCGCGCTCAAGATCTACGTCGGCGGCCTGCCACAAAATCCCAAACCGCCTTTCAACTATCAACTCATGTTCTCGGTCGAAGGCCTGATCAACGAATACGCCGAGCCCGCAAAAATCCTGCGCAAGGGCAAGATCGTGGAAATTGAGCCGCTCAGCGAAGCCGAGGTCTTCCGCATTGCGGGATTCCCGCCGCTGGAAGCCTTTCACACCTCCGGCGGCACTTCCACGCTGCCGGAAACGTTTCGCGGCCGGGTGGGCGAGTGCTTTGAAAAAACATTGCGCTACCCCGGCCATTTGGCGATGCTGCGCGCCCTCTATGACCTGGGCCTTTTTTCCAAGGAAAAGAGACGAGTGGGGAAAGTTGAGGTCGGTCCGCGCGAGCTGATGGCCAAGCTGTTCGAGGAGCGATTCGCCGGCATGGATCCCGACGTCACCATCATGCGCGTCGAGGCTCACGAAAAGCGCCCCGGCGGCCTGCGCGCGCTGCTGGCGGAAAAACGTCCTGCACGGGTGCTCTCCTTCACGCTCGTGGACCATTCCGATGCGCGCACCGGCATGACTTCCATGATGCGCACCACCGCCTGGCCGGCGTCCATCATCGTGCAAATGCTCGCCTCGGGCGACCTCGCCAAGCGCGGCGCCCTGCGCCAGGAAACGGAAGTCCCGGCGGAAGCTTTCTTGAGCGCCATGGCGCGCCGCGGCATCCAAATTCAGTATGAGGAACGCTGATCTTGATGAGGAGCGTGAGCGAATTTCTTGACCGCCTGCAACCTCTGGCCCTGCTCGTCATGCGTCTGGTGCTGGCGACCGTGATGATCGCGCACGGCTCGCAGAAGGTTTTCGGCGGCATGCCGAGATTCCAGACCATGGTCTCCCACATCGGATTCCCGGCGTGGATGGCTTACTTGTCCGCCGCCGCCGAATTCGGAGGCGGGATTTTGGTGCTGCTTGGTGTCCTGACCCGCTTCGCCGCCTTGGCCATCACCATTGACTTGCTGGTCGCCATCGTCAAGGTGCACGCCAAGGCCGGTCTGCGCGGCCCCGGTGGTTTCGAGTTTCCGCTGTCGGTGGTAGTGATTGCCTTCGCGCTGATTTTCTTTGGCGCCGGACCGATCTCGCTGGATTCCACCTTCAGCGGCCGTCCGACCATACGCCGCGAGCGCTGAGGCTCTCCAGAACTGGTTTCCAAAGGCAGTTTTGAAGGGGCGCGGCTGTAGTTTCAGGTGCAGTGGCAGCCAGTCCCCTTGAAACCGAAACTGAAACTCAGAACTCCGACATTTGCACCATCGCCTGGTACAAGTCCTCCACCTGTGGCAGGATCTCGTTCTCCAGCAAGGGCTGATAGGCGACAAAGGTGTCCAGCGCGGCCACGCGGCGCACCGGCGCGTCGAGATACTCGAACAACTCCTCCGCAATCCGGGCGGCGATCTCCGCCCCGTAGCCCCAGCTCCGCATGTCCTCGTGCGCGACCATCACCCGGCTGGTCTTGCGCACCGACTCGGCAATGGCCTCCCAGTCGTACGGATTCAGCGTGCGCAGGTCGAGCAGTTCAGCCTTGATTCCGTGCTCGCGCTCCAGCCGCTGCGCCGCTTGCAACGCCCGCGGCACCACCGCGCCGTACGTAACGACCGTCAAATCGCCGCCATGCTGCACCACCCGCGCCTTGCCGAACGGCAGCATGAAATCCGGCCCGGGATTCGGCGCCCGCCCGAAAGTCTCGCGGTACAGCCGCTTGTGCTCCAGAAACAGCACCGGGTCGTCGCAGCGGATGGCGGTGCGCAGCAGCCCGGCCGCATCCAGCGCGTTCGACGGAAACACCACGCGCAGCCCGGGAATATGCGTGAAAATGCTCTCGCCGCACTGCGAATGATAGATGGAGCCGCCGGTCAGGTATCCGCCGATCGCCACCCGTACCACCAGTGGGCAGGAGAAAGCATTGTTGGAGCGCCAGCGGATCAGCGGCATCTCGTTGCGAAACTGGTGCATCGCCGGCCAGATGTAATCGAAAAACTGGATTTCGACCACCGGCTTCAGCCCGCGCGTGCCCAAGCCGATGGCTCGTCCCACGATATTTGCCTCCGCCAGCGGCGAATTGAAGACGCGGTCGGAACCGAATTCGCGCTGCAGCCCGGCGGTCAGCTTGAACACCCCGCCCTTGCCCTTGATCAGCTTCTCCCGCAAGTACTGCTCGCGCGAGCAGTCGGCCACGTCTTCGCCAAACATGACGATGCGCTCATCGCGACGCATCTCGTCGCGCAAGGTGGCGTTGATCAGGTCCGCCATCGTCTTTTCGCCCGGCGATGCCTTGCCGGGTTCAGTCTTCGGGAAATGCGGCTGCGTGTGGAACGCTTCGGAGCGCGGGTCCAGGTCCGGAGAGTAGACGAACGCGGTCACGCTTTTCGGGTTCGGGAAGGCGGCGGCGGCGGCGCGGTCGCTGGCCTCCAGCACTTCCTCCTCGACTTCCTTTTCCAGCTTGTTAATGCCGTCTTCGTCGAGGATGCCCTCGCGCAGCAGGAACATCTGCAGCCGCGTGATCGGGTCCCGCCGGGCTTCGTCCTGGCGCTCCGAGTCCGGCCGGTAGAGACGCTCGTCGTCGGAGAGCGAATGGGAATAGGGCCGCACCACGTGGCCGTGCACGAACCCCGGCCCGTTGCCGGCGCGAACGTGGGCGACAGCTTTGCTTAAGGCGGCGCAGGTGGCGATCGCGTCGGTGCCGTCAACCTCTTCGAAATGAAAATTGGGAAAGTTCGCCACCAGCCGCGAAATATTCCCACCCGGCGTCTGCACTTCAACCGGAACGGAGATTGCGTACCCGTTGTCCTGGATCAGAAACAGCACTGGCAACTTGCGGGTGGAGGCCGTGTTCATTGCCTCCCAGAACTCGCCCTCGCTGGTCGTGCCCTCGCCGGCGGAGACGTACACCACCTCGTCGCCGTGAAAAACGACGTCCTTAAACTCGCGATAATCGCCCGTTACTTTCCTGGCCGCTTCCGCATGACGCGTCAAGTATCGTCCCGCCTCGGCGCATCCCACCGCTTGCAGCAACTGCGTGCCCGTCGGCGAAGACTGGGTCACGATGTTCAGCTTCTTGCTTCCCCAGTGCGACGGCATCTGCCGGCCGCCCGAGCTGGGATCATCGGCCGCGCCCACCGCCTGCAGCAACTGCTCGTACGGCGTCATGCCCAGCGCCAGGCACAGGGTGCGGTCGCGATAGTACGGATAGAACCAGTCGTAGCCCGGCTTCAGCGCCATCCCGGCGGCGACGCCCAAGGCTTCGTGTCCCGCGCCCGAAATCTGAAAGAAAATCTTCTGCTGCCGCTTGAGCAGAATCTCGCGATCATCCACCCGCCGCGACAGGAACATCAGCCGGTACATGCGGACGAGTTGTTCCGCCGTCAGACCTTCGTAGCTGGGTTCACTGCCGATTTCACGCAGCGCCGGTTTGGGCTCGATCTTGCTTGTCGCCATTCTCAATCCTCGACCCCAGGAATCTGGCCCCCGCATTGTAAATCGCGGGCGCTAACAGCGGATATACTCAACGAGTGCCGGATACCCGGCCCTGTGTTACTTCGGTAAGATGCTGAAGATCAACCGGCAAATCCGCGGCGACGACATCCGCCTGGTCATCTTCGACCTCGACGGCACGCTGGTGGACTCGCGCGTCGACCTGGCCAATTCGGTCAACGGCATGCTCCGCCATTTCGGGAAGCCGGAGCTGCCGATCGAGGTGATCGCCGGTTACATCGGCGACGGCGCGCCCATGCTGATCCGCCGCGCACTCGGCGATCCTGACGACGAAACCTTCCTGCAAACCGCGCTGGAGTTCTTCCTCGCCTACTACCGCGAGCACAAGCTGGACACGACGGTGGTTTACGGCGGAGTCTTTGACGCGCTGCGTGCCATTCGCATCTGCGGCAACGGCGCCGGTTTGGAGCGCCGCATGGCGGTGCTCTCCAACAAGCCGGTGAACCCCTCGCGCGCCATCGTGGAGGCGCTTGGCCTCGCCGAATTCTTCACCCAAATCTACGGCGGCAACAGCTTCCCCACCAAGAAACCCGACCCGCTGGGCGCCCTCACCCTGGCCCGCGAGAACGCCGTCGAGCCGCGCCAGGCGCTGATTGTCGGCGACTCCGGCATTGACGTGCTCACCGCCCGCAATGCCGGCATGTGGAGCTGCGGCGTGACCTACGGCTTCGCGCCGCACTCGCTCGAACAGGCGCCGCCCGACGTCATGGTGGACTCACCGCTCGAGTTGCCGCTGCTGTTTGAAAAGATGTGAGTTGTGAGTCCCGAGTCTCCGTACTAGGTACTCAGTACCAGTTTCCCATAAAACATCATGGTCTCCTGCTCCATCCGCAACTGTCCGTCCTTCTGGCAGTCGTCGAACAGGTTGTCAATCGCGCCCAGCATCGGCGGGAACGAGGGATGTCCGCGGTGCGGCATGTACGACGCGGAAAGAATCCTGCCCGTCAACCCGGCGCGATCGAGGATCTGTGGGTTGTCGAACACCGCTTTGCGAAAACCGGCGGCGCCAAAAAATTCCGGCAGCGCGTTCTTGTTCCACAACGGTTTGACCTTGTGGTAGTCCACCCCGAAGCGCACCAGCAAATGCTCGTACGCCACCATGAACGGCGTGGCGCCCATGCGGCGCTCGTTCCACAACAGCACCACCCAGCCCCCCGGCTTCAGGATGCGCGCGAACTCCCGCCGCGTTTCCTTCGCATCGAACCAGTGGAACGCCTGCGCGGCGGTGACCAAGTCCACCGCGGCGATGGGTAGCGTCGTCGCCTCGGCCGGAGCGTGCACGGCGGTAAATTTTGGGTAGCCCCGCAGCGACTCGCGCGCGGCCTGCAGCATGGACGCGTTCGGCTCTACCCCGTACACCCAATTCCCCGCCTCGCAGAATAGCTGCGACAGGATGCCGGTGCCGCATCCGACGTCGGCGATCAACGACTGCGCCGTCAACCCGCATTCGCGCCGCAGCGTATCCAGCACCTGCGGCGGATAGCCCGGCCGGTAGCGGGCGTAGTCTTCAACTCGATTTGCAAATCGCTGCGTCGGATCCATAACTATGGGGCGCACGCGCCCTCGCGGGTGCACTTTGATCGCTGCAACCTACAAGTTGATAGGCGACGGCGCCTCGCCGGGGCTGCCTCATCGCTGTCCAAAATCAACGTCCGCGGGCGCCCTCGCCCGCGATGTCCTCCGGCATCATGCTTGCGCATCCGCCGCCGTACCCGCATTATTGCAGTTTCGAGCTTTCGTATCAGCAGTCTTGGCAAAGCCCCGCCCCAGAATTCCTTTGCGCCCTTTGCGTCCTTTGCGGTTATCTTTGCTTAATCCCAAAGAGGGCACTGGCTCGCGAACTCACAATTCGAATGCTTAACAACTCGAACTTCGGCTTCACTCCCGCCGAACTGCGCAAGCTTCGCTCGCTGAAGACTCCTTGCGGAGTTCAGAAATTTCTCGATTCCCTGCCCTACCACCTGGAAGACACCTCGTGGTCGCCGCGCAAGGTGCTGCACCACGGAACCGCGCATTGTCTGGAAGGCGCGATTTTCGCGGCGGCGGCTCTCAGGGTGCTCGGATTTCCTCCGCTCCTGTGGGACCTGGAGGCCGACTACGACACCGATCACGTGCTGGCCATCTTCAAGATCCGCGGCCACTGGGGAGCGGTGGCGAAGTCGAATTGGGCAGGCTGCCGCTATCGCGAGCCGGTTCATCGCAGCCTGCGCGAACTTGCCCTGACTTATTTCAACCTCTACTGCAATCGCCGCAAGCAACGCACCCTGCGCCGATATTCGCGTCCTGTCAATCTGGCGCGTTTCGACCACCTCAACTGGATGATTGCGGACAAGGATCCCTGGTTCATCGCCGAGTACCTGTGTGAGATACCCCACATTCCCCTGCTGAAGCTTGTACACGTGAAACGGCTCTGCTCGGTGGATGATCGCCTGTTTCGCGCCGAATTGACCGATCATCGGTGGAAATGAAGACCCGGTTTTCGCCGATCATGCCGGTTTCTGCTTTTGCGATTTCTGAGATGACGGACACGGCGCCATCTTCCCAGGATTCCCGCCGGGCCAAGCGCGCAACTCGGAAGCCGCTACCTCCTGCGCGACGGCATGGTCGCCAAGAGCAACGCCCTGGAATTCATGCGCGGCACCGGACCCGACCTTTGATTCACGCCGCCGTGCCCGTGTCCTCACCCGTGTACTTCTGCAGGCAGACGGGGCACAGACCATGCGTGAAATTCGTGCCGGACGTGTCGTGCAGGTAGCGCTCGATCACCACCCATTCGCCTTTCTCATTGCGGATGCGTTTGCAGCCGGCACAGATGGGGAGCAGGGATTCCAGCCGCCGCGTGTGGGCCAGGATGTCCCGCAGGTCCCGATTCGTGGCCTCGACCTGTTCTAGAGCATTGCGCAAAGAGGCTTCGAAGTAACTGACGATGAGCGAAGCGGCCACGAACAGGATAGTCCGCACCGCCCAGGCGGTAACGTTCTCGACCGTCTCCGGCGTGCGGTGAAATAGAAATTCAAACGAGAGGACGGAGAGCGCCGCCGCAGTCAGTCCAGGCGCCACCCCGCCATACCATGCGCTCACTGTCACCGCGCCCAGGAACACAATTGACACGGCCTCTTGCATGTAAGGCCGCAGCAGCCACGTGATCCCAGCGGCCGCCGCCACCGAGCTCATCACCACCGCGTAGGTGCGCAGGTACTTCATCGCACACCTCCCAGAAACTCCGCTCTATTTTCCAGCATAAGCCGGAACCGTGCCTGTGCAAGCCCGATGCGGCCGGTGCACCTACCTTGGTAACTCCCAAGATGGGACAGGGCGGCGCGATATAATCAAGAGATACTTACCCGATGAAATTGGCTTCTGTGGGGCGGCAACGCCGCTCCAGGCCAGGGGGAGCTAATGGCTTAACAGCTAATAGCTGCTTTTTCATGCCCGACTTCAAGCTCGTCAGTAAATACAAGCCCCGCGGCGACCAGGAGAAGGCCATCGACTCCCTCATCCGCGGTGTCTTCGACGGCGACAAGCATCAGGTCCTGCTCGGCGTCACCGGCTCCGGCAAGACCTACACCATGGCCAAGGTCATGGAGCGGATCAACCGCCCCACCCTGGTGCTGGCCCACAACAAAACCCTGGCGGCGCAGCTCTATCACGAGTTCAAAAACTTCTTCCCGCACAATGCGGTCGAGTACTTTGTATCGTATTACGATTATTATCAGCCGGAAGCGTACATTCCCGCCGGCGACGTTTACATCGAAAAAGAGGCCACCATCAACGAGGAGCTCGACAAGCTCCGCCTCTCCGCCACCAAGTCGCTGTTCGAACGCCGCGACTGCATCATCGTCGCCTCGGTGAGCTGCATCTACGGCCTGGGCTCGCCGGAAGCCTACTACGGCATGTTGCTGTTCCTCGAGAAGGGCCAAAACATCAAGCGCGGAGACATCCTGCGCAAACTAGTCGAGATACTCTACGAGCGCAACGACAGCGACTTTCGCCGTGGCACCTTCCGCGTGCGCGGCGACGTGATCGAAATCTTCCCCACCTACGACGACAACGCCTACCGCATCGAGCTCTGGGGCGACCAGGTCGAGTCGCTCAGCCAGATTGATCCGCTCTTCGGCACGATCAAGCAGAAATACGCGCGCCTGCCCATCTACCCCAAGACGCACTACGTCATGAAACCGGAAACCAAGAGCGCGGCCGTCGATTCCATCCTCCAGGAACTGGCGTGGTGGGAGGTGGAACTGGAAAAGCAGGGACGGCTGGTGGAATCGCAGCGCGTCCACCAGCGCACCCGCTTCGACGTCGAGATGATGAAGGAAGTCGGCTACTGCCACGGCATCGAGAATTATTCCCGCCACTTCACCGGCCGCCTGCCGGGTGAGCCGCCGCCGACCCTGCTGGATTACGTTGCGCGCGATTTCCTGCTCTTCATCGACGAGTCGCACCAGACCATCCCACAGGTTCACGGCATGTGGCACGGCGACCGCTCGCGCAAGCAGACCCTCATCGAGTACGGCTTCCGCCTGCCCTCCGCGCTCGACAATCGCCCGCTCACCTTCGAGGAATTCGAGCACCGCGTCAACCAGGTCGTCTACGTCTCCGCCACGCCCGGCCCTTACGAGCTGACCAAGTCCGCCGGCGTGGTCGTCGAGCAGATCATCCGTCCTACCGGACTGATCGATCCGGAGGTCGAAGTCCGCACCGTGAAGGGCCAGATTGACGACTTACTGCACGAAATCCGCGGGCGCGTGGAAAACGGTGAACGGGTGCTCGTGACCACGCTCACCAAGCGCATGGCGGAAGATTTGGCGGAGTACTACAGCGAGGTCGGCGTGCGCTGCCGCTACATGCACTCCGAGATCGAGACCCTGGAACGGGTGAAAATCCTGCGCGATCTGCGCAAGGGCGAGTTCGACGTCCTCATCGGCATCAACCTGTTGCGCGAAGGCCTCGACCTGCCCGAAGTCTCGCTGGTGGCCATTCTCGACGCCGATAAGGAAGGGTTCCTGCGCTCCGCCGGCTCGCTCATCCAGACCATGGGCCGTTGCGCCCGCAACCTGCACGGCCGCGCCGTTCTTTATGCCGACCGCATGACCGACTCGATGAAGAGGGCGATGGACGAAACCACGCGCCGCCGCGCCATCCAGCGGGCTTATAACGAAGAACACGGCATCACGCCCGAGTCCATCGTGCGCCCGCTGGAGATGTCGCTGGCGCACATCGTCGAAGCCGATTACGTGGACGTCACCGAGCAGGCCGAGGGCATTCCGGAATTCAAATCGCAAGAGGAGTTGGACGCCTACATTGCGAAGCTGGAAGTCGAAATGCGCGAGGCCGCCAAGCGCTTCGAATTCGAAAAGGCCGCCAAGCTGCGCGACACCATCCGCGACCTGCGCACCCAAGAATTCCTCTTCGCCTGATCCGTTCCAACTACGGCACGCAGGCGACAGCCCTGGAAGAACGAAACCAATCGCCTCACGGAAACAGTTGTATGCCTCGTCCGCCGACAGCCGCCGATACCGCCTCGTCCGTCTCCGCCTTCACCACCGTCGGCACGGTGGCCAGACGCGGCGGCGAGGCCAGTTGCGTGAGTTGTTCGGCCGAGCGCGCCAACTGTCCGACGAGGTTTGCGCTCTGCCGGCCGATCCCCGAGTTCTCCCGCACCTCGGCCGCGATTTCCTGTACCGCGTTGGCCACGCGCTGCGTCCCCGCTGCCTGGTCGTGCGAGGCCGCCGCAATAGCCTCCGCGAATTCCGAGCTCTGCCGCAGCACCGCGGCGATCCCCGCAAACGCGCGGCTTGCCTCCTCGGTCAGCTTCGACCCCGTCTCCGCTACGCGGTTTCCCTGCTCCATGACGCCCACCGCTTCGTTGCTTTCCGCCTGAATCGCCTTCAGCAAGCTCACGATGTCGCGCGTCGCCGAACGCGAGTGGTCCGACAGCTTCTTCAGTTCCGTCGACAGCACGTCCACCGTGTGTCCGGCCGGCCCGCCGCGCGACGATTCCACCACCGCGCTCAGCGCCAGCAGGTTGGTTTCGTGAATCAGGTTGATGATCTCGTAGATTTCCAGCGAGCGATCTCCCAGCGACTTGATCTTGGCCGCCGTTGCCTGCATCGACGACCTTATGCGCTGCATGCCGTCGGCGGTGTCGCGCACCGCACGGCTGCCCTGATCGGACAATTCGAGCGCGTTGCGCGCCGCCACGGTCGCCGCCTCCGCATGCATTGCGACTTGTTGTGTGCTGCCGCTCAGTTCGGCCACGGCCGCGGTGGCATTCATCGTCGCCTGCTCCTGGTGCTCCTCGCCGTTCGCCATTTCGCCGACCGCATCCAGCGTCTGGTTGGCCGCCAACGCGATCTCGGCGCTGGTGGCGCGCACCCGCTCTATCCGCCGCGCATAATTGTCAGCCAGCGCATTGAAAGCCTCGATGACTGGCGTCAGCATGGGATGCGCTATCCGCGCCCGAGCCGACAACTCCCCGCGCGCCACCTGCTTAACCACTTGCTCCAACTGCGCGAGGTCGGCCCTGAGCGACTCCTCCGCCGCTTTGATCGCCGCCGACAGCGCCAGCATTTCCGCCGCGCGGTTCCAGGTTTCCGCGATCACCCCGAAGTCGTCCGGCGTCACGTTGGCGCGCACCTCATAGTCGGCCGCCATCAGCTTCTCGGAGAATTCCACCAGGTCGCGCGTCGGCTTCACTACGTGGCTGCCCAGTTGCAACAGCAGCACCAGGCTCGCCAGCATCACCAGGAACGCGGCGCCCAGGAACTCGAAGCCGGCGATCTTCGGCAGCTGGCCAAAATCCAGCAGCGACAGCCCGCCCGACCTGGCTCCAGCGGCGTATGCCAGGGCGAGCACGGCGATGAGAACGACAGCGTTAAAACCAACCAGCGACCACACGCGACTCTTGACTCGGTCCTTCACAGAATTTCTCCGGAATTTGGGAATTTGATTTCAGAAACAGCGAAGACGGCTGGAGGAAGGTCTTCAGCCGTACTGTACTCAAGAATCGTCACCGCGAGTACCGGAATTTAGGGCATGCACCTTAACGTGCAGCAGCCAGTCTTGAAGGAGGGGCCTGCATCTCAGAGTGAGACTGGGCGGCGAACTTGATCTCCGACTCCATCCGACTGAATCGCTGCACAATATCGTGGATGCGCAGCGCCATGGTGTGAATGGTGGCAACCTGATCGCGCACCTCGGCGGTAAAGGCGCCCGGCTCCAGCAGCATGAGTTCGGCATTTCCCAGGACCGAGGTGAGCGCGTTGTTAAGGCTGTGCCGCATGTCCAGCATGTACCGGCCCAGCATAGCGTGGGATTCCGCTTGCGCCAGCGCCTGCTCGGCCCGCCGCGCCCGCGCGTTGGCATCCAGCCGGCGCAAAGTCTCGGTCGCCAGCGCCACCAGCACGTCCACCCAGCCTTGGTGATCGCGCACCAGCATGAAGCGCGGGAAATCGCTGCGCAGCTTTTGCAGTTCGAGAGAATCGGGAACCAAGAATACAACCGGTTTGACGGACTCATCCAGGCACTTGAATAGCGGCGCGACCACCTGGCTGACTCCGGCGATCATCACCATATCGCAGGCCGCCACCAGCGAATCGTTCCAGGCTGGCGTCGACGTCAGCAGGAACGCGGGTAGGCTGCGCTCAGTCTGCCAGCGCGCCATAATGGTGGGCGCGAACTCCGGCTCATCCGAGACGATCAACACCGACGGTTGCGACACGTTGCAGCTCCAGGGGCGCTGGGTTGCGGCCCGTTTGAAACAATGCACGGATCGCGCCAAACGTGCGTTCGCTCTAAGTTATTGAAGCTACGAGAGTACTGCCATGACCATGGAGGATATTGTGCGTCTCAGGATGAAACCCGGTCTCAAAAAACCAGCGCGTCGGAAGGAGACCCCGCGACGACCTGAGCGGCAGAAAGGCAACCGTGAGCGTTCCCATAAAAGGAGCCAGCAGTTTCCTGACATGCTCACTCACTCGCTCGTTCTCGGGGCCTATATTGCTTTCTAGTAAACGCTCGACGGCATCCACCCCCCTCCCCATGCCATCTAGTTGAATCAGCAAGTTACGCAAGGTATACCGTCGAAATCGCACGGTAACCGTGGGAGGTTGAACGGGAAATCAACAACTTACGTCCGCGTTTTCTGGAATACCGAACATATTGTGTTGTCAAAGAGCAAAGAGCGCATCTGACCACAAAATATAGGGCCGCCAGGTAGTCGCCCCCCCTTGCGGCGCAGATGTGACGCCGGATTATCCAGCTACTTACATTGTAAGCATTTGGTTAACGGTGTCAATGGGGTTTAGTCACAGAGGTGTGTGACGGGGCAGTGGCTGGAGCCACGATGCGGAGGTTTTCCAGCCAGACCTTTCCGCGCGCCACAGCTACGGTGGCCTCGATCCGGTCGCCGGGTTGGAGCGATTTCAGCGCTTGTTCGTCCGGCAATGAATATGGCATCGTCATGGCTTCCATAAAGCCGGGAATAGCCTTGTGGTCGACGACGACCTCGTGCCGATCCATAGCGACCGAGACGATCTTTCCTTCAAGTTGATAACGGCGGACCTGCTTGGATGAACAGCCCAAGGTCAGGACCGAAAGGAACGCCACGGCAAATAGTGAAACACTCAGTCTTCTGATCGCGATCATGCCATCCTCAGAAATCCGCAGACGCCACCAAGCGGATCTCGGGGGCGCGCCGAGCCTCCGTAAGCCAAGCAACGAACACCTTGTGGTTGGCTACGGTCAACGCCGGGCCTGCCTCGGGACAGGCATGGAGCACCCTCTGTTCGCCACCGAGTTGCCGGCTCACCGAAAGTTTGTCCGTGGTCGCGAGACGTCGTCACGACAACGTCTGGAACATCACCCTCGGAGACCTTGCGCCCAGCGACGTATACCTCGCCGCTGTCGTCGAGCGCAACCGCCGGCCGAGCCTGGACAGGCTCCCTCCCATTTGCGGTTAGAAATTGATCTTCAGCCCCATCTGCAATTGACGCGACGACGTCTGAGTCGACGTGATCAGTCCGGCGCTCGCCACACGAACAGCTTGGCCTGTGGTGGAATTCACGCCAGAAAAAACCGCCCGCTGGCTGGGTATGGAAAAGTTGGGATGGTTGAGGATGTTGAATACCTCCGTGCGAAATTCCATTTTCAAGCGCTCGGTCAATTGAAAGTGCTTATTGAGGGAAACATCGACTTTCACGAGGCCCGGCCCGATCAGAGTGTTTCTACCGACGTTGCCGTAGAATCCCGCCGCCGGCAGTGCAAATGCATTCGGATCGAAATAGCGGCTCGCCCCGCCGAGGATCGGATTGGTGCTCGCGCCGGGAACCAGGTCCGGCCGCTCCGGTGACGTGCCCGATTGAAATCTGGCGCCCGCGCGATCGAAGCTGACGACCGCAGAGAACGGATTGCCCGATGCCAGCGTCGTGATCGTATTCCACTGCCAGCCCGCGCCCAGCCACTTCGGTCCCGGCGCGGATGGCAGATCCCATGTCCAGTAGCTCACGAAGTAATGGCGAACATCGTAGTTGGAGAGGCCACGTTCAGCCGCCAGGCTGTAAGGGTTCTGGGGCAGATCGTTGTCGGTTCCCTGGGTGATCTCCAGCGAGCCGGTATCAATGTTGCGCGAAAAGGTGTAGTTCGCGCGCAACAGCAGCCGCTTCATCAGTCGCTGCTCGTAAGTGACCATGAGCGCGTTGTAATACGACATGCCGTCGGTCTTCTTGTAGCGGATGCCGGTGAAATTCGGGTTCTGCACCGGCGAGTTGGGGGCAAAGAAATAGCGGCCGTCGGAGAGGATGGTCGGAAGCGCCTGGTTGCCGTCGACGAGCCGCGGTTGATGCACCCCGCGCTCACCTGTATATCCAACGGTCAGCACCGAACCGGCAGCGAGTTGGCGCTGGACGGTGAAGTTGTACTGCATCGCGTAAGGACTGGCTGGCTGGTACTGAACAACATCCTGCCGGCCTAACACAAACCTGGGGCTACTAATGAGCGAGAAAGCATTGGGAAACACCGGACTGCTGATGCTGCCCAGCGTGTAGAACGGCGGCTGGCGGTTTCCCGCGTTGTAATAGAAGTCGCTCCACAACTGGCTATAGAAGATGCCGAACCCGGAACGAACGCTGGTCTTGCCATCGCCGAATGGGTCCCAGGCCACACCGACGCGCGGGGCAAGGTTCAGGTTGGATGGATTGACGAATAGGCGTCCGACCGCCGCCTGCGAATCGCTCAGATTACGCAGGTTCGACAGCAGGCCGTGTTCCTCATCCGGTTCGCTGACACGCTCATAACGCAGGCCGGCATTCAGAGTCAGCCGGCGGCCGAGGCGGACTTCGTCCTGCACGTATGCGGCGACCATGGACTGGCGCCAATTGCGCACGAGCTGCGAGCTTGGCAGCGTCATTTCGACCGACGATGGGACCGCCTTCAAGAAATTGCTCAGGGAGCTGAATTGATAAAACCCATAAGGGGACTGCACCTGCTGCGCCGGCAGGTGATAGAAGCGATAGTCGCCACCTACATTGAGCGAATGTCGCCCGCGCGTGTAGGTGATGTTGTCGCTGAACTGGAACAGCTTCATGTTGAGGAACGACGGGCCGAAGCGGCTGGGGCCGAGCGAAAACAGGCCCGTGATCGAGATCTGGCCGAGAGGAGCGCCCGGCAAGAACGAGAGCGAAGGGTCAATCGCATGCTGATAACTGGGGAAGCTCTTAACCAGCGACTTGTTAAAGCTAAAGCGAAACGTATTCAACAGGCGTTCATTGAAGATGTGCATCGCTTCGGCGGCAAGGTACTGATTCCGCGAACTGGAGTTGGCGGTGGTGAGATTCAGGTTGTCCGGGACACTTGAGATCGCGCTATCGTGGCTGTAGCGCACAAACACCGATGTCATGTCGGTGAAGCGATGGTCAATGCGCGCCGTGGCGAAGTTTTCGTCCGTGCTTTGCGAGGCGGCATTGATGAATTGCCCTGTGCCGTCGGCAAACAATGGCCCGTTCGGAAGAGGCACAAGATTGAGGTATGGAATCACGACCGGATTCACGGCGATCGCAGCCTGGCCGGGCAGCTTTCCTTGGCGGGCGCTATCGCCGGGAACGACCGCGATCGAGGTCACGCCCAGCCGCTGGCGCAGCCCTTCGTAGCTGGCCATAAAAAACGTCTTGTCGCGAAGAATCGGGCCATCGACTTCCACTCCGAACTGATTGCGCTTGAAGGGTGGAATGGGTGCGCTGGCAGAGTCGAAATAATTCTTCGCATCCAGAGTGCTGTTGCGGATGAACTCAAACGCAGAACCGCGGAAGCGATTGGTTCCGGACTTGGTGACGGCGCTGATTACCCCGCCCGCGCTCCGTCCATAGGCGGCGCTGTAGGCATTGGTAAAGACCCGAAACTCCTGCAGCGTATCCACGCCGAGCATGCCGCCGGCGACACTGCCGGGGCTGGTGTTGGTGGCGTCGTTGATGTCGCTCCCATCCAGAAGAAAGCTGTTTTGGCTGGGGCGGCTTCCGTTGGCGACCAGCTTCGTGGCGGCGCTACCGGAATCCGCGCCGCGGCGCGTCATCACGATTCCGGGCTCCAGCAGCGCGAGCTGGTGCAGGTCTCTCCCATTCAGCGGCAAATCGCGGATGAACTGGTTGTTCATCAAACCGGAAACGGCAGCGGTGCGCGTGTCCACCATTTCGGTATCGGCTCGGACGGCGATTTCGCTGGCAATGGCGCCCAGCTTGAGGCGGATGTTGGCGACGGTTTCTTGTCCGACGGTGACTACGATGCCCTCGCGGATTTCCGTCTGGAAGCCCTCATGGCGCGCACTGATCCGGTATGGTCCCGGAACAAGCTGCTGCACCACATAGCGCCCGCGCGGATCGCTGTGGACGATCCGTTCCGCCGACGTGTTTTCCTGCTGGATGGTCAGTTGCACCTCGGGAACGACGGCGCCCGAGGGATCAAAGACGGCGCCGGAGATGGCGCCCGCATTGGTCTGCGCCAGCAGATGGCCGACGGCAACGACATTCAACAACAGAGCAAAGACTCGAATCGCCCGCATAACTTCCTCACATTCCCGCGCCGATCAGGCGCCCACGCGTAACTACAATGTTGCTGGCAGCGTCGACCGACTCGGTCCACGCCAGAAAGAGCTTGTCTGGTGATTCAAAAGCCACCGTTGGATAGGAAGCGCTGGCGGACAAATTCGGGACCGAGGTCAGATGCGACAGGCGTCCGGCCGCGCTCACCTCGCGCAGATAGACGCGTGCCCTTCCCCAGCCACGGTTGGTGTCGCGCTCTCGCGCCTGAAAGACGGCGAAGAGACGGTCACTCGCCGCAATCAAGAAAGGGTGATTGGGATCGACGGTGCCCTCCGACAGCGACACGCTGGGAGAGAAGGTGCGGCCCCGGTCGTCCGAATGCGCCAGGAAGATGTACGACTGCTGTTCCCCCTCGTGGATAGTGAACCAACTCACGAAGAGGCGGTTGCCGAGCGCCGCCAGAGACGGGCCGGAGTGCGGGCAGCCATTGATCTGCCAGTTGTCCTGGGCAACGCGTACTGGATTGGCCCAGGACTTGCCGCCATCGCTGGAGGTGACCACGGCGAGGTCGCGCACGTTGCCGTCAAAGACTTTGCGAAATCCGACGTGGACCGTATTGTCGTCGGTGAAGGCAATCGAGGGGCGGCAGCATGGACAGGAATTCGTGGCGACACGAATACTCGGCCCGAACGATGCTCCACCGTCGGTGGAACGCGCCAGGTAGATAGCTGACCCACCGTGTTCGGAATGACCGCCGTGGCCTGCGTTCCTATCGCGACCGTCCAGCCATACGACGTAAATGGTCCCTTGGGGCGAAACGCCGAGGTTAAAAAACGATTGCGATGCAGGGCCCGTGGGATCAACGTCAATCGCTTTCTCGAAGCTCTTGCCGTAATCCATGGAGCGCGCGAAGCGCAGCTTCATGGATCCGCGATCATTAGCGGCCTGGGCCTGCCACAAGGCGAAGGGCCGGCCTCCTCGCAGGTAGAGTCGAGGCGTCGCTTCGGCGTGGCTCACGACCTCGCCGTCGACGTCATTCATGCGGACCGCGTGCCCGAACGTGTCGCCGCCGTCGGCAGAAACCTCGTACCAGAGATTGCCACTTTCGAACTTCATCAGATAAATGTCGCCCGTATCGCGTATCGCAAGGCTCGGATCGCTCCCGGTCGCCACGCGGCGAGGACTCGGTTCCAACGTGATGGCATTCTCGGGTCGCGAACCCCTGAAAGCCGTGAGCAAGGCTCCTATCGACAGAATTCCGATTCCCGCGATAAGAAAGGCCGTTCTCCGCGAAAGGGAGAAAGTCGGTTGCATTTTCATCCTCCGAGGCAGCAATTGAGGTGCGCGACGTCGCGAGTCAGCGACAGACGGCATGATCGCTTTTCGCGTGAGTCACGATGGGCGGGTGGCTAGACGAGTGCGGGTGGCCCGCGGTCGGTGTGAGAAGAGAAACCGGAGGAGACAAAGATTATGGCGTGACGTTCCATGAGGACAGACGGTAATCCGGGGTCGAAGATGGAGGCCCGATGGGGCGGCAGGACTTTGACGGCGCCGCTCGAGGCGACAGCGCGCCACACCGGACAGTGTTGAGGAACGGATGTCACAGCCTGGCCGCCGAGGTCGGCGACACCACGTGACATTTCGGCGGCTGCTGAACAGTGATGCTCGCCATCTCTCCGACAACAAGCCGGAAGCTGGGAAGCGGATACAGGGTCCGCGATCGACTGCCACACGGGTAGGGTAAGCACAACCAACAAGAAAAATGTCACCCCACCCCGCATGGCATCGGACCTTATCAACACGTCACAAACGATTCAAGGAGAAGAAAGTCCCTCGGGATCGAAACCCAAAGGCAGAGAGGACGGTCGGTCCTTCGACGAGTCGAGGAGGAGTCTGCCGATAAAGCGCAGAAGTGCGGCCCTTTTGTCACGCACGTTCCCCTGTGCGCTGCATCACCGAGAGCTGTCGTCTTTGGTGATAGGCATAGGCAGGACTAGCTGAAGACTGGGCTGGCGGTCCGGGTTAATTGCCATCATAAAAATCAAGCCGGCCGGTCGGGAAGGTATGCATGGCCACGTCCGTAACTTCTCCTCCTCGCGTTTCTCCGACTAAGCCGGAAGTTCAGGCCGGCCCATCTACTACTAATGTAGTGCTGAAATGGCTGGTACCAATCGGGCTGGGCGTCGTGCTCCGCCTGATCCCCGCGCCGGCCGGCTTGACTCCGCTGGCATGGCATTACTTCGCGCTGTTCGCGGCGGTGATTGCGGCCCTGGTGACCGAACCTCTGCCGGGCGCGGCGGTCGGCATGATCGGCATCAGCATCGCGGCTTTCTGCATGTTCGTCGGAAAGACGCCGGCCGAGGCGGCCAAGTGGGCGCTCTCCGGCTTCTCCAATGACACGGTGTGGCTGATCGTGGCCGCCAACATTTTCGCCATCGGCTACGATGTCACCGGCCTGGGGCGGCGGATCGCATTGCTGCTGGTGAAGGCCCTGGGCAGGAGAACGCTGGGACTGGGGTACGCGATTGCGCTCTCCGACCTGATTCTGGCGCCTTTCATGCCGTCGAACACGGCGCGCAGCGGCGGCACCATCTACCCGGTGGTCAAGTGCATTCCTCCCCTGTACGGCTCACTCCCCGAGCAGGAGCCGCGCAAGATCGGCTCCTACCTGATGTGGACTGCGTTCGCAACGACCTGCGTAACCAGTTCCATGTTCATCACCGCGCTCGCTCCCAACCTGCTCGCGCTCGAGCTGGTCAAGAAAGTCGCCAAGGTGGATGTCACCTGGGCAGCATGGGCGCGCGGATTCCTGCCGGTGGGCATCCTGCTGTTTCTTGCCACACCCTTGCTGATCTACTTCATTTATCCGCCCACGGTGAAGCGGGGCGAGGAAGTGGTGCGCTGGGCCAAAACGGAGCTGGGACTGCTGGGGCGGGTGTCGCGCAACGAAATCATCATGGCCTTGCTCGCCATCTTCGCCCTGACCGGGTGGATCTTCGGCGCGCGTTTTCTGTCCGCGACGATGGTTGCCTTCTGCGTGATCTCGCTGATGCTGCTGACCAAGGTGGTCAGTTGGACCCAGATCGCGAGCAACAAGCAGGCTTGGACGGTGCTGCTCTGGTTCGCGACGCTGGTGGCGATGGCGGATGCGCTGAACAGCGTCGGGTTCCTGAAATGGTTTGCCGGCCGCGCCACCGGGTACCTATCGCACTTCTCGCCGCTGGCGATCATGCTGGTGGTGGTGGCGCTGTTCTTCGTCGTCCATTACCTGTTTGCCAGCTTGACCGCCCACACCGCGGCCGTGCTACCGGTATTCCTGGCGGCGGTGCTGGTGGTCCCAGGAATGCCAGTACGCCAGCTCGCAATGCTGATGTGCTACTCGCTGGGACTGATGGGAATCTTGACGCCGTACGCCACCGGGCCGGGCCCGATCTATTATGCCAGCGGATATCTGCCAGCCAAGGATTTCTGGCGTATGGGTTTCCTGACCGGTTTGTTCTTCCTGATCGTGCTGCTGGGGGTTGGCACGCCGTATGTGCTGAGATTCGCGCACTAGCAGGCATCCATCCCATTCGCGCCGCCGACAGGCATCAGGGCTTGCCGGCGGCGCGAATGTGGTCCGCTTTCCAGCCCTTTTCCATTGACGGAATTGTCTAGTTGTTCTGCGCGGCGCTCACAGCCGTCGAGCCGACACTCTCACCGGCTTCGATGTGGTAGCGCTTGAGCTTGCGATACAAGGTGGCGCGGCTGATACCCAGCATCTTTCCGGCGCGCGCCTTGTCGCCTCCGACCTGCTGGAAGACGCTCTGGATGGTCTGGCGCTCGATGTCCTCGAGGTCGGTGGAACCGGGCCCGATGGCGGGCGCGGACGGGGCAAGCGTTTCCGCGGGTGGCACGGGAACGGCGGAGCCGGCGGCGCGGATGGAGGCAGGCAAATCCTGCAGGTCAATCGTCCTGTGATTGCCGAGGGCGATGGCGCGCTCGACGCAATTTTCCAATTCGCGGACATTGCCCGGCCAGTCGTATTGGAACAGGCAATTCATCGCGGGCGGCGTAACCAGCACGTTTTCGTCGGGAGCGTAGCGCGCCAGGAACGAGCGCACCAACGGCACCATGTCGGAACGGCGCTCGCGCAGCGGGGGCACGTGAACGGTCACGACGTTGAGCCGGAAATAGAGGTCCTTGCGGAAGGTGCCGGCGCGATAGGAGGATTCGAGATCGCGGTTGGTGGCGGCAATGACGCGCACGTCCACCTTGACTTTGTCGTTGCTGCC
>JAIQFM010000055.1 GCA_020073285.1 Terriglobia bacterium | reverse complement strand
TCCAGGTACAGCATGGAAGCCACCGCGTCCACGCGCAGCCCATCGGCGTGATATCGATCCAGCCAGAAGATCGCGCTGGACAGCAGGAAGCTGCGCACCTCGTTGCGCCCGTAGTTGAAGATGTAGCTCTTCCAATCGGGATGAAAGCCCTGCCGCATGTCGGCGTGCTCGTACAGGTGCGTGCCGTCGAAATAGGCGAGCCCGTGCTCGTCGGAAGGAAAGTGCGAGGGCACCCAGTCCAGAATCACTCCGATGCCGTTCTGGTGCAGGTGGTCGACCAGGAACATAAAATCCTGCGGCGTTCCGTAGCGGCTGCTGGGCGCAAAAAATCCGGTTACCTGGTATCCCCACGAGCCGAAGAACGGATGTTCCATCACCGGCATGAACTCGACGTGGGTGAAGCCGGCGCGCTTGACATACTCGGCCAGCTTGGGCGCAAGCTCGCGGTAGCTCAGCGAGCGATTGTCCTCCTCCCTCACCCGCATCCACGAACCGATGTGCACTTCGTAGACCGACATCGGCGCCTGCATCGAGTGGCGCCCGTGGCGCGTCCCCATCCAGTGCTGATCGCCCCATTCGTAGCCGAGGTCGCGCACGATGGAGGCGGTGAACGGCGGTACTTCGTTGAAGAATGCGTAGGGATCGGCCTTGTCCACGCGGTATCCCAGGTAGCGCGAGACGATGTAGTACTTGTATTGGGCGCCCTCGCCGAGGCCGGGTATGAATCCCTCCCAGATGCCGGAGGGCCCGCGCGACCGCAGGTGGTGCGTGTACTTGTTCCAGGCGTTGAACTCGCCGAAGACGTTGACCTCTTCCGCATCCGGCGCCCACACCGCGAAGTACACCCCGCGTTTCCCTTCCCATTCCGCCAGGTGTGCGCCCAGGTGCTCGTAGAGACGGTTGTGCGCCCCCTCGTTAAACAGGTGAAGGTCGTAGTCGCTCAGCAGAGAAAAATCGTAGGCAACCGCGGAGGTCTGAGTGTCCATTTCAGGGGAGCTCATGAGGCCTCGATTCTTCAGTATCCACCCAATTAGAGCACAAAGAACCAGCGGCTCGTTGCTTGTTGTCAGCGGCCGTTATCCGGTTGGTACACCGGAGTGAGCGAGGATGACAGCAAAAAGGATACCGCAAAGAAGAGAGCAAACACATGCGCACGGAGCGGGTTCGCCCTGCAACGCACCGCAATGGTACGTTGCCGCGGCGCTTCGTTGCTGCCGCTCGTTAGTGGCCGCCGCCCTTGGTCAGCCACGTCCAGGCGGGCGCGCCCTGCTTATCGCGCAGCACGATCTTGTTGTTACCCAGCTCGATTTCGCGCGCCAGGATCGCGTCCTTCTCGTTCACCCGCACCTTGGACCCGGTGATCGTCACCTGATCGCCCTTGTGGAAGACGACCTCGAATTCCTTGAGAAAGCTGTTCGGGCAAAGCCGGACCTCCATCTCTTCGCCCGCGGCTTTGACCATCAAGTAAATGCCGATCTGCCCCTTGGGATTGGGGACTTCCTTGATTTCCTCTACCGTCCCTTTGATCGTGACCTCTTTCGCCACGTCGTACTTGGGGCCCTCCTCGGCGGCTTTCTGCGCCAACACGAGCGGCGCCAGGACCATCGTGGCGGCCAAGCACGCCAGCACTGCGGCTTTCCGGACCAACATGGTTTGCTCCTTCCCGTGACCGCGCAGGCGGCCACCAACCATCGCTCGGAGCTACCTGTAGATAGCCTACTCCTGACTCCCTGGCGGTGCTGTGAGTTGCGTCACACCAGCCTTGCCCGCGTCGAAAAGAGTGCCGGCAGGCTTGCTGCACGCTGCTGACGCGGTTAAAGTGACACAGTCAGGATCCATGTTCGCGCTGGGCAACACCCCACGTTTCCTAACTCGCTTGGGTGCGCCCGTCGATCTCGACGAGCGCCGCCGGGTGGAGCGGGTGCTCGCCTCGGCCCGCGTGCTGCTGGCTGGCGCCGGCCTGCTGGCCGTCTACATGGATCCCACCGAGCCCAGCCGCTACGCCAATGTCGCTTACGCGGTGCTGATTTCCTACCTTGTGTATAGCGCCGTCGTGTGGGTCATGTTGAACCGCAGCGCAGCCACCGTGCCTTCGTTTCCCTGGATCCATCTCCTCGACCTGACATTCCCCGCTGTGGTGACGCTGTTCTCCGAAGGCCCCAATAGCGCGTTCTTTCTCTACTTCGTGTTCGTGCTGACCGCCGCGGCGTTCCGCTGGGGGTTTATCGAGACCTTTGCCACCGCCGTGGCCACCGTGACCGTCATGACCACCGAAGCGGCGCTGCTCAGCTTCGGCCATCCCCTCGGCACTTGGCTGGAAGGCGAATACGAAGTGAATCGCTTCGTCATCCGTTCCACCTACTTGATCCTTCTGGGAGTGCTGCTGGGCTACCTCGCCGAGGAAGAAAAACAGTTGCGTGCCGAGGACGGATTCATCACTCGCGTGGCCGGAATGGCGCGGGTGGAAACCGGCCTGCGCAGCTCGATGCAGGCAATTCTTGGCGCAACCATGGGCCTTTTCACGGCGCCGCGGGCCCTGGCCGTCCTTCGTCAGAACTCTTCCGGACGCGTCTTTCTGTGGCGTTCCGAAACGCAGCCCAATGGCCACAACAGCATTGGCTGGTCGGAGATCGGCGCCGAGGAGCCGGTGCGCTGCACCGTATCTTTGCCGGCGCACAGTTTTTATGCGCAGCGGCGTGGATCCACCTGGAGCACTTGGGCGATTGACGCCGAGGGCAAACGCACGCACCCGGATTCCTTGTGGTCGCCGGCCCAATGTCCGCAGATCGACCATGCCGCATCCGTGCTCTCCACCAGGCTCAGCATGGGAGAGGAATGGTCCGGATACCTGCTGCTGTACAACGCCCGTACCGGCCGGGACGAGCTTAAGGAAGTGCGCTTTGCCCAGAAGCTGTTCCGCCGCATTACTCCGGCCATCTATAACGTGTACCTGCTGCGGCGGCTCCGTTCGCGCGCCGGCGCGATGGAGCGCGCGCGGGTGGCCCGCGAGCTGCACGACGGCGCCATCCAGGCGTTGATTGCGGTGGAAATGGAAGTGGACGTGCTGCGCCGCGAGGCGGCGCGCGCCGATAACCCCGCCCAGCTCACGCCCCGACTGGAACACGTTCAGGAACTGCTGCGCGAACAGGTGTTCGATCTGCGTACTCTGATGCAGCAGATGCGCCCCCTCGAGGTCAGCTCCGGCCAGTTCCTCGACCGCCTCGCCGACACCGTCGAGCGCTTCCGCCGCGATACCGGCATTGCCGCCGAATTCGCCTCCGCCCTGGAAGAAGTCGAGCTCTCGCCACGCACCTGCCGCGAGCTGGTTCGCATTGCCCAGGAGGCGCTGGCCAACGTGCGCAAGCACAGCGGAGCCCAGCGTGTGCTCGTCCGCTTCGGCGCGCAGGATGGCCAATGGACGCTGGCGGTGGAAGACGATGGCCGCGGCTTTGCCTTCGTCGGCAAGAAATCCCTGGCCGAATTGGACGCTTGCCGTAAAGGTCCGGACATCATCAAGGAACGTGTGCGTACCCTGGGCGGCAATTTGGAGATAGAATCGCTGCCTGGTCAGGGTACCCGTCTGCAGGTTACTCTGCCCCAGAGACCACAAGCCGCCTATGTCTAACCTGCCCATCCGGATTCTCATCGCCGACGATCACCCCATTTTTCGCGACGGCCTGCGCCGCCTGCTGGAGTCTGAACCCGATTTGTGCGTGGTCGGAGAAGCCGCCGACGGCG
Source organism: Terriglobia bacterium (assembly GCA_020073285.1). Classification (GTDB taxonomy): domain Bacteria; phylum Acidobacteriota; class Terriglobia; order Terriglobales; family Acidobacteriaceae; genus JAIQGF01. The sequence continues at coordinate 20,864 of JAIQFM010000055.1, read as the reverse complement.
CCGAAGCCGTCGCCCTGGCGCAGGAGCTGAAGCCCGACATCCTGCTGCTCGATCTCGCCATGCCGCGCATGCCCGGCCTGGAAGCCTTGCGCGAGCTCAACGTCGCCAACAGCCCCGTGCGCACCATTCTGCTCACCGCCTCGGCGGAGCGCTCCCAGATCGCCGAGGCGCTGCAGCTCGGCGCGCGCGGCGTGGTGCTGAAGGAATCCGCGACCCAGCTCTTGCTCAAGAGCATCGCCGCCGTCATGGCCGGCAGCTACTGGGTCGGTCGCGACAGCGTGCCCGACCTGCAGCAACTGATCCTCGACAAAGTGGCTCCCGAGCCGCCCGGCAGCCGCTACGGCCTCACCCGACGCGAAATGCAGATGGTGGCCGCTATTGTCGAAGGCTCCAGCAATCGGGAGATAGCGCACAAGTTCAACGTGCGGGAAGACACGGTTAAGCACCACCTGACCAGCATTTTCGGCAAGCTCGGCGTCTCCACCCGGCTGGAGCTGGCCCTGTTCGCCATCGAGCACCGCCTGGTGGCCAAGGCGAGGACCGCGCGGACGGCCGGGGCCTGAGCCGTTTATCACGTTCCCATGTGATTCATCTCACGCCAGTTCGGGTCAATGTGGCCATCCGTCACAGCCTAACGTGAGCAAGGTCACGGCTCCCTGTGCTTGGCGCGTTACAATCGTTCCAGGTCCGCGGAGGTGCTGCCATGGCGACTGACGAGCGCGACGTCCTTGAAGTCCTCAAGTTCGAACTTAACTTCCTCGAGCAAGGCGGTTACGGCCGCTCCGTCCACACCCCGCAAACGCCGACTTCCATCTTCCAGGACTCCATCACCTGCCTCAACTTCGGCGAGCCCCAGCGCCCGCACCCGTGCTCGGAATGCATGCTCATCGATTTCGTTCCGGAATCTTCCCGAAATGAGAATGTTCCCTGCCACCATATTCCGCTGACTCCGTCGGGAGATACCGTCGCCTCCCTGCAATCGGGCTACAATCAGGCCAAGCTGGAAGGGGCCGCGATCGCCTGGTTGCGGGCCGTCATCGCTCGGATCGAGCGGGAGCGCCAGGCGCGCAGCGCTTGACCGGCAGCAAGGAGGCGCCGTGCTTTCCAAGTGCGCCAATCCCGCCTGCTCCGCCTCGTTTCGCTACCTCCACGAAGGCCGCATCTTCACCCTGCTGTGCGAACCGGAATTCCGCGGCGCCCACGCCGTCTGGGACCGCGCCGCCGAACAACACGTCGCGCGCTTCTGGCTGTGCGACGCCTGCTCCCAGACCATGACCGTGTGCCGCGTCAACGATCACGCCGTGGTGCGCCCTCTGCCGCCGCGGCCACGCGCCGCTTCGCATCCGGCCATCGCAGCCTGACGTTCCATTTTGGGAATGCCTGCCGATTTCAGCGTTTGTTGGCCGACAGCGCGCGTCAGTTCGCGTTGTAGACTCATCTTTTCATCGGCTGGTGCTTTCGGCCCGGGGAGCAAGTATGAAACGGGAATTCACATCGCTGACTCCGCAAGAAGCGTTGCACGTCGCCATCTTCATCGAAGAGCGCAATGCCGAGCTCTACCAGCAGTTCGCCGAACTGTTCGCCGAATTCAAGGATCCCGATTCGCTGGAGATCGCGCAGGTCTTCTGGGACATGGCCACCGAAGAGCGCAGTCACGGCACCATGCTGCAAGAGCGCTATTTCGAGCGCTACGGTACGCAAGCCTGCGTCGTCACCGAAGAGGATATCTGCGAGCTGCTGGAGGTCCCCAAGCTGGAAAGCGGCGAGTTGTTCGCCGTCTCCCGCGGCCATGCCTCGATTGCTCCGCGCACCGCCGCCTTGCGGGTCGCGCTCGATGCCGAGCAGACCGCCCTGCGTTACTACTCGCAACTGGTCGAGAAAACCCCCGACCGCAATCTGCGCAGTATGTACGCTGAACTCGCCAACTTCGAAGCCGACCATACCGAGTTTCTCCGCCGCAAGCTCAACGACGCCAGGCGCGCCGTCAGCGGCGGCGACGTGGTCTGAACTTGTGATTAGCCGAGCGACGGTCCTCGACTACTGAACACGTCTTCTTCAGCCGGAAGACGACGACCGTGTCATCCTGAGTTCGCGCCACGCTCTGGTCGCGACGCGAACTCAGGATCATCGCTTCTCATCCATCACGCCGCCACTTGCTTGGCCGGCCGTTGCACTTCGCGCAGCTTCCCCGTCGTCACGTCATAAATGAACCCGCGCACCGGTATGTGCTTGGGAATCCACGGGTGCGAATGCACGCGATCGATTTGCTGCCGGACGTTTTCCTCCAGGTCGGAAAAGGCATGGAAGTGCACCGGCGCGACCACCGCCGTGCCCGTTTGCTTCTCCAGACGCTGTCGCAAATCGTCGTCCTTGAAGGTCAGCATGCCGCAATCGGTGTGGTTGATGATGAGAAATTCCTGCGTCCCCAGCAGGTGATGCGAAATCAGCAAGGAGCGCAGAGCATCTTCGGTGATGATCCCGCCGGCGTTGCGGATCACGTGCGCCTCGCCCGTCTTCAGCCCCAGAATCTGTTCCACCGTGAGGCGGGCATCCATGCACGCTACCACCGCCACTTTTCTGGACGGTGGCATCGCCAGGGCGCCGAGATTGAAATTCTGTGCGTAGTGCTGGTTGGCTTGAAGCAGATCGTCGGTCGTACTCATCGCTTTTCTCCTTTTGCGCAAATAAGAATGCCGCTCGCGCGGAGCGGCTGGGAGGCTGGAACTTAAATCAGCAAACGCGCCAACGCCCCTTGCCGCTGTGGCCGCGACAACAGGAGCGGCGACAGCAGGGCGCCAGCGCGATCGTGGAGAGAGGAGCAGACATCGTTATCGAATACAGGAGATGATCCATCCCGCGATTCGGTCACAAAGAGATTAAGGACAATGCGGACGTTCCGCGCAGCCGGCTTCAGTCCCGCTTCCGCGGCGCCACCATCGCATCCGCCGGAAACGACTTGAACACCACTTCGCGCTGCTGCGCCGTCTGCTTGTGGTCTTTGTCCTCGGTCATCTGCGTCAGCGTGCCCTTGATTGTCCAGTAAGCTTCCGCGCCGGGCGTCTTCCCTTCTCCGCGTTCCACCGTGCCCTTGAATTCGAACGAGATGCCGTGGACCGAGCGCGTGGTGAACGCCAGCTTGTTGCCCTGCATCGAGCCCTTGGTGAACATGTGGTCGAGGAAGGCGCCGCGGTCGCTGTTGAGGTCGCCGTAGCGCGAGACGAATCCGTTCACGCGCCCGTCCGGTTCCACGTCAACCTCCACAAACTCGCCTTCGCGCAGGAAGCTGTACATGCCCGAGACGTCTTCGGAGGCGGCGCGTTCTGGGGTGCTCTTGGGCGGCTGCGATTGCGCCCACGCGGCCGCGCTCGCCAGCATCACAAACACAGTACCGAGTACCAAGTACCAAGTAACGAGTCCGAAGATCCTCGCCATTGGTCGGCAGTCGGCACTCGGTGCCAGGTACTTCCCGCAGGGATGAATGAGTGTTTGCATCATGAGAATCCGGATCGACTCCCATGATTAGAACACATCCGGAAACGCGCTCCGAGGGCACGGACGAGCCAGTTACTAGGTTATAATCCCGGTACAATCTCCTCTGGTGTTGGATGCAGCAAAAACCCGGTAGCGAAGTCTCGTCCACTTCCGTGCCGCGCTTGCGACAACCAACTCTGCTGGTGGAATGGCCGGCAGGACATCGGGTGTTTGCCGAAAACCTGTGCGATCTTTTCTGCTACCCCGAAACACCGGAACCATCGCTGACGTCACGGCAGGTGCCGTTCTGGCCCGACGTTTTCGTCGAGCGTCCGGTCGCCTGGCGCAGCATGGCGTCGTCGGCGCTGTATCACCTGTTCGCGATTGTCGTCGTCTACGGGATGTCGGTGACGTATGCACCGCGCGCGCCCATCCACACGCGCAGCCCGTTCGACGGCAGCAAGATCACCTACTACAGCGTCTCGGAATATTTGCCGGCCATCGACACCGGCAGCGCGCCCGCGCCTGCCCAAGAGGAGCGCAAGGGCGAACCGAAGTGGGCGAAGCAGCGCATCATCTCGCTTCCGCCTGCGCCCGACAATTTCCGTCAGACCATCATCACGCCCAGTCAGATCAAGCTGCCGAAAGATGTGTCGATGCCGAACCTGGTGGCCTGGACGCCTGTTCCCACGCCGGTTCCGGAGGCGGCAATAAAGTCGGCGCCGAAACTGCCGCCGTTAACGCCGGAGGTGGTCGCGCCTGCGCCTTCCGCGGAAGCGCTACGCTCCAAGGCTGCGGCCGCTTGGCAACCGGAAGTTGTCGCGCCTCCGCCTTCGATGGAAACGGCGAGGTCCAAAACGCGCTTGCCCAATATTCCTGAGCCGTCGGTAATCGAGCCTCCAGTTTCCTCCAGCGCGGCGGCGCGTCCGCTGGGCGCAATGAACGTGACGCGTCTCGATCCAACCGTCGCAGCTCCCAAACTTCCAGTTCCCGAGCAACGCACCGCAACGGCTGGTTCCGCGGGCGCGGGCAACGTCGCGCCGAACGGCACTGGCGGCGCGGCAGTACAGCCAGCGCCCGACGTCGGCGGAATCGGCAATGGCAAACGCGCGGCGGGACAACTGATCGCGCTGGGGCTGGATCCCGCGACGGTGAATGGTCCCATCGACGTTCCCAACGGCAGTCGCTACGGACGGTTCGCGGCCACGCCGGAAGGAAATCCCAATGCGCCGGGAACGCCTGACATCAAGGGAGGCGGAACGAATAGCGGAACTGGACACGGATCGAATGGCGGAGGCGGAAACGGCGGAGGCTCGGGTCCGCCAGGAATTTCGGTTGGGCCTGGAGCTTCGAAGCCTGTCGCAGGAGGCGTGGTAGCGCAAGGCGATCCGCTGGATGTTCTGAAGTCGAATGCAAGCGCTCCGAAACCGACAACGATGGCGTCGCTGGCCAAGCCGCGCCTGGCGGACATCCCGCACGCGTCGCGCAATGCGCCAGCGCTGGATGCGCCAAGTAAGATCGAGGAGAAGGTGTTCGGCGGCAAGCGCTTTTACTCGATGACGCTGAATATGCCGAACCTGACCAGCGCGGGCGGAAGCTGGATCATCCGCTTCGCGGAGTTGAAGGAATCGACGTCGAAGGGCGACGTGGTCGCGCCACAAGCGCGGGTGAAAGTGGATCCTTCGTATCCCGCGGAACTGATGCGCGATCGCGTGGAAGGAACGGTCACGCTTTACGCTGTGATCCACAAAGATGGAACAGTGGGCGAAGTGAAAGTGCTGCGCGGAGTGGAAGAGAGTTTGGATGAGAGTGCGCGCGTGGCGCTGGCGCGCTGGAAATTTTATCCCGCGATGAAGAATGGAACTGCGGTCGATCTGGAAGCCGTGGTGCAGATTCCGTTTGCGGTGAAGAAAATGCCGTTCTAAGGAGCGTGGAATCTCAGCTTGAGAATCTATTATCCATCTGGTAAACCTCAGGTACCACCCTCCCCCTCCATTTCAATGGAGTCAACGACATACGCACGGTATACCGTGAAACCGGCACGGTAACCGTGGCGGGCCGGATTGTGGGGTTGGACTCTTGCGGAGGAGAGAAAATGGGTTTGTTTCACAGGGAATCACCGAGGTGCAGCTCGTTGTTCCAAAAAACTTGAAGGTGACTAAATGAAACTACGCCCCCCAGCCCTTATGGATCCGATACGGTTTGTTGAAACGCACGGTGTCGTACTAGAGGCAGGTCGGGGAGTGCGACCAAACCTAGCCGAAGCCATAGCCGGAGAGCCGATTCGCGGCAGTTGGTGGGGACACGAAAAGGGGCGCGCAATCTTCCGGGCAACTCGCACCATACGCGATTGCGATCAGGTCCTCGTGTGCCGTTTGGTGGGCGGAAAGATTACCTACGTTCATCGCCGACTCTGGCCAGCGATCGTTCGTTTGGCGAATTTTCTGGACAAGAAGACGCTCGCTGCTTTACGGGAGGAGCATACCCCGTCGGGGGCGCACAGAGTTCGCACAATCCCGTTTCCACGTTGGGTTCCACCTGAAGTCCGTCAGGCGGCCGTGAACATCTCCGAAGAGGAGGCCCATCTTCAATTGGGTGATTGGATTAGGCTGTATCTGCGCAAAGCGCATCGGAGCGCTTCTTGAATGCCTCGTTCGCTCGAGTAAGTTCGCCTCAATTCAGAGATGGAGGACTTTATGACGAAGGTCGTTGCCCTGCCGGATCTTTCATCAAGGCCGTTTCGCCTGACCTCTGAGCGCGCCATGCGGGCGTCCCCTGAGGCGCTGTTCCGTGCTTGGACGGAACAGTTCGATCGCTGGTTTGCCACCCCAGGCACGGTGTTGATGAAGGGCGAGGTCAACACCGCCTTCTTTTTCGACACCCACTTCGAAGGCGCGCGACACCCCCACTACGGCCGGTTCCTCCGCTTGGACCGCAATCGACATGTGGAGCTAACTTGGGCCACCGCAGCAACCAAAGGTGCCGAGACGGTGGTGACAGTTGAACTGGCGCCTAACAACGGCGGTACGTTGCTCCGTCTCACGCATGCAGGCTTTCCTGATGAGGAGTCGAAGAATCGGCACGAGGAAGCCTGGCCGAAGGTGCTCGCGCATCTCGACCAGCGTATGACGGCCCGCATCAGTTAACCCCGCGACGCAGTGCCTCGGGGTTCGCGGTGGCTCTCGATGGCTGCCTCGACATCCTTGGCGAAATCAGGGTCCATGACCGCTGTCGAGTCCTCGGGTAATAGCGCGATGCACTCAGAAATAGAACGGCGGGGCGGGGCGGGCGCATGGATCACCGCCACGGGCAGTTTGCCGCTCTCGATTACGATTTCTGCGCCTGCACGTACCCGGGCCAACACCGAAGCGAAGTCGCTGGCGGCTTCTGCTTCCGAGATGTGGATCAAATGGTCGGCCATGCGGCGATTATACTGCCATTTCTTGTGGTTTTGGCTGGGTGTCTAGGCAACAACTTACGTGCAGGTAACCTGGGGAAACCTCAGGTTACCTGGGGCGGTCCGGACTGTGGGGTGGAGGCTCGGCAGGACGGGAGACAAGGGCGTGGGCTAGAATCGATTGATCGCACAAGAGCTAATACGTTGGAACTCGCCTTTGAGACCAAATCGCTGCGCACGATCTGCGAGAGCGAGGCCCAAGCTAGACTGGAATTGGGCGCCGAAGTGGCTGAGATTCTCAAGCACCGATTGGCGGATATGCGTGCTGCCACGTGCACGAACGATCTCGTGGCCGGGCAGCCACGCCTCAGCGCCGACGGTGAGCAAATGGTCGTCGATTTGTGCGACGGATACCGCATCGTATTCAAAGCTAACCACACTCGCAATCCCTTGACCGAGGCTAAAGATGTAGACTGGCCTAAGGTTATTAGAATCAAAATACTACGGATCGAGAGCGACGATGACTAGCAGCCAAGAGTTTCGTCCGGAATGGGCTTCGGCACCGGGTGATACCATCACGGACATCCTCGCTGAGCGAAACATCTCTCTGAAGGAGTTTGCCCGGCGTCTGGAGGACACGCCAGAGCACGCGAAGGACCTTCTCCAGGGTCGTGCGACGATCACAATAGGACTTGCAAGACGGCTGCAAGAAGCTCTCGGCGGGTCCGTGGAATTCTGGATGGCACGCGATTTCCAGTATCGCCAGGACATAACGAGGCTCCATGTCACCGACGAGGAGTGGCTTAATGAGTTACCCGTTGGGGATATGATTAAGTTCGGCTGGCTCAAGCCGGTGCCGCATCCATCAGACGAGGCGGCCGCTTGCCTGCGATTTTTTGGGGTTGCTAGTGTTGCTGCTTGGCGTCAGGCGTACGCGAACGTGCAGGAAATGGTCGCCTTTAGAACGTCGCCTTCGTTCGACTCGCGCCCAGCCGCAGTGGCTGCCTGGCTACGGCAGGGTGAAATCCAGAGCGAGGCGATCGAGTGCAGTCCTTGGCATCCCCGACTGTTTAGTGACGCCCTTTCAAGGATTCGGTCTCTGACGCGGGAAAAGGATCCAGGTCGATTCATCCCGGAATTGCGGAAGCTCTGCGCCGCCGCTGGTGTTGCGGTGACGGTCATCCGCGCTCCGAACGGATGTCGGGCTAGTGGCGCAACGCGCTTCCTTTCACCAAGAAAGGCCCTACTGTTACTGAGTTTCCGTTACCTGTCGGACGATCAGTTCTGGTTCAGTTTCTTTCATGAAGCAGGCCATTTATTGCTCCACGGCGAAAAGGGTTTTTTCTTAGAAGGTATTGAAGCGCCCGCAACCAAGGAAGAACAAGAAGCTAATGACTTCGCGGCTCGTACTCTGGTTCCCCCACAATTTCAGTACGCGTTGCTATCTCTACCTGTCGACGGCCGCGAAGTGATTAGGTTCGCGCGGAGGGTAGGAATTTCTCCGGGTATCGTCGTGGGGCAGCTTCAGCACTACAGGAGATTGACGCACCGCCAATTGAACAGTCTGAAGAGGCGATTCAAGTGGGAGGATTAAACTCGTCAGCCTCGAAATGGCTGGAATTGTCCAGGGCTCTTTTGCCAATTGCATAAAGCGTCTTCGAGCACCTGCATGCCAACCCTTAGTTGAGAGTCAAGCTCCACCAACCATGCATCGAGATCCGCAGTACTCTCGTGCCCTCCAAACAGCAGCCGTGCACCTTTGACCGGACCTGTCGAGCCCTGCATGTACGTCGATCCGGGTTCAATGGGCGCCAAGCCTAGTTTGCCAACCATAGCCAGATAATCAAAACGGGCCGTTCTACCGAACCGTGCTACTGCCCTCATTGACTTGTAAAGGTCATCAAAGGCGCTGCGGGGCTTACCATCAGCTTCGCGGTACGCATGCTCCATTACAAGCTGGTGAGTCCTTGGTGGGTTTACCCAGGTAATGTAGCTCTCAACCACGGCACCAGTGCCGTTCGGAGAATACGCGTCGAGGCTCTCGTACTTTCGGTGATTGCCAAACCCGCGAGGGACTCCTTCGCGTTTTAGCTCGTCCGCGTGAGCATGCAGCCACGCACGAAAGGCAGCGGGGTCCGCGCTGGTGCTTACCCAATCCCAGAGGGGTCCTTCACCGAGACGGCCATACACTTCGCGCGCATAACGCCATCCAGCGCGGGCATGCCTTCCGAAATGGGCAAACAGGAATACCAACCAGAATGCCTCTTCAACGTCCCCTTTGCGTTGGCTCAGTATTGCAGCCCTCAACGGGTCGAACAGCTCATCATTTGGATCGGCACGACGATTGCTTAACTCTCGCGCGCGTAGGACCTCAACAAATTTGACTCGGTGAATGCTCTCAAGGAGCTGTTCGACGAAAACCTCACGATTGCCAGCGTCGCGGATTCCAGGAAGAGGCCGCTTCTCCCGATCGAAGTTGAGGAGACCGGCTTCAAGCCGCTCAGCGAGTTCGCGCTCCCGCGGCCTCACCAGGACACCTCACTTACTACCTCGGCGATCCAACCGCGGATTGCGTGGACGACTTTGGTTGTTACACCAAAGCTGCTCTGGAGATTGTGGTTAAATCCGAGAACCAAGATGTTATGTGGCAGCTTTATGCCACACAAAGCTTCAATCACACCTCTATATGCGATACCCACTACGTCGGCCCTTGGATTGCGAGGGAGCGACCAAGAAGCCATCTCCTGACGTTCCAAGCGAATGCCGGCAATTTCCTGAAACTGGTTCACAACAGATTGTCCATTAAGAACTAAGGTCTGGAGTGGAGAATCTCTGAGCAAGAGCGCGAGAGTGTCAGCAGCAACAGCCAGCAGTGAGGACCGCTGATGGGGCGTGAGCTCAGTCCACTTGCGCGTAGTCGCGTACGGGATTAGGTCGAGGTGACAAGCGCTAGACGATGTGCTGTAGAACGACGCGTCGACGCCGGACAATACCTCATCCAATCTCTTGAACCACCTGTCGTACGGATTGGCAAAGAAATAGCTGCGGCACGACTCTAAAATAAGGCGCAAATGGCGAGCATCGGCGTCGGACCAGGATGCAAGACCAAGGGAGTTGAGCGTGTGAAACCGGCGGAGCGGCCCCTGTAGCTCGTCTCCCTGTTCGTCCACGAACTCTCGATTACTTGGATTTAGTCCGACGCTGGCTATTCGCGAATTACACAGATCGCCAAAAGATGGTACTGGGCACCCCCATCTGATGACGTCCGTCCCAGACACTGCCGGACTATCCAAGCGATCAATTAACGTGGTTAGTGTGGTATGCAGTCGATAACTTGATGGGCCAACCTGTGGAGCGTTCATTCTGGATCCGCCAACGAAGTTGTCTGTGTTGGTGGAGACAAATCGGCAAGCACCTTGTCAATGAATGGGGTGTAGACGCTCGACGCCATTCTTCCCCGCTCTTCCCTTATTCTGTTTGAATCCTTGTCTCTTTTGCTCCGGAATATTTGTAGCAATCGGATTAGGTCTGCCCAGTATGGGTCTATGTTGCCCAGGCTAGCGCTATCGAACGGGCCTGAAGTACGTATGGCCGACTCGGCGCTGAGCAATATGCTGATGCTCGGCCAAGGATCACCATACGGCATGGGTGGCATCGACACGTCAGTCGACTGCCAGCCTTCGTTGAGGAACTGCCTGGCTGCATTGACGTTGCCCTCGTAAAGGTGCAGGCTCCCAATAGCGACCTTGTAAGTACCGACTTCCACGGATAGGGATCTCGCGACGAGCTCTTGGAGCATTGTGAAACAAAACAAATCGTGCGGCAGACCGACGAACACGTCATTGGATCGCATGTTCGTGAACATGTGTAGTTGGTCGTGTCGAAGCATGAACTGCAGCGTACACGTGCACGGAATATCCTCGTGTTCGCCCAGAAGATCGTGCCTATCGAACAACTGAATAACAGCGCGTCGTGAATCGACCCTCTTCCTGAGAAGTTCGGTGACATTGGCCAGGCTGATTTACACCTTTCCAGCTGAACAAGCGAGGTCCGTATCCTCCGAAGATCTCATCGCCCTCGGCGTATACTTTGTATCGTGGTAAGTAATACGAGATAAACCTGACATCATTAGTCTTCGCTAAATACCAACATAGCTCGCCTAAGCCACTGAATGGCTTCCCTCTGGTCTCGGTTCGGCTGAGACGTGCTCGAACATTCGTAAGCTCGAGCAGAACACCGGTCAACTCTACGGCGCCGTCCTTCCCGCCTTTGGCCGGATATATTCGGTTGCCATGCGCATCGATCTCCTCGACGACCATGCGCATCACGTCATCAAGCGTTTTGCCCGAGAAGTACGCGTCAGCCATTGGCTTACACACAAATAGTGGTCATGCGTACATAGTAGCTTGCGCGTAATGCTTGACCTAGTGCCTTTCCCAGCTCTGTTTGCTGGGGAGGGCTGACTTAATCCACTTCAATACGCGGTCGGCGAGCAAGGGTTGTTGCGAGCTGAAGCCGTGGTTGGCGCCGTCCACGTACTGCACCTCAACCTTGGGATTATTCGCCGCCGCTCTGTGCAGGCGTTCCGCAATCTCCGGCTCGATCAACTTGTCGGCCTTGCCCTGCAGGATCAGGACCGGGTTCTTTACCTTCTGAATGTTCTGGTAGGGATCGGATTTGGCGGTGGGGCCGCGCAGGCTGAGCAGATAGCGTGGCGAGTAGAGAGCTTTTCCCAGAGGGCCCAAATCCACCAGCATCAGATCGCGGTCGCGACCCTCGGCTTGCACGCGAAGCGCGTCGCTCACCGTCTCCTGCGCCTTTTTCTGTCCAAACTGCCAGACATTCCACTGGAACAAGTTGCCCGGCCCGCTGACCAGCACGGTGGCGGCTACGGAAGAATCACCGGACGCGGCCTGGTAATAGAGTACCCGGTTGGTGCCCATGCTCTGTCCCAGCAACACGATTTTCTTTGCTCCCAGGCTACGCAGGTGCTCGATGCCGGCGGCGATGTCGGCCTGGTTGTCGGTGAAGTCGGAGGTCTTGGGGCCGGTATCGTGGTCGCGCATGTTGAGCGCCAGCACAACCATGCCCTGTTGCGCGGCGGCTCGGCCGAGATAAGGGAAATACGATTCGTAAAAATTTGCGCCAAAGCCATGCACCAACATGAGCCCAACCGGGCTGGGCGCAGCGGCGGGGCGGTACACGATGCCGCTGAGGCGCACGCCGTCCGAAGTAGTCAGCGCAACTTGCGCGAGCGTCACCACGGGGGTGGCCGGCGCTTGTGCGATGGCTGCCACGGCGCACAGCAGGACTGCCATGGCGATTGAATGAGACAGCCGCATGCGCACGGAAAATCGATGCCTCATGCCTGGAATTCTACCTGCAAATTCGAGGCTCAGCAGGACGCAAACGTCGACAACAGCTCTTGGTAGAGTCGGGGTTGAGACTTTCGAAAAAAGGAAACCCACCTTGAAGAGTGGGCCGCTACAGGCTCCCCCATGATGGAGGCACTCGTCCCCGAGAACCAAAACGGGAAGCCGTTCGCTGCCTTTCGCTGCTCCAGCCGAGCAAAAATAGGCGGGCGCGAGAACTGCCGGAACTAAAATCAGGCTCGGGTATCGCAAGGTGCGGCGGCGGCGGTGTTGCCGCGCGGGTCGGCGTGTGCCCTATCGCGATGCACTCGGGCGCGACCAGGGGGGAGGGTGGAATGAGAACATCTGCGCACAAACTTTTGCAAACGACGGCAGCGCCCTGGATTTTGGGAGCTGCGGTGATGATCCTCGGCTACTCGTCCGACCTGTGGCTGTCGCACCTGCTCTCCAACGAGATGTACGAACTGTCCGACGACTTGATCCTGGGCATCCTGGTGGGAGTTGTCGGGAGCTGGTGGCTGCGCAGACGGAATCGCGCGATCCGGCACAAGCTGAATCGAGTTGCGAACATCAATCACCTGATCCGCAACGAGCTGGAGGTGATTAGCTACTCGGCGCAAGCGACCAGCAAAGCCGCGGAGATCAAGCACATCGAGCAGTCGGTCAGACAGATCTCGTGGATCCTGCGCGAGCTGCTGGGCCCCAACTATGCCGCGGGCGAGCAGGAGGCAGTCGCGATGGGTGCGCAAGCGGCCGGGCCGTACGCGGGCGTGGGCAAGAATTAAGATGGGGGACACTTGGATTGGGGAGAAATTTGTAGTCAGCATTCCCGGCACTTACGCGCCGCGCTGGGTTCTGGCGTCCCTGCGGGACTCGATTTGTGGTCAGCGTTGCCACGGCACTGGACGATCTTTCCCACTATGCCCGCCGCTGAATGGTCTGTTACAAAACTCGTGCCGTCCCTAACGGGACTCCAACTTCATTCCACATTCCACTCGCATACCCGGCACTGACGTGCCGGGCTATGTACTGCCGCCCCTTCGGGGCTGGCGTCAATGCCAGTTCGGAGCAACGCGGCAAGCGAACTGACAACTCAGATCTCACAACTCGATACAGACCGGGGACATAGGTAATAGAACGGACCGGAGACACTGGGGCCCCCGGCAAAAGCGCGCGGGAGCCCTCCCTCAGGAATGACATCAAGGTCCGTCAATTGTGGAACAGCCCTCGTTAGTGTCGGCCATGATCATGATCACCGTCATCATCGCCGTCATGATCACCGTCGCAGCGATCTCCTTCGCGCCTTGCGACCACGGTAACGGTCGCGGCGCAGGAATTGGAGCCGCCGTAGGGATCGGCCACGGTCAAGGTGACCGGCGTTGTACCGAGGCCATATGGTCCCGGCGGCGCCTGGGTGAGCGTGAGCTTGTCACCATCAGGATCCGATGAGCCGTGGTTGATGGAGGCTCGCGCGGAGGTCGCGCAGGCTCTGGTCTTCACGGTGACATCGGCGCAGGCGGCCAGCGGAGGACGGTTGGCGGGAACGCCCAATGTTTGCCCGAGGTTGACCAACCGGGTCAGCTCGCTGTTGACGTCCTCCGGCAGCATGAGGCGGCGGCGGACCAGGTGGTTAATGGCGTGGCTGACTTTGCGGTAGTACTGGCCGTAGGTGGGATAACGCTCGGCGACGGAAAGGCGGGGATCGACGCTGTTCATGCGATCCGCTTCAGTTTTCGGGAATGGAATGAACTGGCCGGAGGACTCGCAGCCGTCGTTGGCCTGCGGTCCAGAGCGCAGTGCCCAGCCGGTGTAGGTGGCCAGAGGCACGGCGACGTCCGGCAAGCGCACGCCGGCGATGTCGTTGCCATCGCTGTCGGTCTTGGGAATGAAGCTGGGATAGATGGGACCGTTGGCGGGATTGTCCTCGTACGGCAGCGTGATGACCGGCGGATTGATGGTGGGGATACCGGTGTCATAGAAGCCGGGGCCGTAGTCGAGCAGGTAACGGGTGGTCTTGAGGCCAGTGTAGGTCACGCCGGGAATATTGGGGAAGCCCATGCCGGACTGTGGCAAAGGCGGCACCAGTGTCCCATTGAACAGCCTGGGGACCTGGGTGGGTGGCGGCGGAGCGCCGTCGAGCCATTGGTCGAGGGCGATGAACAGGGCGCGTTGGATGGGCTGCGAATCGAGCGGATTCAGGAACTGCTGGCAGACGCCCTTGGAGGCGGAGTTGCCGGTTCCATGCTGGTGGCTGGAGATGAAGTAATCGCGCGCGTAGCGCGAGTCGGGCAGGTCCCTGGTACCGTCGGGCGTGGTGTGCAGCAGCGATCCCGCCTTCACCCAGTACTCGTTGGCGGAATAGATTTCCGCGACCCGCGGGCAGGTATGGGTCGCCTTACAGCGGGCAAACCGGCTGTCGGTTTTGCCGGTGATGGGATCGGTGGTGGTGACGTTGGCGAACGGGAACACGCCCTCGGAAAAGAGGTGATCCTGGCGATTGCGCTCGGTGCGGCTCGGCTGCGACCAGCGGTAATTCATGCTGATGCCGTCGCCGGCGCCGATCCACTGCATCATGGCATCGAAGACGATCTTGCCATTCTCGGCCTGGTTGAAGCCGAGGTGAGTAAGGTCGTTGAGGGTGCGAGCCGGCTGAGACGAAGTCTCGGTGGTGATGCGAGTGATGTCGCCGGCCAGCGGGTTGGGCGTGCCGAAATCATCCTCCGTCTCGTAGCGGAGCCAGGCGTTCCAGTCGCGGATAGCGGCGAAGCCGAGGCCGTTTACGGTCGGGTCCTTGGCCGTGTAGGAGAACTCGTAGATGTCGTTGGGCACGAAGTTGCCGGTCGTCAGGCTGATGATGTTTCCAGTGGTGTCATATTTCCAGTTTGCCGTAGGGACCACCGTGGGCGTGTCGTCCAAGTGGACGCGATGGGTAAGCGTCGCCTTGGTCTGGTCGAGCGTGGCGGCGGGATAAGTGAGCGTATAGCTCGCTCCCGGGGAAACGATGTACTCGAAAGCCGGGCCGGTGATGGTACTGCCGTCCGGATTCTTGGCAATCGGCAGGTTAATGATGGTGTTGAATCCAGCCGAGCTGGTGCCAGCAGCCTCATCCCAGCCGCTCCACACCATGGTGTAGCCGCGCGGCATCAGGAACGCATTGGCCAGCGCAGCCGCGTTGGTGACCGCGGTGACCGAACCGGGATCGTTGCCGCCCACGGGAAAGCGACCGAGCGAACTCCAGGTCTTTCTGCCGCGGTTGGGCGGCTCGTACATCACCTTGTGGTTGCCCTTGCTCAAGTCAATCGGCTTGAGGATGTAGAAGGTGAAGGAAAACTCGACGTTGCCGTTGGCGTTAGTCGGCGCGAGGCCGATATCGGTGATGACCGAGTTCTTGGGATCGGCGGGATCCACTTCGCCGTAGGCCGTTCCGAAGAGCTTTTCATATTGTCCGACACCCGGCCACGAGTAGCCGCCGAAGGTCGGCGATTCCTTGGTGATCACGACCTTGGTGATGCGCGCTTGCGCGGGAAGTACATAGCCAACCAGCGCCATGGCAATCGTGGCAAGGCAACAGACAGCGAGACGTACGCGAAGCGGAGACGAAGTTGTCATACACTCCCTCCTGGAGCTTCCAGCGGAAATTTTTCTGATCCCTAGAAATGATGGGCGGCAGAGGAATGCCGCTCACCGGCAAACCACGTCGGGCCCTTAGCGAATAATTCCGAGAGCGAAGAATGAATCGCCGCACCCCACAAAGCGGCGACGCAGTAGAAAAGCCGGCGGAGTCTAATGCGGACCCGGGGAGGTGTCAATGGCCTATGAGGTACTGGTCCCGGCATTTACAAATTTTTGCGCGCTACCTCGGGAAGGCGGTTGACAACGTGGGGCGCGAGACATAGACTGCGGCGCGTTTTTCGTGGGGCGGGTGAGGACCTTTCGGGCAAGACAGGGCCGTTCTGGATTTTCGTTCGACAGTCTCAAGCACAAGGCTGCGGCAACTGCGGTGTGCTCGGCCGCGTTGTGGCCGGCACGGGCGCGCCTTGCCTGCTCGTTCGGAGTTTACCCGCTCGCACAAATCACTTCACCGCTGGAGGAACCATGCACGTTCGTAGAGCGACTGCGTTCGTTGTGCTCCTCGCCGCTGCGCTTGCCGTACCAGCGTCCGCGCGCGTAGTCCGATTCGTGATCGATACGAAAACCTCGCCCGCGTTCGGGGGCGCTACATTCGGCAGCGCCGGACAGTACGAGACGCTGGCGGGCCGCGTCTTCGGCGAGCTGGATCCAACCGATCCGCTGAACGCGATCATCCAGGACATCCATCTCGCGCCGCGCAACGCGAACGGCAAAGTCGAGTACACCGCAACCTTTTTCATCGTGAAGCCGATCGACATGTCGAAAGCCAGCGGACTGCTGTGGCACGACGTGCCGAACCGCGGCGGGCGCATCACCATCGTCGACGCGGAGAAGGCGTTCGGCGACGTGGGCATCTCCAGCGGCTGGCAGGGCGACAACGCGGGCGGCACCGACCAGACACGGACCAACAACGACTGGGTCAAGGTACCGGTGGCGGTGCATCATGACGGCTCGCCCATCACCGGCACGGTGCTGGCGCGCATTATCAATCCCGCGACCGGCCCGAACTCGGCCGCGCTGTTCGTGCAGTCGAACCCGTTCCCGTACAAACCGGCTACCCTCGACACCACGCAGGCGACGCTCACCGAGCACCTGCACGAGACGATGACCGGCGTGGTCACAGAGGGCAACACCATCGCGAGTGCGGACTGGGCGTGGGCGCACTGCGACGCGACGACCCCGTTCCCGGGCACGCCCAGCACCTCGGAGATTTGCCTGCGCAACGGATTCGACGGCAACAAGCTGTACCAGGTGGTCCTCACGGCGCGCGATCCGTACGTGCTCGGGGTGGGCTTCGCCGCGTTCCGCGACGTGGAGTCGTTCTTCAAGTACGAGGCGGCGGACGCCGACGGCCAGCCTAACCCGCTGGCGGGGAAAATCCGCTGGTCAATCGCACGAGGCGTCTCGCAGAGCGGCAACTTCCTGCGCGGCTGGCTGCACCTGGGGTTCAATGAGGACGAGGCACGGCGGCAGGTGGATGACGGAATGTGGCCCATCATCGCGGGCCGGCGCATCGCTCTGAACTTCCGCTGGGCGCAACCGGACGGCGTGCTGGAGTTGTACGAGGCAGGCAGCGAGGGCCCGCAGTGGTGGGAGCGCTACGAGGACCACGTGCGCCACCTGCCGACGCGCGGCATCCTCGATCGCTGCAGGGAGTCGAGGACGTGTCCAAAAGTCATCGAGCACTTCGGCTCGGCCGAGGTCTGGGAACTGAAGCTGGGCATCGAGTGGGTAGGCACCGACGGCAAGGAGGACATCCCGCTGCCCCACAACGTGCGCCGCTACTACATCCCGAGCACCACTCATGGAGGAACCACCACGCCGGCGGGGACCAACCTGTTCGACTTCGTCCCCAACAATCCCAACTGCCCGGGCAACAAGTGGGGCACCGGGGCGCTGAAGGGCAATCCCGTGCCGCACACGCAGACGGTAAACGCAATCCGGGTGCATTTCCGTGACTGGGTGATGGCGGGCGTGACGCCGCCGCCTAGCCTGTATCCGCGGCTGCGCACGCCCGATGGCGACGAAGACGACCACGACCGCGGGTTCCGCAGAGGCGACCGCGACGATGACGATCACGACCACGGGCGGCACAGGGGCGACCGCGACGATGTGCGCAACCTGGTACCTCCGACGCTGGCCGCGATGGGCTTCCCCACGGGGATTCCGCAGTTGCGTGACGTGGCGCCGCACGCTCCGCAGGCGGCGACCATCAACGGCGCCGACGAGGTCCCGTTCATCAACCCGGTGCTCGATTACGACTGGGGTCCGCGGTTCAATCCCAGCGACGGCTCCGGCATTCCCACCAACTTCCCGCCGCCGATCAAGCGCGTGATCAACATGATGGTTCCGCGCACGGACTCGGACGGCAACGAACTGGGCGGCGTGCCGGTGGTGCTGCGCGATGCGCCGCTGGGGTCATACTTCGGCTGGAACATCACCGCGGCGGGCTTCCACAAGTCTCAGAACTGCGATTACACCGGCGGGTACGTGCCGTTTGCCAAAACGCAGGCGGACCGGATCGCGAACTCCGATCCGCGGCCGTCGCTGGAAGAGCGCTACAAGGACCACGACGGCTACGTAACCGCGGTCCAGGCCGCGGCGGCGAACGCGGTCGCCAAGGGGTTCCTGTTGCAGGAAGACGCGGACGCATTGGTCGCTGCAGCACAGGCGAGCCAGGTACTGAAATAGGAGCTCTCCAGCAGTGAGGAGGGCCCGACGTGCTTCGGTCTGTTGGTCCGCCGGAGATCGGCGGCGCCGACAGACCGAAGCTTCTTGCGAAGAGGCGCCTCGGTCGCTCAGGAAATACCCCACCCTGTCGCTCCCCCTCGCTTCGCGTCGGGGCAGGCTCCCCCGGGAGCGACAAGGGTGGGGCAACCGCCGCCGCTACTCACGATCACTCGTATACGGCGCGATCATTGGCCCGCCTTTTGCGAGTCGGCAGCGGGCTTGGGCTGGAAATCGGGATCGCCGAACTGCCAGAGGAAGAACGAATAGGTGTCGGTGGTCAGTTCTTCCTGCTGCGGCTTGGTGGAGCCCATGCCGTGGCCGGCATCGTAATCAATGCGCAGCAGCACGGGCTTGCCGCTGGAAGTGGCGGCTTGCAGGCGCGCCGCCATCTTGGCGGCCTCCCAGGAATCGACGCGCGGATCGTTGATGCCGGTGGTAACCAGCACCGCCGGGTAGGCAGTCTTGTCCTTGATGTGGTGATAGGCGCTCATCCGGTAGAGGCCCTTGAAGCCGTCCTCGGTTTTGATGGAACCAAACTCGGGCACGTTGGGAGGGCCGTTGGGGCTGGTTTCGAAACGCAGCATGTCGCTGGCGGGAACGAGGTCGGCAGCGGCGGCGAAGAGTTCGGGACGCTGGGTGATGGACCCGCCGACGGTGATGCCGCCGGCGCTGCCGCCGCGGATGGCCAACTTCTTGGACGAGGTGTACTTGTTCTGGATGAGGTATTCGGCGCAGGCGATGAAGTCGCTGATGGTGTTCTGCTTGGTCATCATGCGGCCGGCGTTGTGCCAGTCTTCGCCATACTCGCCACCGCCGCGGATGTGGGCCACGGCAAAGATGCCGCCGCGCTCCAGCCAGGAAAGCAGGGTGGGGATGAAGGCCGGATCCTGGGTAATGCCGTAGGCGCCGTAGCCGTTCAGGATGGTGGGCGCGGTACCGTTGAGCGGCGTGCCGCGCTTGAGGACGATGGAAAGCGGAATCATGGCGCCATCGGCGGAGCGCGCCTTGACCTCGCGCGATTCGATTTGCGAGAAGTCCACCGGCGGCGGCGGGGCGAGCTGGAGGTCGGTGAGCTGGTTGGTTTTGGGATCGTAGGCGAGAGTGACGCGCGGCTTGGTCCAGGATTCGGCGCGGATGATGGCGCCGGGCGCGCGCTCGTCGACAAAGATCTGATCGATGGAACCCTCGAAGGGGAGCGGGACATGCTGGGCTTTGCCGCCGTCGTAGGGAACGCGCAGGACTCGTCCGATGCCGCCATCGAGCTGCTGCACGTAGAGGGCGTCGGCGGCGGTCTTGAGGTCGCGCAGGACAGGCTCGGCGGCGGGCACGACGACCTGGGCGTGAGCGAGGTCAGGATGCTTCAGGCTGGTGCGCAGGACCTGGTAGCGGGAGGCGTTATGGTGCGAGAGCAGATAGATGTCGTCGCCGTGAATGTCGGCGTTGGTGACATCGGCGTCCACATCGAGCAGCTTGCGCCAGGGAGTTTTCGCGCCGTTCAGTTCGGAGAGGCGGGCATAGTAGAGGGTGGCCTCGTTGCGAACGCCATGGGCGATGACGCCGGCGATCCAGTCGGTTCCGGGGGCAAAGGCGGCAATGGCGAAATCGGTGTCGGCAAACTGGACTTGCGGTGAGAGGCCGAAGCCGAATACGGGCTCGTCCCTGTCGGGGTCGGCACCGAGCTTGTGCAGGTAATTCAGGGCGCGAAGATACTTGGCGGTGGGCGGATCGTTGGGCCCGAGCTTGTTGAGGCGAACGTAGAAGAACGACTTGTTGTCGGGCAGCCAACTGGTAACGCCGAAGTTGGCGCGGTCGATGGTGTCGGGAAGTTCCTTGCCGGCGTCCACGTCGATGATGTGGAGGACGCTCTCCTCGGAACCGCCGGGCGAGATTCCGTAGGCTATGTACTTACCGTCGAGAGAAGGAGCGTGGTAGTCAACCGAGTAATGGACGTTGCCCTGGGTGAGCTTCTCGGGATCGAGGAGCAGGGTTTCCTTGCCGGACTTGGCATCGCGCACGTAGAGCTTGCGATTGGCGTCGCCAGGCATGGCTTTCAGGTAGAAGTAGCGGTCGCCGAAAGCCTGCAAGGAGGTGATCTGAATTCCGGAGTTATCGAGTTCCTTGATACGGTTGAAAAGCCTCTCGCGACCGGGCAGAGACTTGAGCATATCTTGGGTGTAGGTGGCCTGCGCCTTGGCCCAGGACTGGAATTCCGGGGCCTTGACGTTTTCCATCCAGCGATAGGGGTCGGTGATCTTGGTGCCGTG
>JAIQFM010000254.1 GCA_020073285.1 Terriglobia bacterium | reverse complement strand
AAACCTGGAAGTCGAGCATCACCTGCGGGCGCGATTGGTCGAGCGCTGCCAGGAAGGCAGTGGCGGCGTCGAGGATATGGCGCGGCGCACGAACTATCAGGGTGGAGGTCGCGGCCTGCTGCGTGATGAAGCGGATTTCGAAGACGGTGCGCAGCACGTTGACGATCTCGGTGAGATCCTGCGCGGAGGACGCGTCGGGCACGAAGAAGGTGCGCAGCGACATGCGCTCGAACTGGGCGCGGTTTTGCGGATTGTCGGCATAAACGAGGAACTCGCGCGCCGACAGCGGCGTCCAGAAAGTCTTGCTCATCATGCCGGCCAGGCGCATGGCGGTGCGGAAGTCGGCGTCTTCCAGGTCAAAGCGAAGCGGGCGGCTGACCACGGATTCGTCGAATTGCGGGGAGACGCCGAAAGCCTTGCCGATGGCTTCGTAGACCGCGCGGGTATCGGCCCGGATGTGAAAATCATGCCGCGAATCGGTGCGCGGCTGGAGGCGCAGCTCGCCCGGATCGTCGACTACCTGGAATTCGTGCGGACCCGGCGGAGGCTTCTGTGCGGCGGAGTCGGCGAGCCGCTGCAGGGCGAAGGAATTGTTGGGATCGAGTTGCAGCGCCTGGCGGAACTCGGCGGCGGCGGCAATGTCCTTGTCCTCGAGCAGCAGAGAGTTGCCCTTCTGGACGTGATCGTAAACGATTTTCTGGCGGATGATCTCGCGGGCGGTGGCGTACTCGAGGTTGCGCGGGACGGCACGGGCAGCGGCATCAAAGGCGTCGAAAGCCTCAGCCGATTTGCCCGACTTCTGCAGCTTGAGGCCGCGGGCGAAAGCGCGCTGCCCCTGCTTCAATTCCTGCTTGGACACGCCACAGGTTGCCGGCGTGCGCTGCTGCGCGCATTGCTTCAACGCTTCCAGGCCGGGATTGGCGGACTGCGGGGCAGACTGCGCCCAGATCGCAGAGGAGAACAGGACGAGGATCCCGGCAAGACGGCGCATGGTTGGAATTGTAACCGCTGGCGGCAGATGCGCAACTCAGACAGCGGGCAGGAGCCCGGGGCAGCAACTCAAGGTTGGTGGCCAGTGGTCAACGGCCAGTAAAAGCAGATTCCTCCCCTTCGAGTTCGCTCAGGCCCGGAATGACAATTCTCAACCTCGGCCCTTAAACCTCAGTCCGGATTGCGAGGTAGCCGAGCGCTACCCCGTGTTCCGCATCGACCCGGCGTAGCCGCCCACGGGGCCGCGATTCGTAACTTACGATAAGCGCTGTTATCGGCAATCGTGCATCCCCTACTGCCGACAACGCCTCGTGGGTATGAGTGGCGGCGCGTCATCGGCCGTCAACGTTGTATAAGTCTTCCGTATTGCCAGGCCCCGATTGGCATGCTCTCACTTCCCCGTGAACCGGGGCGTGCGTCTCTCGAAGAACGCCTTGATGCCTTCTTGATAGTCCGCACTGTCGTAAATCTGGCGTCGCAGCGCCTGAATCCGCTCGAATCCCTCAGGCGTTAATGGGGTCGCCGCCGAGAGGACGCGCAGTTCCTCTTTGAGCAGTGCGATCACCAGCGGCGAGTTGCGGGTTATCTGCGCAGCAAAGTCGTATGTCGCCGTCTCGATCTGCTTGGCTGGGAAGACCTGGTTGACGATCCCCACCTGCAGCGCGCGCTGGGCGGACATCGGCTGGGCAGTAAAGAGCATTTCCTTGATGATCGGAAGCCCGGCCCTCTGCATGAAGTTCAGCACGCCGGCGATGTCGTACGGGACGCCCAGCTTCGCTGGCGTTATAGCAAAAGTCGCCTCCTCGGCCGCAAAGACCACATCGCAGCTCATAACCAACTCGCAGGCCCCGCCCCAGACGCTCCCTTCGACCATCGCGATCACCGGCACCGGCGATTCCTGGATCGCTCGTACGAGCCGCCGCAGCGGGTCGTTGTATGTCAGCGGATCGCGACCATTGGTCGGCAGCTCTGTTACGTCGTGCCCCGCCGACCAAACTTTCGCGCCAGGGGCCGCCCGCAACACGACTACGCGGACCCCGGAGGCCCTCAGCTCGGCCCCCACTCCCTTTAGCTCCTCAATCAGCGCGATGCTCAGTGCGTTATGTTTCTGGGGATTGTTGAGTGTGATCGTGCCGATCGCATTTTCGACACAGGTTTTCACCAGGCTTCTCGTCCGTTCCTGCGCGGTCAACATTGGTGAGGTCGCCATATAGTTCTCCTTCAGCCAAGCTAGCGCGGATTAATAACTGGCTCAGTGCGCGCGGTCACGAGGGACCTGTGAGGGTCTCCCGAACCGGGAAAATAGCCACACCTTGGGTCTCAGGAAGGAGAAGTTCCGGTTATTGGCGTGAAATCGCCTTCACACAAGTAACCGAAGGTCCCCGTTTCTGTTCGGTGGCAACTGGTCACGGGTTACAGGCTGGCGCCCTGGTGGCCGGGGATCATGATGCGCTCCACCGCAGTGGCGCGGCCGGTGAGGTCGTCGCACTCCATATAAACGCCGCAGAAATGGACGTCGGCGTGGGCGGCCTCCCAACGCGCCGGCATGTTGGTGAGGAAGCGCTGGATCACCAACTCCTTCTGCACCCCGATAACGCTGTCGTAGGGCCCGGTCATGCCGACATCGGTCTGATAGGCGGTGCCGTTGGGCAGAATGCGCGTGTCCGCGGTCGGGATATGAGTGTGGGTGCCGAGCACAGCGGTGACGCGGCCGTCGAGATACCAGCCCATGGCGACCTTCTCCGAGGTCGCTTCCGCGTGCATGTCAACCAGGATGACCTTGGCCTTGGTCTTCTCGATCAGGGCGTCGGCGACGCGGAAGGGATCGTCATTCTGCGGCAGGAAGACGCGGCCTTGCAGGTTGATGACGGCGTAGGGGGCCTTGCCCACGGCGCCTTCGAAAAATCCGACGCCGGGGGTGCCCGCGGGATAGTTGGCGGGACGCAAAACGCGGCGCGCCGGGCTGTGCGGATTGCCGTTCGCCGACTGGAAATACTCGATGATCTCGCGCTTGTCCCAGACGTGATTGCCGGTGGTGAGCACCGCGATGTTGAGGTCGAAGAGTTCGTCGATGATGGAGGGCGTGATGCCGAATCCACCGGCGGCGTTTTCCGCGTTGGCAATGACCAAATCAACCGGGCGTTGCTTGACGAACGCCGGCAGGTGCTCGCGCACGCTGACGCGGCCGGGACGTCCGAAGATGTCGCCAATAAAGAGAATACGCAATGTTTGGCCCGCCGAACCCTTTGATGGTAGCAGGGAAGTTAGCGATTTAGTGATTTGCGATTTAGTGATTTACGGCCGCAGTTCGACGGTGGTCAGAAAATCGTAATTGCCGGGCGGGCTGATGGTGAAGTTGCTGGTGCGCCGGGAGTGCACCACGACATTGTCGAGATACCACAGATCAATGTAGGGCAGGTCTTCGGCGAGCAGTTGCTGGAGGCGAGCGTAAAGCTGCTTGCGCTTCTCGGGATCGATTTCGCGACGGCCGGCGTCAATCAACCGGTCCACCTCGGGGTTGGAGTAATGACTGCGGTTGGCTCCGGCCGGCGGCGTGAAGGAAGAATGGAAGGCGTACTGAAACATGTCAGGATCGTTGTTGCCGCCGATCCAGCGCAGCGAGTAGAGCTGGAAGGCGCCTTTCTGCACGTCGGCAAAAAAGGTGGCGAACTCGAAGGTCTTGATATCGAGTTCGACGCCGATGGCGCGCCACTGTTGCTGCAGCACGGCCGCCAGCAGGCGCGAGGTCTCCTCGGTGGAGGTTTTCATGGTGAGGTGAAAACGCACGCCGTGGGTGGGGCGGTATCCGGCCTGGTCGAGCAATTCGCGGGCGCGCTGCGGATTGCAGTCATAGGTCGGCAGGTCGGCGGTGAAAGCCCACGACTGTGTGGGCAGGATGCTATAGGCAGGGCGCGCCTCGTCGCTCCACAGGTAATGGATGAGCGGGCGGCGGTCGAGCGCATAGGCCAGCGCCCGCCGGACGCGCACATCTTTGAGGATGGGATCGGCAAGATTCATCGCCACATAGGCGAGCACGGTGCCGGGAGTCTGTTGGACCTCCAGGTTGGGATCGCGGCGGAGAGCGAGCACCATGTCGGCGGTGAGCGAATTGAGCGCAACATCGGCGCTGCCCTTGCGGAGTTCGAGCGCGCGCGTGGTGGTATCAGGCACGACGGTGAAACGCACGCGAGCGACGCGCGGCCGCTCGCGCCAGTACTGCTGGTTACGCTCGATTACCACTTCGCGGTCTTGCTGGTTGCTGACCAGCCGGAACGGGCCCGAGCCGATCGGGTTGCGGTAGAAATCGGGGCCGCTGCCGTAGGGAACAATTCCAATCGCGCCATTGGCCACGTTCCACAACAACGATGCCCAGGGCTCCTTGAGATGAAAGATGACGGTCGCGTCGTCGGGGGCGTCAATGTGGTCCACGAAGCGGTAAGTCCCGGTCTTCACCGTGCGCACACTGCGGTTCATGATGGAGTCGAAGGTCCACTTGACGTCGCGCGCGGCCAGCGGGCGGCCGTCGTGGAAGCGCGCGTCGCGGCGCAGGTGGAAGACGTAGGTCAGCGGGTCGGGAACG
>JAIQFM010000253.1 GCA_020073285.1 Terriglobia bacterium | reverse complement strand
GCGTCCTCGTAAATGGCGATTTTCTCAAAACCTGCCTCTAGGCCACTGTCGTTGCATGGCACATATCCTAGCGTTCCATACGCAAGAATGAAGGCAAGCCTGGTTTCTTGGCGGGGAACGCTCGGGGGCCAATATCCCACGCCCATCTGATCTGGCCACCGCCATCTATCTGTGTCCCCAGCAGCCCAAGCGATGCAGTTGTACTCGATCGTGGACGGACTCGTAAGCTCGTGATTATCAGGCTGAAGATTTGGGAAATCAGACTGGGGCCAGCTACCGGACATAGCCCTTTTCTTTGCCCCACCGAAGCCAATCGGCCCCCATTCGTCTAAAATTTCCGCGGTGTTCGAGGGGAACGGGGTCTTCGCCGGAAATTGCTTTGAGAGCCCAAAACCAGTGGTCTAACTCCCTGCCCAGCTCACGGAGAATTAGCGGCAGAACTGGCGGTCCCATTCCGATAATGCGCTGGTAGGAAGGATGTATTGCAATCGCGGTGGACGAGGATGTCGCCCGTCTTGCCGCTTTCCATTCGTTCAGCAAGCGATTGAACTCTGCTTCGACGTTCTCACGCTTCGCGCTGAAAAGCGGGATCACCTCTTCAAGCAGTTCCGCAGATGGCTGTTTTCCTGCATTGTCGGCTGCCTTTTCCTTTGCCCATCTCGCCAAAACGGCGTTGCGGGCGCTTTCACTACGTTCCGCGGGCGTCATGTTGGCCGCCCTAGCGGGGCCGCCCTTAAGTCCGCCCTTTCGGCCCAACGCGACAGCATAGGGGTTCTTGCGCTTCGATGCCACGCTCTAATTGTACCTGAGCGCTTATGAATGTCGACACTGTAATTTGCTCGACTATACGTGAGCCGCTCGCATATCAGCCGGTTACTTGAATGCGGCTTGCGCGGCGCCGGAGATCTCCAGGGTGGAAGGGTCCTGAAGGAAGATAACGGCGCGGAGGTGGTCGCGTCGCCACTCCGGGTTGAGCTTGAATTCAGAGCGGGCCGAAAACCGGCCGGCGGAGGTGGCGCCGATCTTGCGCATTTGGCGGACCACCGCGGTGTGGCGCAGCAAGCGGCCGTGGTTTTCGCCCTTTCCAACTTGCGTGCTCAAGTCCGATTCAGTGATGGCGAGAAAAACATCGCGTGGATGCGGGCTGGCGCTGGTGACGGTTACTTCCACGTCATTTGCAGTTGCGGCGATTGCAATCGCGGGTGGCGCGGCCAGGGAGCGTGCGGCTTCGGCGATGGCCTTCGCGGCGTGAGCAGAGTCGTTGCCGACGAACTCGGTGCGGCCGTTGATCACCATCTGCGGGGTGTACGCCGAATCGAGCCGGAAGCGCGCGGCGTACCGGCTCTGGCGCTGGCTGGACTGCGCCGAGGAAAAACGGTCTTTCCAACCGAGATCGTTCCAGTAGTCCACGTGCTCGCCGAGGGCGATGATCTCGGCGCCGGCGACGGGCTGACGGAGGTCGAGGGCCATGAGCAGCGCGTCGGCGGGCGGACAACTGGAGCAGCCTTCGGAGGTAAATAATTCGACCACCACGGGCACGCGAGCCTCCGTCGACGGCCCTGTCGTACGTGCCGAGCCGATTGCCAGCAACAACATTGCGGTCACCGGAAGGATTCGCTTCACGTTCATAAGATGCCCCAAGAGGAAAAGAGTTACGCGGCGTTGGAAACCCGGAAACGCGTGAAAAACAGAGGAGGTTCGAGTAGTATTGTCCCCACTCCCCCTCATCCGGGCCTTGGTCATTGGCGGTCTCCGCTCGGGAGGCTTCATGCTTGAAAATGTCGATCTGAAAAAGAAGTTGTCGAAGTCTGCCTACGCGAAAAACATGGGCGCGTTGCAGGAGAAGCTGCGTGGTCTGCAGTACGCCGCTAAGGACGCCGAAGTCCCGGTGACCATCTGCTTGGAGGGCTGGGACACTGCTGGCAAGGGACAGATCGTCAAGAAGCTCACCGAGCGGCTCGATCCGCGCCTCTTCCGCGTGCAACCGGGTTCGCCGCCGACGGCGCTGGAAAAACGGTACCACTTCCTGTGGCGCTATCAGACGGCCCTGCCCAATGACGGCGAGATGGTGGTGTTCGACCATTCATGGTACGGCCGGGTGCTGGTGGAGCGATGCGACAAGCTATCCGCCAAGCAAGAGTGGAAGCAGGCCTACGAACAGATCAACCAGTTCGAGCGCTGGCTGGCCGACGATGGCCAAGTGCTGCTGAAGTTCTGGTTGCACATCTCCAAGGTGGAGCAGAAAAAGCGTTTCCGCACCTGCCTGTGCGATCCCATGCTGAAGTGGAAGATCACCAAGGAGTACAAACGCCATCACCGGCAGTACGATAAATGGACGGCGGCGGTGGAGGAGACTCTGGCCAAGACGGATTCGCCGCACGCGCCGTGGACGGTGGTGGAAGCGACCGACATCCGCTGGGCCCGGGTCAAGGTGTTCCAGACCCTGGTCGAGAAGGTCGAA
This sequence comes from Terriglobia bacterium, assembly GCA_020073285.1. Taxonomy (GTDB): domain Bacteria; phylum Acidobacteriota; class Terriglobia; order Terriglobales; family Acidobacteriaceae; genus JAIQGF01. The sequence goes on along the minus strand of JAIQFM010000253.1, from coordinate 2,169 downwards.
GAGGCGCTGGCGAAGCGGCAAGCGGCGCCGGGGGGCGTGTCGCGCTCGGCGGTGGCGCAGCCGCTCATGCAGGTGTTGCGCGCCGACATCAAACAGCAGGATGCCGCAGTCATGGGGGCGGTGAAGGCGGAAGCGAAACGCGCCGAAGCGGTGGCCAAACCCAAGGCGGAGGTGGTCCATGCTTGAGAAGCTGAACGCCAACAAGAAAATGTCGGAACCACAGTACCAGCAGCAGGTCGGAAAAGCGCAGGTGCGGCTGCGCGAACTGGAGTTCGACCTCTTCAAGCGGCAGGTACCGGTGCTGTGCCTGTTCGAAGGCTGGGATGCGGCCGGCAAGGGCGGGGCCATCAAGCGTGTCACCGAAATGCTGGATCCGCGCGGCTTCACGGTGTCTGCGTTCGCGGCGCCGCGCGGCGAAGAAAAGTCCCACCATTATTTGTGGCGCTTCTGGTACCATCTGCCGCGCGCGGGACACATCGGCATATGGGACCGCAGCCACTACGGGCGCGTGCTGGTGGAACGGGTAGAGGGCTTCTGCAACGAGGACGAATGGCGGCGGGCGTTCCGCGAGATCAACGAATTCGAGGCGCACCAGGCGTGGTTTGGGATGGTGATCTGCAAGTTCTGGCTGCAGATCAGCAAGGAAGAGCAACTTCGGCGGTTCAAGAGCCGCGAGGTGGACCCGTTTCGCTCGTATAAGTTGACCGAGGAGGACTGGCGTAACCGGGCGAAGTGGGACCGCTACCTGGAAGCGGTGGAGGACATGCTGCTGCATACCAGCACGTCCTATGCGCCGTGGACGGTGGTGGAGGCGGAAAACAAGTATTACGCGCGCGTCAAAGTGGTAAAGACGATCGCGGATGCAATCGATAAGAGATTGAGTTGATACACTGAAGCGAATTGAAGAATTGCCGAATTGAAGAATTTACGAATTGCCGAATTGAATTACTCGCACTGAAGCATTGACGAACGGAAAAGAACGTGGCCGTCGATAACGCAAGATCGCTCGCACTTCTGCGCAAACTGGACCAGTCGCTAGGGAAGACGCATGGCAAGCCGCTGGCACCGCATCACGCGCAAAAGCGGGGCACGATGGGGAACCCGCTGCCGCCGGAGCGCGTCCACCAGATGCGCACGACCGCGCGCCGTCTGGAGACGCTGCTGGAGACGCTCGCCGATCATCCCAACCGCAGGCAACGCAATCTGCGAAAGCGGCTGAAACGACTGCGTCGCGGGGCGGGAGGGGTACGCGATATCGACGTCCAGATCGCCGCCCTGCGGAAGCTCATGATCGGGCGCGAGCAGGAGCGCAGGGCGCGTCTCATGCAGGCGCTGGTAGAAAAGCGCAGCGAGCGCGAGCAGGAACTGGTCAACGCGCTCGATCACAAGGACGTGCAGAAATTGCGCAAAGGGCTGCAGCGCTGGTCGGAGGAGATCGGCAGCGGAGCGAAACCGGAGGGGAAAACGCCGGCAACGGCGGCGCGAGAATTCGATGGGGTGGCGGCGTCGCTGCGCATGTTTTCCACGCTCTCGCGCCAGGTAAGCGCGTTGACGCCCGACAACCTGCACGCCTATCGCACACGTTGCAAACAAATTCGCTACGTCGCCGAGATGGCCGGGAACACGCCCCGGGCGAAGCAAGTGGTCGAACCGTTAAGGCGCATGCAGGATGCGATTGGCGACTGGCACGACTGGCAGACGCTGACGCAAACTGCCGAGTCGCTGTTCTCGCATTCGCCGGACAGCGCCCTGATGGCTGCGCTGCACAACGTGACTAACGCCAAGTTTGTCGAGGCGCGCGGCCTGTGCCAGGAATCACGCCGGAGCCTGATGGCGCAGTACCGCGCCGTGTTGGGGGAACAACGTACACAGCGCGCGCCGGCGCCCAAGCCGTCCCCAGGCGGCCGGCGGGGGAAGCGAATCGCGCAGATGAGGGAGAGGGACGATGCAAACGCACCCGCTCCCGCAGTTCCGATGAAGGCATCGGCCGCCTCGGTCGGCATGGCAACATCGAGCGTGGCCTAATTACAAGCTGTCTGGCTCTGTTGAGATGCTCGCGGAGCAGTTTCAGAGTTGGTGTAGCCGAGTGAGGAGGCAGGGATCCCTCGACTCGGGTTTCCCGCGCACGACCACCCCAGCACGCGAAAGGCAGGCGTGCTGGGGACCCCG
>JAIQFM010000252.1 GCA_020073285.1 Terriglobia bacterium | reverse complement strand
TGAAAAACGCCATCGAGCGCGCCATGATCCTGGAAGAAGAAGACTCGCTGCGCCCGGTTTACCTGCCGTTCTCGGTGGGCCGCGCACCAAGCGGGATGACGGCGTTCGAAGCGGTTGCCGGAGAAAGCGGGCAGCCGCTAGCGAACGGGCGCAGCCTGCCGCGGCTGTCGATTCCCGAGGGCGGAACATCGCTGGAGGAAGTGGAGCGCACGCTGGTGGATATGGCGATGCTGCAGGCCAACGGAAACCAGACGCATGCCGCGCGCTTGCTCGACATCAGCCGCGACGCCTTACGCTACAAGCTGAAAAAATACGGGCTGATGCATGGCGAAGAGGAACCGGCGGATTCCGCGGAAGCGTCCTGAATTCAGGATGAAGAGGTAAGAAAGCTGCGGTTTGGATTCCGGTTCGCTTTGACGGCTTTCCCGGTTTTACTTCTTCAGTTCCGACTTCTTACTTCTTAATTTCTTCCAGCTCCTTTTCAATGGCCAGGCGCGCGTATCCCGGCAGAGTGATGAACTGGACGCCGACGCCGATGCCAGGCAGGCAATAACGCACCTGCCCGCGCGCGTGCACACTGACGCCGGCGCGAGGCAGATCGAAGCGGACTCTGAGCTCGGCGCCTTCGGCGAAAGCGCGCGGCGTATTGATGAACATTCCGTGCGGCGTCAGGTTGGGCGAGTGCCCGTTTACCGTTTCAGTGCAGCCGTCATACCATATTTTCAGGTCGTGATAGAGGACGCGCTCCTCCCGACGTTTTTCTACCTCGACCACCGGCGCATTCAGCATCACTTCGCAGCTATGCATGGATGAACTCCCTCTGTTACGTGCTTCAGTTGTGCAATCAAGTTGAGTAACTCCCGGCGTGTGAGCGTATCGTGCAAGCCGAACCAGCGCAGGAGCGCCTCGCTGAGCTCTTGGCCGGCCATGTTGTTGGCGGGCGCCGGATCCGGCGCGGCTGGTGGCGGAGGCTCGGCGGCGACTTCGCCGCTCAGTTCCGCGACGACGCGGTGGAGCTTCTCCGCATCGGCCGGCGCGATTTTGGTGAATTCTACGCCCATGCCGCAGGTCGGCTGGGAAGTGCGTACGATGCCTTGCAGGCCCATGCTTCGGCTATTGACCGCAAGTTCCATGCGGATTCCGGTGCCGACGCGGACGGGCGACATCATTTCGACATAGCAGCCGCCGAGGCTGATTTCGTTGAGGCGGCCGTCGACGGCGTGTTCCTGACCGTTCTCCCAGATGCGTGCGACGCCGGCGCAGTTGAAACGCGGATGGCGACGGCGCTCCTCCTGGCGCTGTTGCTGCTGGCGGCGCTCGCTTTCGCGGCGCTCCGCCGCGGCATGATCCACGAGCGCGGCGGATGGCGCGGCAGCGGGATCGGCGTAAGGGTCGGCTTCGGCGCCGAGCCCGGGAAAGCTGGCCGCGGGCAGATGCTCGGCGAACGGCAGCGCCGCCCCTTCCAGCCCTTCGAGACCGGCAAGACCTTCCCAGCACGTCCCCTTCTGCCCGATCCAGGCGACGCGATAGTGCCCGCGCCGGCCCTGGTATTCCACCTGGACGGGATCGCCACGGTTGCGCAAGCAGCGCACGCCGCGCAGGCGCACGCCGCCCGGACTGATCTCCACCGTGGCCGCGCTCTGGGTGAATGGATTGCCGCTGCTGTCCAGGCCGGAGACGGTCACCGGGAGGGCGATGCGGAGGCGCTTCTGTTGGCGTCGGCCCATGATGTCGCTCCACACGATTGGCGCGGAGTCTTACCGAATAGCGTAGACGGGACGGATCGGAAGCGGTCCACCGTGGTCGGCAATTTCCTGCCGCGATGGACGGTTTTTGCACCGGTGCAGATTTGGGATGGTCGCGAGGCAGGTGCGGCGATCTGCCGGAATGGCAGGTGGCGCGGCGCGACGGGTGTTATTTAAGCCTATTCGTAGTCGATGCGCTGCTCGGTGTGGCGGGCGAGGTACCAGCAGGGCGGATGGCCGAAGTGCGGAAAGAGCGAATGGGCGCAGGGTTGCGCCTCGGGTTCGGCGAACATGTAGTTGGTCTTCTGCTTGGTCTTGTGCAGGGCGTAATAACGGTAGACCGTGACCGATCCGAGCGGCTCGCGATCCGGGATGCGGAAGCGCAGCGAGAGATCGTCGCCGGCGTAGGTGATTGCGATGGCGGCGAGCGCATAGAGCACGGCGCGCGTGAGTGTCCGTCTCAAGTGGTGGGCACCAGAAGAGTTTAGAGTGTCGGTTTCGGGTTCGCTCTGCAAGTTATGAGACGGCAATCAACGGCATTTCCGATTGTCGATTGGGCCGGGCCTTAGCTCGTGATCGGCATCGCAGTCGGTTGCCGTTTCTATTGTAGCGGGTGGGGAATACGCCGCGCTCGGGGGCGAGCGCGCTCCAACTTCATCTTTGACGGTCAAGAACCTCCGAGCACGCGCTATGATGGATACGGCCACAAGGGGCCGCAATCATGCATGAATGGATGTGGTTTGTTGCTGTCGTGGTAGCTTGGGTGGTGGTGACGCAGTGGCTCCTGCCTAAGCTGGGGATTCCGACTTGAAGAAGCGCCGTGTGCTCCGTCGAGGATCGACGGAAAAAGAACGACAGCAGTCAGTAGTCAGGGGGCAGGTGTCAGCGCTCGGCGGTGAGGATTTCTTTGAGGGCTGAACGCGGGGTGCGCGAGGCGGGCGGCTGATCGGGGGCGAAGACGCGCCGGGCATTATCGTGGAAGAAGTTCGCATTGACGCGAGATAAATCCCCACCCTGTCGCGGCAAACCCGGCCGCGACAAGGGCGGGGCAACCAGTAGGGAATCGGCGGCGCGCAGGGCATCAGACCAATCCATTCCGTTGCTGCCCCACATACATCGTTCCTGAAAGACTCCTGAAAAGAAGTTCAATTGTGGGTCGTCGCGCTCGGAATGGAGCGCGCTCCAAGATTCCTTCAGATGGGCTAGAGCGCCGGGATCGAGGGCGAAGAAGACGTTCTCGCAAAGAGCGGCGATGGCGGCGATGTCGTCAAACTGGGGACGAGGCTGCGCCAGGACGAGTGAGAGATCTGGAAAATCGGAGGCGAGCCGGGCGGCGTGGTCAAGCACATTGCAGGTGGCGGGCAACTGCACGAGCACGGGGACGGCGAGTTCGGCGGCCTTGGCGAACAGCGGGTAGACGCGCGCGTCGGTGAGCGGGAGCTTGAAGCTGTCGGCGTGCAGGTAGACGCCGCGGAAAGTATGAGCAGTGACGGCAAGTTCGATTTCGCGGAGGCTTTCGGCGATGTCGAAGGGGTTGTAGCCGGCGAGGCCGATGAAGCGCGGCGAGGATTCGGTGTAGCGGAGGACGTCTTCGAGGCGAGTGTCGACGCACATCCACTGGCGCTCGCAGGACCACTTCTTGCATTGCGAGACAAGGGCCTGGCCGATGCCGGCCTGGTCCATTTGGGCTTCGCTGGGCGGGTGCGGCGGGCAGGAGCCGGGAGAGGTGCGGGAACTGGGGTGGTACAGAATGTCGATGGCGGCATGAGTGGCGGGTTGCGCGTTGTGAGTTGTGAGCAAATTGCCCTCAGAGCCCGCTGTGCCGCGCTCAGAAACTCAAGGTCCCTGGACTCGCATGCAAGAAAGTGCCGCATGCTCGCTCGGGATGACATCCCCGAAGACTCTTTTGTGGTCGCGCTCGAGGGCGAACACGCTCCGACCTGCACGGCGAACACGCTCCAACCCGCACGGCGCGCGCTCCACTAACAAGCTGAGAGTAGACCCGCCTGGAGCGGGGGGAAGTGAGAAGTATCACCCCTAAATGTGACCCCTATCACTGCCGGTGTCGAGGGGTAGGGAGACCATGAAAACATAAGTGAGGCCCTACATGAGGCCAGGGCGAAGGGGACGCCAGAGGACTGAGCGCCCAGACGGGATGGTCCGTCACCTCCACTCCAGAGAGGTCACCCCACAGTGCTTCGGCGCAGCTATTCCGACCCAAACCACAAAACCAAACGATACGCCGAGCGGGCACGACTTCCACAAATTCATAACGCATACATACGTTGACAGCGCCACGGGCGCGCGCGAGAGAGAGGACGAAATGGCAACGGCAATCGAGATGGAGAATGCTGCGGAAGCGAAAAACAAGGTCCGGTATCCGGGCATCGAGACGACGACCGATGGGTCGGGCGCGGTGGTGTGGGTGGAGAGCCACATCTCGCAGGGCGCATGCGCCTACCCGATAACGCCGTCGACGCCGATGGGAGACGGATTCGCGGTGGAGTTCGCCAACGGGACAAAAAACCTGTGGGGCGAGCCGGTGCAATTCCTGGAGCCGGAGTCGGAGCACAGCTCGGCGTCGGCGTGCGAAGGATTCGCGCTGGCCGGCGGACGGGTGACCAACTTCACCTCCGGGCAAGGGCTGATCCTGATGAAGGAAGTGCTGTACGTGATCAGCGGCAAGCGTCTGCCGGCGGTGTTCCACATTGGAGCGCGCGCGCTGACGTCGCACTCGCTGAACGTGCACGCCGGGCATGACGACGTGATGGGGGTGGCCGACGTGGGCTGGGGCATCCTGTTCGCGCGCAATGCGCAGGAGTGCGCCGACCTCGCCGTGATTGCGCGGCGAGCGGCCGAGGACAGTGAAACGCCGTTCATGAGCTGCCAGGACGGGTTC
>JAIQFM010000054.1 GCA_020073285.1 Terriglobia bacterium | reverse complement strand
GCGGGTTGGCGCGTCCGAGTCGAGGGACCTTGCGTTTCCTTTCCCTCAAGCAGCGCCCGCAAGCACTCGCTCTCCAGCTTGCGAAAATACTCTTCCCCCGGATCGCGGAAAATCTCCCCGATCTCCCGCCCTTCGCGCTCGCGGATGCGGTCATCCAGATCCACAAACCTCCATCCCAGCCGCTCCGCCAGCCTCCGCCCGACCGTCGTTTTCCCCGCGCCCATAAATCCCACGAGGAAAATTAGGTCGATGGTCGATGGTCGATGGTCGATGGCCATTCGCACACATTCGATGTCTGGAGAAAACCGATCCGTCACAGGCCAGCGAGCCGATGTCATCCCGAGCGAGGGAGGGTTCCCGTGCATTTTTTCCAGCGCGGGAAACCCGAGTCGGGGGATCTCGGTGTTTCCTCTCTCGGCTACACCATTTCTGAAACTGCTCTTATGGCTGATAGCTAATGGCTTTTTTTCACTCGGATTCTACCACTGAAGGTCCGCAGCCTCACTGCCGACGCGCCCGCATTCGAGGTGCCCGCGAACGACTTGCCTTGGCTCAGCGCCATGATGGGATGAACGGGCGCTTGGAGGGGAAAATCATTTTCCACCGTGCCCGTGACCGTGCGCGCGGTCAGGTCCACCGAGGCGCTCGCCGACAGGCTGACATCGATATTGCCGGAGTGGCTGGTCAGCGAGTATTGCCCGCCGCCGCCAAAATCGCCGCTGTAGACAATCGCCCCGCCGGTGGTGTTCACCGACACGACTCTTCCCGCGACATTGTTCAGCATTACCGGCCCGCCCACCGAGGTCGCTTCCACGAACCCATCCTTCAGGTTGTTCAGCGTAATCGGCCCACCGACGGTGCGTACGCGCACATGCCCGTTGCTGTCGCGCACATCGACCTGTCCGGTGTCGGCGTCCACCGAAACATCGCCGCCGACGCCCCGCACCTGCACCGGCCCGCTGGCGGTTCGAATCATCACGTTGGCATCGGCGGGAACCTGGAGGTCGTACTCCACGCGGCCATCGTTCTCGCCTGTCTTCCGCAGGAAATGCGTGCGCACTTCAACCCGGTTGCCATTCTGCGCCGCATCCACCTCGACCTTCGACGAACTGGGCGTCGCGCTCACCACCACCTGACTCACGCCGGACGCCCGCAGACGGACCGAGCCGTAATCGTTGACCACGGAAATGGTCGCGCCGCGTGCGACCGTGTAGCGGAATTCCTTCTTGTCGGCGGCGGAAGCGGTGGCTGCCAAGGCGAGGGCTGCGAGCAAGCCCAGGGTCACGCTGCGTGAAGTGTTTGACATTTTCTGCCGCCCCGCCATCACCGGGGCTCAACTCCATTACTGCGCTGCCAGCTCGTATAACAGCGCTTTCTGCTGGTACGCCCGTATCAGTGACTGCCGCGCGTCCTCGTCGTCCGGGTTTTGCTCCAGCGTTCTCTTTGCGTCCGCTATGGATGCGTTGACCTGATCGAGATTGCTCTGGTAGGCCGAGGCGCTGCTTGGACGCGATGCCGCCACCTGCTGTAGCAACTGTTCGTCGTCCTGCTCGGTCGGTACGGTGTTCAGGGAAATCGTCTGCAAGGGAGGGGTAGTGTTCTCGACGCTGGCGGAGGCCTGTTGCTGGCGGCCGCGCTCCACCAGGAATGCTGCGAAGGCCACCAGGATAATCGCGCCCAGCGCTCCGATCCACGGGATGGGTCCTAGAAGGCGCCCCTTTAAGCGGGCGCGCTTGATCCTACCTTCGCGCTCCAGGGACGCCTTGATTTCCTCCCATACCCGCGGGGAAGGATCCTCCATCGGCACCAGCAGCTTGGCCTGCTCGACGATGTACTTCAGGTCTTCGACCAGATCGGAGCAGACCAAGCACTCGCGCAGGTGTCGTTCCTCCTCCGTGTTCCCCCCGGTCTCGATGATGTAAGGCAGGACCTTTTGAAATTCTGCGCAGTTCATGACTCCCTCTCCCCGTTTTCCCAGCCCGATCACGATTTCCTCCTCAAGCCCGCTTGGCGGCCCTTTCGGCTCTGCTGGGCTTGAGCAGGTCGCGCAGCTTCATGCGCGCCTTGTGGAGCTGGGACTTGCTGTTGCCGATCGAACACCCCATCATCTCGGCAATCTCGTTATGCTCGTAGCCCTCAATATCGTGCAATACGAAAATAATGCGATAGCCCGGCGGCAGGCTCTCGATCGCTCGCTCCAGGTTGAGCCGGTCGATCGAGCCGGCCAGCATGTTGTCGCGCGCCCCGATGTCTTTCCTCGGGCCGTCCTCCTGCTGCGGCTCCAGGCTCTCCTCCAGCGAAACTTCCGGCAGGCCCTTCTTGCGCAGGCGCATCAGCACCACGTTGACCGCCAGCCGGTGCAGCCAGGTGGAAAAAGCGCTCTCGCCGCGGAAGGTGACGATCTTGCGATAGAGCTGCAGGAACGCTTCCTGCGTCAGGTCTTCCGCCTCGGCGGTGTTGCCCGTCATGCGTAGGCAAAGCGAGTAGACACGCCGCTTGTGCAGCGCGTACAGCCCCGCAAACGACTCCGCGTCGCCCTGCTTGGCTCTTTCGATCGCGTCAGCCTCGGAGAGCCCGGACGCTATGGTTTTCTTTTGCTGTGTCAATGCCTTCTTCAGGCTGCTTTCATTGTGATGCGGCTAAATCGCGGGCCGTTGTAAGTCACGTCCACGTTGAACTGCGTTCTTGCGTTCCCACTGGGGCCTGGATCGACTGGCTAACACCAACGCCGGTTAGCTGAGCTTTCAACCGCTGCCTTAGAGAGAGCGGAAGTCGTCCTTTGGTTGCTTTAAGTTTCGCACCGCATGGCAGGTGTCCGCAGATTTGGTTAACTAATAAGATATTAATGCTAAATCAAGAACAATCCTGCCACCCTCCCTCCTATTTCTGAAGGGAAGTTAGCGAACGATCTTTGACTCAGTAGGTTACGACAATATTGGCGGGCATGGGACAACTAGGGATAGGCAGGTATCTATGAATCCTCCGGATGGAGATATTTACTCCAGAGGTAACTTTTCGGCGTACTGACGAGTGGGGCATGTTATCAAGAAGATAAACAATAGTCGTCCAGAACACCGGCAGCGCCGGGGGCTTAACCACGGAGGACGCAGAGAACGCAGAAGAACGCCCATAATCGCTTAAGAGCTTCTTGCCGTAATTGATACCCCAATCATCAAGACACGCATAGAGGCATCGCTCGCCGGGCAGTCGGCAGCGCCGGGGGCTTAACCGCAGAGGACACAGAGGACGTAGAGGAACACCGGTAATAGCTATGAGCTTTTTGCCGTAATGGTTTCCAACCCGTGCGAGTGCGGGCCCATTTCATTGCGGCGCAGCAGCCAGGAGAAGAAGACGGCGAAGAAGCCGAGGGCAGAGAAGATCCACATGCCGAGCGCGTAGCCGTGAGGATTCTGGGCGCCGGCGCGCGCGTGATCGTTGGCCCAGCCGATCATCAGGTTGAATCCCGCCAAGCCGATATTCTGGATCATGGTCATCAGCCCGTAGGCGGTTCCCAGCTTGGCTTGCGGCACGATGTAGGCCACCGAGGGCCACAGAATCGCTGGGACCAGCGAGAAGGCCACGCCCATCATGGCCATCGGCAGGTAGAGCGAGATATTGGTGTAAGCCATCATCAGGTAGACGGGAATGAGCAGGAATGAACCGGCCATCATCAGCAGCGTGCGTCGTCCGATCTTGTCGGCCACCAGCCCGAAGGCGGGCGTACCGAACATGGTGAACAGGGTCAGGATGCTGACCAGGAAGCCGCCCAACTCGCGCGACGTGCCGTGCGCCTCGATGAAAAACTTGATGGCGAAAGTTTCAAAGGGAAAAATCGCGGAATAGAAGGTAATGCATAGCAGCACGATATACAGATAGGAGATACCGAACATTCGGCGGCTGGTAATCAACAGCCTGGTTCCGACCACGGTCACGACCGCCCAGAAAAAATATGTCCAGTCGTGCCCAGGATAGAGAGCGACAGCGATCAGCGCTACGGCGAAAACAATCCAGACGGGGTCGCGAAGTTTCCAATCTCTGCTGAATTCCTTGAGGTCAACCTTGTCGGTCGCGCCGGCCTGCCCGAGCGCGTAATTTTTCTCGGCATAGACTTCCATGACCCAGTAGATCAGCGGGGCGATGATGCAGAAGCTGCCGAAGGCAACCGCGATCAACAGCGGATTGCGCCAGTTGTCGTACGCGCCTTTGGCCCAGGTCGGCGAATTCTGCGCCAGCCAAGTGCCGAAGCGAGCGATCATCAGGTTGATGCCGAAGGCGAAGCTGAGCTCCTTGCCGCGGAACCACTTGGCCACGGCTGTGGTCACCGCCACGATCAGCGATTCCGCTCCCAGCCCGAAGATCAGCCGCCCGGCCGCCATCACCTGCAATTGCGGCGACGTGACCGTGACCGCCGCCCCCAGCGTGCACAACGCGCCGAAGATGAGCGTGGACTTGCGCAGGCCGAGGCGGTCTACCAGGATTCCGCCGACCAGCACCATGAACACGTTGGGAATGCTGTAAATCGCCTGCAGCAGGCCGATGTTGGAATCGGAAAAATGCAGTTGCTTGGCGAGCAGGTCGGCAACCGGAGCGATGCAGTCGTACACGTAGTAATTGCCGAACATCGCCAGGCTGATGATGGCCAGCACCGCCCAGCGATAGAAGCGCGAAGGCTCCGGCCTGGCCGCAGCGGCAGGATTAGTTGTGGAATCGCTCATGGGCAGCTCCGCGCGTTGCGCGGAAGAGGTGAGAATATCAGAAGACAGGCGGCAGGCTGTGGAGACAGGCTTCAGGCTTCGGGCACAAGGCTCAAGGCAGACACGGAAAGCGGAGGCTTAAAGCCTGATCTAAAGCCTGCAGCCTGGAGCCTGCGCTTACGAGCCGACGAAGCGGGCGTAGAGACTGCGGGCGATGGCGGTGTCGGTGGTGCCCTTGATGATGGCGCGGCCGTCGGGGAAAAGAGTCAGTTCGTAGGGTTCGCGCCAGAACTTGAGGACGAACTCGTTGTGGCGCACGGTCCCGTGCGGTTGGAGGCGCAGGGTGATTTCGTCGAAGTCGATGGGCCGCTGACGCTCGTGGATCTGCACCGAATTCCGCCCGCAGAGGGTGATGTGCGGGCGTTGCTTGCCGGCGAGGTGGATGAAGTCGCGCTCGCCGCAAGCGCGGCAATCGGCGCGCGCGCGCTGAACCCCGATTTCGGAGCGCTGATTGTGCCACAGGTCGAAGGAGAGCAGCGTAGTGCGCATGGTCTGGGTGGCGCCGACCAACCACTTGAGAGCTTCCGTGGCTTCGATGGCGGCGACGGTTGTGGCCGCCGAATTCAGAATGCCGGCGGTATCGCAGGTCTCAAAGCTGCCGTGTGGCGACTCGGGAAAGACGCAGGCCAGGCACGCGGTCTCGCCGGGCAGCACGTTCATGGTCACGCCATAGCTGGCGACGGCGGCGGCATAAATCCACGGGAGGCGCTCGCGCACGGCGTAGTCATTGATCAGGTAACGGGTTTCGAAATTGTCGGTGCCGTCGAGAATGAGCTGCGCGCCGGCGAGAAGTTGCTCGATGTTTGCGGGCGTGAGGTCGGCGACGTGGGGTTCGACGACGATATCGGAGTTGAAGGCCGCGATCTTGCGGGCGGCGGCAATCGATTTGGGCAAAGATTCAGCGGCGTCGGCCTCGTCGAAGAGGGCCTGGCGCTGGAGATTGCTGGGCTCGACGTAATCGCGGTCGATGATGCGTAGGGTTCCGACGCCGGCGCGCGCCAGCAATCCGGCCACGGTGGAGCCGGTGGCGCCGCAGCCGACGATGGCGACGCGCGACTGGCGCAGGCGCTGCTGACCCGCATCGCCGATGGCGTGGAACAACACCTGGCGAGAATAGCGTTCCTCGGGAGTCAACGACATTGCTGGTCCTGCTAGGTTCACACAGTATTATAAGTGGCGATCATGCTGAGCTCGGGGCCGAAGCAGAGCAACAGAATTCCAGCCGGAGCTCATCGAAACAGAGACCCAGACAGCCCTTTGATATCAGGCATGGCATTGTCGAAGACCCACATCCGCCACAAGCGGGCAGATGTGGGGCGCCGATTGGGTGTATTGGCCCTGGTCTGCGCGGTAGCGTGCGTCTGGGCTCAGGAGCAACCGGCGGCGATCGCGGCCCCACCTGCGCCCGCGGGCCCAAGTTCGTCGGCGGTGGCCGCGCTAAGCAACCCGAACGCTTACCAGGGATTGCCGGTGGCGCAGGTGGAGTTCCGCGGCCTGCAGGCCGACGCGCGGGTGACGGAGCATCTGCGACAACTGGTGGCGCAGAACCTTGGCGGGGCGCTGGACCGTCAGAAGCTGGGCCGCGCCATGCGCGCGTTATACGCCACCGGGCGATTCGCCGACCTGCAGGTGGAGGCGCAGCGCAGCCCGCGGAACGAAGTCTCGCTGGTGTTTGTGGCCACGGAAAACCTGTTTATCGGAGCCACCACGGTGCAGGGCGCGCCCAAGCGGCCGAGCGCGGCGCAACTGCGCGACGCCGGCAAGCTGGAACTGGGGAAGCTGTACAGCCCGGCGGCGGTTGAGCAGGGCCTGCAGCGGATGAAGAACATGCTGTCGGACAATGGCTACCACCAGGCGGCGATCGCGGTGAGCGAGGAGCGCCATCCCGAGTTCCAGCAGATCAATTTGCATTTCAGCGTGACGCCGGGCCCGCTGGCGAGGATCGGCCGGGTGATAGTGGACGGCAGCCCCGGTCTGAGCGATGAGGAAATCCTGCGCATCGCCAAGCTGCACCCTGGTGACAAGGTGAACAGCGAACGCATCACGCGGGCGCTGACCCGGCTGCGCAAACGCTTTTCCAAGATGGAGCGGCTGGAAGCGCAGATCTCGATCACCGACCGGCGGTATCGGGCGGAGAACAACACGCTGGACTACGTGTTCCGCATCGTGCGCGGGCCGGTGGTGAACATCAGTGTGTCCGGGGCGGGAATCAGCGAGAGCAAGTTGCGGCGGTACATTCCGGTGTATGAAGAGCACGCGGTGGACGACGATCTGCTCAACGAGGGCCGGCGCAACCTGCGCGACTACCTGCAGACGCAGGGCTACTTCGATGCCGTAGTGGAATACGCCGATCGGCGCGACCCGCGGCAGCCGCAGAAGGTGGAGATCGTCTACACCGTCGCAGCGGGCCAGAAGCACGAGCTCACGAACATTAATATCGAGGGCAACAAGTACTTTGCGAGCGGCTTGATCCGTGAACGCTTGGCGATCCAGCCAACGAGCCTGCTGATGCGGCATGGGCGGTTCAGCCAGGAGTTGCTCACGCGCGACGCGGATAACATCCGCGATCTCTACCTGGCCAACGGGTTCGAGCACGTCAAGGTGAGCGGCAGCTTCCAGGACGACTACCTCGGCCAGGCCGGGCGGATGGCGGTGTTCATCAAAATTGAAGAGGGGCCGCAGACGCTGGTTTCGTCGCTGGCGATCGCCGGCACGGCGGTGATCGCGGAAGACCAACTCCGGCCGTTGCTGACCACGGTGGAAGGGCAGCCGTATTCGGAAACCAACGTCGCCCAGGACCGCGATACGATCCTGAATTACTACTTCAACCACGGCTTTCCCGACGCGACGTTTACGGCGTCGGAAAAGCCGGTGGAAGGCGATGCGACGCGAGAAACCGTCAGCTACGTCATCCAGGAAGGGCCGCAGGTATTCGTGGACCGGATCATCGACTCGGGCCTGCATTACACGAAACCGGGCATCGCCAAGCGGCAGTACCAGATCAAGCCGAAGGATCCGCTGAGCCAGTCGGGAATGCTGGACACGCAGCGGCGGCTGTACGACCTGGGCGTGTTCAATGCCGTCAACATGGCGGTGCAGAACCCGGACGGGCAGTCGCGCTACAAGGACGTGTTCCTGCAATTCGAGGAAGCGCGACGGTGGAATTTCACCTATGGCTTCGGCATTGAGGTGCAGAGCGGCGCGTTTGGTACACGGGAGATTCCGCAGGGCACCACCGGGGTGAGCCCGCGCGTCAGCTTCGACGTGACGCGCATCGACTTCGGCGGGCGGGCGCACACCCTCAGCTTCAGCTCGCACGTGGGCCGGCTGGAACAGCGGGCGCTGGCCATCTACGACGCGCCGCGCTTTCTGGCGACCAACAATTTGCGCTTGACGATGAGCGCGTTCTACGACAACTCCCTCGATGTGCGCACGTTTACCTCGCAGCGGCTGGAAGGTTCCATGCAGTTGGAGCAGATTGTCAGCCGGGCGACCAGCCTGCTATACCGGCTGACGTACCGCCGGGTGCGCGCCACCGACCTGTTGATATCGCCCAGCCTGGTACCGCTGTTCTCGCAGCCGGTGCGGGTGGGCATTCCGAGCCTGACCTATATCCGCGACCGGCGGGACGACCCGATTGACACCCATAACGGAAATTACAATACCTTCGACACGGGAATCGCGGCACGAGTGTTTGGGTCGGAAGCGACGTTCGGGCGTTTCCTGGGACAAAACACGACGTATCATCCTTTTCGTAAGCGGCGGTGGGTGTTTGCGCGAAATCTGCGAGTGGGTCTGGCGCAGACGTTCGGGCCGACGGACCTGTTGCCGCTGCCGGAGCGGTTCTTCGCCGGCGGCGGGAACTCACTGCGCGGGTTCTCCATCAACCAGGCGGGCCCTCGCGACCTTACCACCGGCGAGCCGCTGGGAGGGGATGCCATGGTGGTGAACAGCTTCGAGTTGCGCACGCCGACCGTGGCGCTGCCCTGGCTCGGCAACAACATGGGGTTCGTCATCTTTCACGATGCGGGCAACGTTTTCGCGACGCCGCACGACTTGTTCAACAGCCTGTTGAAATGGTCGCAGCCGCACCCCGGCTTGTGCACCCAGGCGAGCACGGCCAAGCGGTGCGACTTCAATTACATTTCGCACGCGGTGGGCGGGGGAATCCGCTATCGGACGCCGATCGGCCCGGCGCGGCTGGATTTCGGTTACAACTTCAATCCGCCGGTGTTCGGCGTGTACCCGGACGCAAGCAACAACTTCGCGCCCTTCCACTCGCAAACCGCGAAGCGCTTCAATTTCATCTTCAGCATCGGGCAGACGTTCTGATGCGGCGCGCCCTCCAAGTCGTCCTGCTGTTGCTGGGCAGCGCGGGCGCGTCGGCGGGACAGGTGGTCATCGACCGCATTGTGGCGACGGTGAACGGGCAACCGATCCTGCAAAGCGATTGGGACGTGGCGTTGCGCTGCGAGGCGCTTCTCGATCGGAAGGAGCCGCAGTTCACACCCGAGGCGGCGCGCGGGACGCTGGAGCGGCTGATTGACCAGGAACTGCTGCGGCAACAGATCCGCACCTTCCAGCTCAAGCCGATCGGGGAAGAGGAACTGCACAAACGCATGCAGGAGATCCGCAAGCAGATTCCGGGCGCCGCCGATGACGCGGGCTGGCAAGCGGCGCTGCGGCGCTATGGGCTGACCCAGAGCGAAGTGGACGAACGCATCACCGACGAACTGGAGATTTTGCGTTTCATTGACGTGCGGCTGCGTCCGACGGTGCACGTGAACCGGCGGAGCATCGAGGAATACTACCGCGACAAGCTGCTGCCGCAACTCAAGCAGAAGGGCGCGAAGGAGGTGCCACTGGTGGAGGTGTCTAGGCAGATCGAGGAGATCCTGTCGCAGGAACTGATGGATACGCAACTGGCGGACTTGCTGCGCGACTTGCGGCAGCAGAGCGAGATCCACATCCAGCCTTCGGCGCTGCCCCCGCCGCCCGGAAATAGCACGGCAGGCTCACCCCAGCAAGCGCAAACACCGCGCTTGCCGGGGATCCCGGCGGAGCGGCGATGACGGAAGACGCACCAGTTACGCGCCGCTTGCTGTGGCCGGCGATGGTGGGAATCGCGATCCTGGCGATGGTGGCCGGCGCGGCGTGGTATCTCACCAGCGCGCAATTTAACGACTACGTGCGCGGGCGGCTGGTGGCCCGGCTGGAGAGCGTCACCGGCGGGCGGGTCGAATTGGGGAAGATAGAGTGGAAGGTCGGCAAGCTGTCGCTGGTCGCCGATGACCTCACCATTCATTGCCTGGAAGGGCCGAATGAGGCGCCGTACGCGCACGTCGACCGAGTGGCGCTGCAACTGAAAATTTTGTCGGTGGCGGGAAGAAAGATCGGGCTGCGGTATTTGGAGCTGGATCGGCCGGCGATTCACCTCATCGTTCATCCGGACGGCAGTACGAATCAGCCGACCCCGAAGGCGGAGCGGAGCGGGTCGCCGCTGCAGCCGCTGTTTGCGCTGCAGGCTGACAGGGTGGAAGTGCGCGACGGCGTGCTTCTAATCAATGACAAGCGCGTGCCGCTTGATTTATCCGCGCGAGACTTGCAGGCCCAGATGTCGTACGCGATGGCGGCGCAGCGCTACGACGGCAGCTTCAGCGCGGGGACGATCCGGCTGGCGTACGGCGACTACAAGCCGTTCGATTCGTCGGTGGCGGCGACCTTCAGCCTGGCGCGCAACCAGCTCGAGGTGAAGTCGGTAAAGCTGAGCACGGGGAATTCGTCGGTGGATGCGGCCGGCCGGGTGGACGATTTTAACCACCCGCGCGTGACGATGAATTACCAGGCACGATTCGACCTGGCGCAGATCGGCGATCTCACGCGACTGGCGCAGTTGCGGGGCGGCGTGCTGGAAGTGAAGGGCAGCAGCGCGTTCAGCGCCGAGGACTTCACAACGTCGGGCAAGGTACGGATGGAGAACCTGGAATATCGCGATCCGTCGATCCGCATTTCCGGTCTCGACGGCGGCGCGGAATTCAAGTCCGAGCACAACACGCTCACCGTTCCGCACCTGTTCGCGCATGCGCTCGGTGGGAACGTCACGGGCAACCTGGAAGTCCGCAACTGGACGAGCGCGCTGACGCCAGGCGCGCGTGCGGGGCTGGTGTCGCCGGCGGCGGACGGCGTGGCGCACCTGCGGCTGCAGGACTTGTCGGTGTCGCGGATCGCGACGGCCATCTCGACGCGCACCCTGCCGGTGGCCAAGTTGAATCCGGTGGGGTCGGCCGGCGGCGCCATGGACGTGGCGTTTCGCGGGTCGCCGGCCCATTCGCACGCGCGCTTCGACGTGCAGGTGACGCCGGTGCAGGCGACGCCGCAGCAGCTTCCGGTGAGGGCGACGATCCGCGGCAGCTACGCCATCGACACGCTGGCGCTCGATCTGGTGGAGTTGAACGCGAGCGCGCGCTCGCTGACGCTGGAAGCGTCGGGCACGATGGCGCGCAGCAACGATGTACGGGTGGCGCTCAAGGTCGGCAGCCTGCGCGACCTGGATGCGCTGCTGACGTCGCTGAGCGGCGCGACGCGGCTGCCCGAAGGCGTGACCGGACGCGCAACGTTCGCCGGCACGCTGAAGGGCACGGTGGCCGCACCGCAACTGACGGGAGAAGTTACGCTGGCGGATTTCACCCTGCCGGCGCCGCTGCAGCGGCTGGCAAGCGTCAAGCAGGCGTCGGCGCCGGCGCGGCTGGCGCACTTCGATTCGTTCACTGCCCAGCTGCAGTATTCGCCAAGCCAGCTCGCGCTCAACGATGCGCGGCTACGCCGCGGCACGGAGAACCTGTCGTTTACCTTCTCCACCGCGCTGGATAAAGGTGAGTTCAGAACGACGCTGCCGCTGACGCTGAGCGCGGAAATCCGCAATTTCCAGGTCAACGATCTGCAGGGAATTTTCGGATTCGACTATCCGCTGACGGGCTTGACGACGGCTTCGGTACGGGTGAAAGGCACGGCCGACGATCCCATCGGCTCAGGGCGCCTGCGGATCACGAATGCGACGCTGGAAGGCGAGGCTTACGCCAACGTCGGCGCAGACGTGGTCTTCGCGCACCAAGAGGCGCAGCTTTCCAACCTGGTCATCGCGCATAACGGGGCGCGCGTCACCGGCGCCGCCGCGTACAACCTGAAGAGCACGGCGTTCCGCTTCCACCTGCGGGGCAGCAACTTCAGCCTGGCACAGTTCAAGCAACTGCAGTTTCCGCGGCTGTCGGTGGCGGGGATGCTGGACTTCGAGGCGCGCGGGTCGGGAACGACCTCGCACCCGGTGGTCGACGCCGACCTGCACCTCCGCGACGTGGCGCTCAATCAAGAGCGGATGAAGAACCTGGACGCCAAGGCGGTAACCAGCGCGGGCGTAATGAAAATCACGGCGCGATCGGACCGCCCGGCGGCGGAATTCATGCTCGAGGGCACGGTCAACATGCACGGCGATTTCCCCGCCGAGCTGGCGCTGCGCTTCACGCGGCTTGACTTGGACGCGCTGCTTCGTGGGTTGCTGCAAGGCCGGGTCACAGGCCACTCTTCGATCACGGGCACGGTGACGCTGGCGGGACCGCTGCGGCAACCGCGGCTGCTCACCATCACCGGCGACATCGGCGAGTTCTCCGCCGAGATGGAGAACGTGCGCCTGCACAACGATGGGCCGTTGCGCTTCAAGTTCGCCAGTCAGGTGGTCACGCTGGAGCGGTTCCGCCTCGTCGGAGAAGAGAACACGCAGATGACGGCGACAGGCACGATTTCGCTGAGCGGAGCGCGGGCGCTCGACCTGCGCGCGGAGGGCAACGTGCACCTCAAGCTGCTGCAAATCTGGAACCCCGCGCTGCACGCCGGCGGCATGGTGGAGTTCAACATCAACGCGCACGGCGACATGACCCGCCCGGTGCTGTTCGGGCGGGCAAAGTTCAACCGCGCGACGCTGACACACGTCAATTTCCCGAACGGGCTGAGCGATATCAATGGCGAAATCGTCTTCAACCAGGACCGGATGCAGATTCAGTCGCTGACCGCGACCAGCGGGGGCGGGGCACTGACGTTGGGAGGGTTTGTCAGCTACGCCAACGGGCTGGCGTTCAACCTGACGGGGCAGGGCAGGAGCATCCGGCTGCGTTACCCGCAGGGCGTGAGTACGGTGCTGGATTGCGATCTGCGGCTGAGCGGAACGACGAGCAGTTCGACGTTAACCGGGACGGTGACGGTGACGCGCTTCGGCATGACGCCGCAATTCGACCTGGGACTGGCCATCGCGCGGGCGCGGCAGGCGCCGGAGGCGCCCAATCCACGGTCGCCGCTGAACAACGTGCGGCTGGCGGTGCACGTGGTCTCGACGCCGGAGTTGCAGGTGCAGACCTCGCTGGCGCGGCTGACGGGCGGCGTTGACTTGAACCTGCGTGGCACGGCAAGCCGGCCGATCCTGCTGGGAAAAGTCAATGTCACCGAGGGGCAGGTCACGCTCAATGGAACGAACTATCAACTGGAGCGCGGCGATATTACGTTCAGCAACCCGGTGCGCATCGAGCCGGCGCTGGATGTGGAGGCGACGACGCGGGTCCGCGATTACGACATTACGCTCGGCTTCCACGGGCCGCTGGACCGGCTGAGCACGACGTATCGCTCCGATCCGCCGCTGCCAACCTCGGACATCATCGCGCTGCTGGCGTTTGGGCGCACGCGCGAGGAGGCGGTGATGGCGACGGAAGCGAACCCGAGCTTCACCGAGTCGGCCTCCAGCGCCATTCTCAGCCAGGCGCTGAATTCGGCCGGCAGCACGCGCATGCAGCGGCTATTCGGGGTGAGCCGCATCAAGATTTCGCCGGAGGTGGCGGGCTCGGAGGCGCTCGACCCGAACGCGCGGCTGACCATCGAGCAGCAGGTCTCGCGCGACTTCACCGTCACCTACGTCACCGACATCACGCACTCCGGGCAGCAGATCATCCAGGTGGAATATAACTACAGCCGCAATCTGTCCATACTCGCGACGCGCGACCAGTACGGGGTGCTGTCGTTCGACGTGCGGATGAAACGGCGGCGGAAATAAATGGTCGATCGGTCTTTCGGTCGATCGGTCACTCGGTCCGCCAGTGGGAAGAAGGGGTGCCAGGCGAACGACAGACCGACGGACTGATAGACCGACTGACTGACAGACCGACAGACCGATAGACCACAAGACCGACCGACCTTTAGAATTTCGTCCGTGCCTATTCTGCGCAGCCTGGGAACGACGCTGGAGATGATCAAGTGGGAGCACTCCGTGCTGACGCTCCCGTTCGGCCTGACTGGCGCCGTGCTGGCGGCGCGCGGCATACCCGCACCGCGACAATTGCTGTGGATCGCCGTGGCCCTGGTGGCGGCGCGCGCGGCTGCCATGTCATTCAACCGGCTTGCCGATCATTCTTTCGACGCCGCCAATCCGCGGACGCGCATGCGGGCGTTGCCGACCGGAACGCTGACGCGGCATTTTGTGGCGGCATTTGTCGTCGTTTCGAGTTTGCTGCTGGTATTGGCGGCGGCGGAGTTGAACCGGCTGGCGCTGTATCTGTCGCCGATCGCGCTGGGAGTCATTCTCCTGTACTCGTACACCAAGCGCTTCACGCGCTGGTCGCACGTGGTGTTGGGATTCGCCATGGGCCTGGCGCCGGCGGCGGGATGGGTGGCAGTGCGGGGGTCGCTTGATCCAAGAATTTTGATTCTCACGGCAGCGGTAACGTTTTGGGGCGGCGGATTCGACGTGCTGTACGCCTGCCAGGATTACGAATTCGATTGCCAGTCGGGGCTGCATTCGGTGCCGCGCTTTTTCGGGATTGCGCGCTCGCTGTGGATCGCGCGGTTTTTCCATGTGTTGACCCTGACGCTACTGGGCGTTTTGGTTTATGTGTTCAGCCTGGGAGCGATTGCGATTGCGGGCGTGGTGGTGGTTGGGGTGCTGCTCGCGTATGAGCATTCGCTGGTATCGGCGAACGATTTGTCGCGATTGAATGCGGCGTTCTTTACCATGAACGGCGTGATTTCGATGGTGTTCCTGGGGTTTGTGACGGCGGATTCGTTCTGGCGCAGTTGAGACGAAACGGCCGGAGTAATCCGATGAGAACATGCATATTCTGTAATGGGACAGTCATAACTGGTGAACACGCGTGGCCACGCTGGATTTTGAGATCCGTTGTCGGACGGCAGCAGCAAACCCACATCGAGGCGCAGCTTGGACCCGAACGTCTCCCGAAGTTGTGGCGCGGTAGTGAAATAAAAGTCAAATATGTTTGTTCCAGCTGCAATAACGGGTGGATGAGCGAACTGGAAAGTTTGGTAAGACGAATCATCGGACCTTTGGTAGCCGATCTCAGTATTCGACTCAATCACGCTGATCAGTGGCTGATGTCAATATGGAGCCTTAAGACGGCCATGGTGTTCGAGTGCACGAACCCAACTAAGGATTGGTTTTACTCTGGCGAGGACAGACAAGAACTTGTTCAATCGATTTCTATTCCGGCTGACACGACAATTTGGATCGGTCGTCTCTCCGGCGATTCGCCACTGTCTGGTGAAGGTAGGAAGCTTTTCTGTGATCCAAGGCATGCAAGCCCGTTCAGTGGAGGATACGTCTCCACCTTCGGAGTTGGGCGTTTAGCCATCCAGATTCTTACAACCAGGAAAAGACCTGGGTTTGAGCAAGTCAGGACGACAGTGCATCTCAAACGAGGGCCATGGGGACGGTTGCTGACACAGATTTGGCCAATTACAAAGACCACGGTTCGTTGGCCGCCGGCGGCAAGTTTTAGCCGAAGTGGAATAAGTCTCGACGAGTTGTGCGAGCGGTTCATCCCAACGAGACGAGCGATGACTGAGAGATAGCGGGGCCATATCGGACGTCCAAGTCCCTGCGGTATCATCGAAATGTTTTATGTCCGCCAGACATGAATTCCAAACCGACGATGCGCGGCTGAAGCCGGTCGCCGACAAAGTTCTCGCGCAGCAGCGGCTGGAGGCAGAGGACGCGCTCGCGCTATACGCGTCCCACGACATCCTCGCCGTCGGATGGCTGGCGAATCACGTGCGCGAGCGGATGCACGGGGACAAGACGTACTTCAACGTCAACCGGCACATCAATCCGACCAACGTGTGCGTGGCGGCGTGCCGGCTGTGCGCGTTCGGCCGCAAGAAGGACGCGCCCGGCGCTTACACCATGGCGCTGGAAGAAGCGTACCAGACCGCCGGCGCCGGCTACAGCGACGCCGTGACCGAATTTCACATTGTCGGCGGGCTGCATCCTGAGCTGCCGTTTCAGTACTTCCTCGACCTGATCTCCGGCCTCAAAGAGCGCTTTCCCGCGGTGCACATCAAGGCGTTCACCATGGTGGAGATCGCGTTTTTGGCGAAGATCGCGAAGCTCAGCATTCGGGACACGCTGCTGAAGCTGAAGTCGGCCGGGGTGGATTCGCTGCCCGGGGGCGGCGCGGAGATTTTTGCCGAGCGCGTGCGCCACATCATCTGCGACCACAAGATTGATGGCCAGCAGTGGATCGATACCGCGCGGCTGGCGCACCAGTTGGGGCTGAAATCGAATGCGACCATGCTCTACGGGCACATCGAGAACGACGAGGACCGGGTTGACCACCTGCTGAAACTGCGCGGGCTGCAGGACGAGACCGGCGGCTTCCAGACTTTCATCCCCCTGGCGTTTCACCCGGCGAACACGCCCCTGCGGCACCTGATGACGACCACCGGGTTCGCGGACATCAAGAGCATTGCCAGCGCGCGGCTGGTGCTGGACAACTTTCCGCACATCAAGGCGTACTGGCAGATGATGACGCCGAAGGTCGCGCAGATCGCGCAGCGATTTGGGGCCGACGACCTGGACGGCACGGTCATCGAAGAAAAGATCTATCACGATGCGGGAGCGACGACGCCGCAGGGTCTGCGCCGGCAGGAACTCATCCGGCTGATCCAGGAAGCCGGGCGCGAGCCGGTGGAGAGAGATACGCTGTATCGGCCGGTGACGCGCACGGAGACCTCGGTTACGGTGGCGGTGTAGCGAGTTGCGCGGGGCGCGCTCGGCGTGGCAAGTCAAGCAAAAAATATTTTGTTGCCAGTCCATTCCGGGATTCGGCCGTTCCCACGCTAGCACGTTTGATGCCGCAAATCGGTGCATACAACGCTTGACTGTTTGCTTGCCTCTAGTCTGTAAGGTGTAAAATTCGGCCAGTACAAGCTCTGGGCGCACAGGTGCTCAAGCCTGTGGACGAGGCTCAGCATGAATGTCCACATCAGCTACAAGGTTTCCAAAACTCCCGACCTGGAACGAGAATTCAACCAGCAAATCCAAAAAGCGGAGAAGCGGCTGCAGGTCTTCCGCCCGGAACTGGTGCATCTGCACGCAATCATTGAGGAAAACAATGTACGCGAGGGTCCTTTGGTGTCGCTGAACCTGCGGCTGCCCTCGGGGCAGTTGGCGGCCAAGGAGAGCGGACTGACGCCCACGGCGGCGATCAAGGCCGCCTTCGAGCAGCTCGTGGAGCAGCTCACCAAGCACAAGGACATGCTGCGCAATCAACACAAATGGGCGCGGCGGCGGCGGGTCGGAAGACCTCGCGAGCAGTCGCAGGTGCCGTTCGAGCAGACGATCGCCGCAGTGCAGCCGGCCACCATCTCCGGCGAGGACATCTCCACCTACATCAACGCGAATCTGGAGCGGCTGTACCGCTTCGTGGAACGCGAGCTACGCTTCCGCGAGAGCATCGGTCAACTGCGGCGCGAGCAGGTCAGCCCCGAAGAGGTAGTGGACGAAGCGGTGGCCAACGCTCTCGGCAACGGGCAGGATAAGCCGGAGCTGGTCAGCCTGGAGCCGTGGCTCTACCGGCTGGCGATCCGCGCGATTGACGTGGTTGCGAGGCCGAGCGGCGAAGCCGTGCCTTCCGTGCCGCTGGACGGCGCTTATCGCCAGACCAATGTCCAGGACGTGGACGAGTTGCAGATGCAGTTCCATCAGCCCGACGAGGCGGTGATCAATCGCGATCTCATCGCCGACACCACCCTGGCGACCCCGGAGGCGACCGCCGCCAGCGACGAGATGGTCAACCAGGTGGAGATGGCGTTGCTGAGCGCCATGTCGCAGGATCGGGAAGCCTTCCTCCTCTACGCGATCGAAGGATTTTTGCCCGACGAGATCGCCGTCATCACCAGCCGGCCGGTTGAGCAGGTGCGCGTTTCCATTGCCCATGCGCGCGAGCACTTGCGCGTGAGCCTGGTGGTCCCCCATGAATTCAAGAACGAGTTTTTCCAGCAATCCAAAATCGCATAATTCGCCATCTTTGGCACTCGGGAGCAGTGCATGATCACGCGTGAAAACATCCGTGAGCTATCGGGTTTCGAGTCCCAGGAAGGATGTGCCCTGAGTTTCTACTATCAACCGTCCACTCCCAAAGACAAGTCCCACCGCGAGGAACTGATCCTGGTGAAGGATCTGGTGCGCAACGCCCTGCGTGAAGCCGAAAAGAACGGCAAGAATGGGGGCGCGCGGCAGGATCTGGAAAAAATCCTCAGCATGGCCGAGCACCTGCACGGAAACGGCGGCCGCGCCAAGGTGGTGTTTGCCTCCGGCAAGGACAATTTCTGGCGGGAATACGATTTGCCGCCGCGGCTGAGCGAGACGACCTTGGTCCTCCACCGGAGGTTCCACCTGCGACCGCTGACCGCCATTGCCGACGTGCTGCCGCGGTTGCTGATCGTGGTGGCAGACAAGAGCAAGGCGCACTTTTTCGAGCTCTGGATGGACGAAATCCACGAGCGCGAAAAACTAACCAATGAGCTGCCGCGGCGCGGGCGCAGCGATGGCTTCGCCGGTTACGACGCGGGTCACACCGAGCGCCACGTCGAACACGAGGCGATGCACTGGTACAAGCGCCTGGCCGAAAGGATGCGGGAATTCCAGGAGAGCGGCTACGATCGTTTTCTGGTCGGTTGCCGCGACGAGAACTGGCCGGAGTTCGAGCCGTACATGCACCCGTACGTCCGGCAGCGCTTCGTCGGGCGATTTGCCATCGATCCCGCCGGCGTCACGATCGGGCAGGTGCGGGAAGCGGGCGAGGCGCTGTACAACGAATTCCGCGCCAATCGCCGGGCCGGCCTGGTGCGGGAAGCCGTAGGTGGGGCGCAGCGCAACGGACGCGGCGCCGTCGGACTGCGCCGTGTGCTGCAAGCGCTGGAAACCGGGGAGGTGCAAACCCTGCTGCTGGCGCGGAATTTCGCGGCGCCGGCGGTGCAGTGCGGGAATTGCGGCCACATTGACAGCCACAGCGTGAAGGAGTGCGCCGTGTGCGGGCGCGGGACGATCGAGTTGGAGGATGTGTCCGACGCGCTGATCAGGATTGCGATGCGCAAGGGAATTGAAATCATCCACATTCCCGATCATCCCGACTTGGTTAAGGCGGGAGGTGTGGCGGCGGTGCTGCGCTTCCGTGCCGATCAGAATACGGAAGGGAAAAAAGCGGGATAGCTGGCAGCTCTCAGCTATCGGCTCTCAGCCCCCGAACAGCATGACTGGCCGGGGGTTTTTCTTGCGTGGTGACCGGCACGAAGCGGACTTTTTTCCGGACGACGGACCTGACGGTGACAGGTCGGTTCGAAATTGAAGCCTATCGACCCGGATTCGTGGGATGATGAATGCATGGACGTGATTCAAGAGCGACAGCTTGCGTCCGAACAAGGACGCATCTCGCAAAACATCAGCAGCTACTACGATTCACTGAGCGTGGAAGAGCAGGAAGAGAACCGCGTTTGGGGAAAATTTGCGGAATCACTGCTTTCCAAGTGAGTAGACACGGCGAGCTACGCCAGCACAAATCAAACTGACCCACTACCACCGGCTGAGAGCTGATAACTGAGAGCCATAGCGCGGGGTAGAATAAAGCCATGAGTCCAGAAATTTCCGATCTTCTGAAACGGGCGCTCGCACTCTCTGTTGACGAGCGCGCTGCATTAGCCCATACCCTGCTCGACAGTCTTGAAGTTACGGATGAGGCTGTGCAAGAGGCTTGGGATGACGAAGTCGCTCGCAGGATCGGAGATCTGAAAGCGGGCAAAGCTGTGACCGTCCCTTGGGAGCAATTGCATCGCGAGCTCTTTAGCTGACAGCTTTGCTATTCTATCCCGTTTCGACTCCAACTCCGGAGCACCCCATGGCCATGGACCGTCGCAATTTCCTCACTACTGCCACGCTCGCCTCGCTCGGCCTGACCCTCGAAGCGCAAGATATCAACCAGAAAGACGGCCGCGCCGCCGATGCGAAGCGGGAGGCCTCCGCGGTCGGCGGTCCGCCCAGCAAGCCGGTGATGATCTCCAGCCGCAATGGGTGGAACGGCATGGACAAGGGCTACCAGATGCTGCTCGAGGGCGGCGACACGCTGGATGCGGTGATCGCTGTCGGCAAGACCCAGGAGGACGATCCCAACGACGATTCTGTCGGGCTCGGCGGTCTGCCCAACGAGGAAGGCGGGGTCGAACTCGACTCCTGCTGCATGCATGGACCGACGCGGCGCGCCGGCGCGGTGGGCGGCGTTCGTTGGACGAAAAATGCTTCGCTGCTGGCGCAGGCGGTGATGCAACACACCGCGCACGTGATGCTGGTGGGCGAAGGCGCCGACCGCTTCGCGCGCGCCATGGGCTTTCCCAAGGATGAGTTGCTCACCGAGCGGTCACGCAAGGCGTGGTTGTTGTGGAAGGAGAGTCATCGCGATAGTTGGTGGGGGCCGGGCTTGTCGGATCCGAATTACAGGGTCCCACCCGATCTGCAACCGCCTCCGCCACCCAGCGCGCAGTGGTGGGAGCAGAAAAGAAGGGAACTGGAGGAACTGGCAGCCGAGCTGGCGATCCCGCTGGAGTGGCGCGGGCACTGCATCGATCGCGTGCTCTTCCCGACGCATGGCACGATTCATTGTTCCGCGGTCACGCCGAAAGGCGAGATGTCGGGCATGACGACGACCTGCGGGCTGGCGTGGAAGATTCCCGGGCGCTGCGGCGATTCGCCGATCATCGGCGCGGGCAGCTTCACCGATCAGGACGTGGGTTCGGCGGGCGCGACGGGCAGCGGGGAAGAGAACATCCGGGTGGCGGGTGCGCACACCATCGTGGAAAACATGCGGCACGGCATGACGCCGCGAGAGGCTGGGCTGGACGCGCTGAAACGCATCGCCCGCAACTATCGGCACAATCCCGCCAAGCTCCGGTACGTCGACATGCAGTACTACGTCCTCAGAAAAGACGGCGCCTATGCCGGCGTCAGCCTGTGGAGCCATACGGCTTCCGACAAGCGCCGCCAATTCCTGGTGCACGATGGCAGCAAACGCCTGGAAGACATGCCGTACCTGTTCGCGGGAGGGCCGCTGTCGTTCCCGCCGCAGGCGCGCGAGCCTTTCCAGCGGCCGAACTACGGGCCGAGTCAGCCAGAAAAAAAATAGCGAGCTGATGAAAAGACTTCACGCGAATGCGGTTGCCCCACCCTTGTCTCGCCCGGTTTTGGCGAGACAGGGTGGGGGTTTTCGCTCTCGCGCGACGCATTCCATCATCCTGCTGATCCTGATTTGCATTGGGATTAGCTCCGCGCTTGCCCAGGTGGGCACGATTCCGCGGACGCATTCGCAACTGCCTGCCGCACCGCAGGCAACCATCCGCGACGCCACCTTCCAGAGTGCTTCGCTGGGGCGGACGATGAAGTACCGCATCATCCTCCCCGCGGGCTACGACCGCGGCGCGCGCCGCTATCCCGTTCTTTACCTGCTACACGGGCTGATCGGCAGCTATCTCGATTGGGACACCAAGACCCATCTCGAGGAATATGCGGCCCCGCTACGGTTGATTATCGTCATGCCCGACGCCGGCGACTCCTGGTACACGAATTCGTCCGCCAACCCGCGGGACCGCTTCGAGGATTACATTTTCAAAGACCTGCTTGCGGAAATCGACAAGACATACCGCACCATCGCCACACGCCATGCCCGCGCTATCGGCGGCCTCTCCATGGGCGGCTATGGCGCCATGAAGTTCGCTCTCAAGTACCCCAACCTGTTCGTTTTCGCCGGCAGCTTCAGCGGCGTGCAGAGCGTCGCCCACGATCCCGACCTCAAGCTTCGCGCAGGCGAGAAGTACGACCGGCAAGCGCTCGAAATCTATGGCCCGCCCCGCGGCGCGACGCGCACGGCTAACGATGTCTTCGCCTTGGCGGAAAAAACTGACCCGGCGGACCTGCCTTACTTTTGGATCACCTGCGGAATCGGGGATCGTCGGCTCGAGAGCAATCGGGAGTTCGTTGCCCTCTTGCAACGGCGCAACATCGCGTACACATATGAAGAAGCGCCCGGTAGCCACAGTTGGGCATTCTGGGACGAGGAACTCCCGGCCATGTTGCGCGAGTTGTCGCGCCACATGGAACTCGGCACGGCACGACCGGTCCTGCCGCCCATCATGCCGGCCCGCCAAAACCCGTCGCCGCTGCACCGACCCTAAACTGGTGGCCCCGCTTGGCTTGAACTCTGTAGTTTGCCCGCAAGAATCGGATAGCGACGTTGGGTGCGCGCGCGTAATCTTCTTCATGGTGAACGTCATGGAAAAGATGCCCAACCACATCGGCCCGCAGGAATTTTGGCAGGCGGTGCTGCAGCGCGACCGCCGCTTCCAGCACCTGTTCGTGTACGGGGTGCGCTCCACCGGGGTGTATTGCCGCCCGACGTGCGCCTCGCGCCGCCCGCGCCGCGAGCAAGTCAGTTTTTTCCCCGGGCCTGAGGCCGCCGAGCGCGCCGGGTTCCGCGCCTGCCGCCGCTGCCGCCCGCAAGAGAACCGGTTCCGCGACCCGCAAGCGGACCTGGTGCAGCACGTCTGCCGCTACATTGACGCGCACCTCGAAGAGCCGGTGAATCTGGCCGCCCTCAGCCGCGAAGCGGGTCTGAGCGCGTTCCACCTGCAACGCACGTTCAAACGCGTGCTGGGCGTGTCGCCGCTGCAGTATGCGCGAGTGCGCCGCCTGCTGAGCTTGAAATCGCGGCTCAAGAGCGGCGACGACGTGACCTCCGCCATGTACGCCGTCGGATACGGTTCCAGCAGCCGGTTATACGAACACGCGGCGGGACAACTGGGTATGACGCCGGGCGCTTATCGCAGCGGCGGCGCGGGGACCGAGATTCGCTACGCGATTACGGGTTCCTTGGTCGGCCGCGTGCTGGTAGCGGCGACCGAACGCGGCGTCTGCGCTGTCCGGCTCGGCGATTCCGACTCGGAGCTGGTTGCCGAGTTGCGCGGCGAATTCCCGCTGTCGTCAGTACGCGAAGATGCCTTTGGGCTCGCCGCGACAGTGCAGAGCGTAATGGCTTGCGTGCAGGGCAGCGATGCGCATCCCGACATCGCGCTCGATATTCGCGGCACCGCGTTCCAAGCCAAGGTCTGGGAGACACTGCGGCGCATTCCCAGGGGCGAGACCCGCAGCTACGCACAGATCGCGCAGGCGATGAAGCAGCCCAAGTCTGTGCGGGCGGTGGCGCGCGCGATCGCGTCGAACCCGGTGGCGGTAATTGTTCCGTGCCATCGCGTGGTGCGCGGCGACGGGACGCTAGGCGGTTATCGCTGGGGACTGAAGCGGAAGCAAGAGTTGCTCGCCGCGGAAGGCGCCGCGCCGAACAGAGCGGGAATGTGATCGTTAATCCGCGGCAAATTGGTGTTTCACCGACAACCGATGACCGATAACCTGAAACTCATCGAATGTCCCCGCGATGCCTGGCAAGGCCTCAAGGGCCAGATCCCCGCCCAGGTCAAAGCCGCCTACCTGCGCGCGCTGATC
The DNA here is from genome assembly GCA_020073285.1 of Terriglobia bacterium. GTDB lineage: Bacteria > Acidobacteriota > Terriglobia > Terriglobales > Acidobacteriaceae > JAIQGF01. Next base: position 1,606 of record JAIQFM010000054.1, on the reverse strand, counting down.
GGCGCCGGATTCAAGCACATTGACGCCGTGTCGTTTGTCTCTCCCAAGGCCGTGCCGCAGATGGCCGACTCGGAAGAGGTGCTGAAGCAGATCGACCCGCCCGACGATGTCGAGATCATCGGCATCGTGGTGAACGAAAAAGGCGCCGAGCGCGCCGTCGCCACCGAGGCCGTGCACACTCTGGGTTTTCCATACTCGGTCTCGCCCACGTTTCTTCAGAAGAACCAAAACCAGACGCTGGAAGACGCCTACGACACGCTGGAGACTATCAAGGAGAAGGCCGACAACGCCGGACTCGCCGTCGTCGTGTATATCTCGATGGCGTTCGGCAATCCGTACAACGATCCATGGAGTGCCGAGGAGGTTCTCGAGGCCGTGGACCTGATCGAAAAGACCGGCGCGCGCTCCATCTCCCTCGCCGACACCGTCGGCCTCGCCACTCCGGAACAGATTCGCGCGCTGGTCTCCGCTGTGCTCGCCCAGTACGACTACCTCGACATTGGCGTTCACCTGCACAGCCGCCCCTCGGAAGCGGTGGACAAAGTCCTCGCCGCCTACGACGCCGGCATTCGCCGCTTCGATTCCGCCATCGGCGGCCTCGGCGGCTGCCCGTTCGCCCAGGATGAACTCATCGGCAACATCCCCACCGAAAAAGTCCTGGAAGCCCTCACCCAACGCGGCGCCGAGGTCCCCATCCGCAAGCCGCTCGACAACGTCATCCGCATGAATGCCGATATCGCCTTGAAGCACAAAATCTAGAGCCGTCTCATTTTTTGTTAGCCGATGTCATCCCGAGCGAGGGAGGGCTCCCGCGCGCTGTCCTCAGCGCGGGAAACCCGAGTCGGGATCTCGCGTTCCCTCTCTCGGCTACACCATTTCTGAAACTGCTCCAGCCGCGGATCGTCACGAAGGGTCACGGGTTGCATTGTTGGTTTGCTTTATCCGTGTGAATCCGTGAAAATCCGTGGTTCGCTTTTATGCCCTACAACACGCTCACGCTCGCCCACGAAGACCGCGTCGCGCTCATCACCCTGAACCGTCCCGAGAAACGCAACGCCATCAGCTTTGAATTGCTTGCGGAATTGATGAGCGCGCTTGATGAGGTGGAACGCTCCCTTGCGCAGGTGCTCATCATCACCGGCACGGGCAAAGCCTTCTGCGCCGGCCTCGACCTGGAGGAACTCAAGGGATTGCTGGGCAAGACGCACGAAGAGAACCTGAAAGATTCCGCGCGCATGGCGCAAATCTTCCGCCGTATCTACGAATTCCCGCTGCCGACCATCGCCGCCGTCAACGGCGCCGCCATCGCCGGTGGCACGGGCATCGCCACCATGTGCGACTTCACCCTCGCGGTGCCGGAAGCAAAGTTCGGCTACACGGAAGTGAAGATCGGCTTCATCCCGGCGCTCGTGTCGTCCATCCTGGTGTGGCAGGTGGGGCACAAGATCGCGCGCGACCTGCTGATGACTGGGCGCCTGTTCGACGCCGCCGAAGCGCACCGCTACGGGCTGGTCAACGAGGTCGTCGCCCCCGAAAACCTCATGCTTCGCGCCCGCGAATTGGCGGCGCAATTGCTGGAGAATTCGCCGTCGTCGGTGCGCCTGAC
>JAIQFM010000251.1 GCA_020073285.1 Terriglobia bacterium | reverse complement strand
GTGCTCGACATCGCCAGCTCCATCAAGGGCGCGCGCTTCGTGCGCTTCTGCGATTGCTTCAATATCCCGCTGATCACCTTCGAAGACGTGCCCGGCTTCCTGCCCGGCGTCAACCAGGAGCACGGCGGCATCATCGTCCACGGCGCCAAGCTCCTCTACGCCTTTGCCGAAGCCACCGTGCCCAAGATCACGGTGATCACGCGCAAGGCCTACGGCGGCGCCTACTGCGTCATGGCCAGTAAGCACATCCGCGCCGACGTGAACTACGCCTGGCCGACCGCCGAAATCGCCGTCATGGGACCCGAAGGCGCGGTGGATATTGTTTATCGCCGCGAACTGGACAAGGCGAAAGACCGCGAGGCGGCGCGACAGGCGAAGATCGCCGAGTTCCGCGAGAAGTATTCCAACCCGTACGTCGCCGCCGAGCGCGGCTACATTGACGCCGTCATCCAGCCGCGCGAGACCCGCAAGAAGCTGATCCAGGCGCTGGAGATGCTGCAAACCAAGCGCGACAAAAACCCGCCCAAGAAGCACGGAAACATCCCGCTGTAGGGAGTTGGCAGTCGCGAAGAGCACCATCTCGAAGAGCGGCGTCACGTCAGGGACGGCATGAAAATAGCCCGGCACGTCAGCGTCTGTGTGCGTGAGGACTGGTCAGGCATGATCGCGGTGGTACGAGGCGGGCTCCAGTTCGCCGAAACGCGCGCCCAACAACGAGCCGGCTTTAGCCGCTGCGGGTTGATTTTCCTGAAGCCTGACGCCTGCAGCACTACGCGCTGGCCGCCTGGCCTCCCAGCGGCAGGAAGTACTGCGTGCCCCGGACCGGTTCGCTGACCTTGCGCAACAGCTCCTGCAGGTCCTCGTTGCGGTCCACGAAATCAATGTCGGAGGTGTTCACGATCAGCAGGTCACTGGCGCTGTAATGAAAGAAGAAGTGTTCGTAGGCGCGCGCGACCTCCTCCAGGTAATCGTCGCTGATCGCCGCCTCCGCCGACGCGCCTTTCTTGCGCAGGCGCTTTTTCAACACTTCGGGCGTAGCCTGCAGATAAATGACCAGGTCGGGCGTCGGTGCCTGGGCGCGAAATTCGGTGTAGTAGCGGTTGTAGATTTCCAGCTCGGCGTCGGTCAGGTTGAGGCAGGCAAAGAGCTTGTCTTTTTCGAAAATGTAATCGGCCACGACGATGCGCCGCGACTTCGGTCCCACATCCAGCGCCTTGAGCTGCTCGAAGCGCCGCACCAGGAACGCCATCTGCGCCTGGAAGGCCGCCCCGCGCTCGCCGTCGTAGAAGGCGCGCAGAAACGGATTGTTCTCCGGCTCGGAGATGCGGTGGGCGTGCAGCCGCTCCGCCAACACCGCGGCCAACGTGCTTTTGCCGACGCGTATGGGACCTTCGACTGCGATGTAGCGGGGTAGCTCGAAAAGATTGGCCATGTTACCGCGTCGTCCTCGGAACTGCGCGCAGCATAACGCGCAACTTTCTCGGAAGCAATCGCGGATTCAGTAAACGTTCTGGTCTATCGGTCTGTCGGTCTGTCGGTCTCTCGGTCTCTCGAAAACCGACCGCCCCGGATCGACGGACCGAAAGACCGATAGACTGAAAGACCACTTGACCGTCTACAATGCCGTAAATGGTCTTGACTATCCTCGCCGGCGTCGCGGCCGCCGTGACTGCCGGGTACAACACCATGGCGCCGCGGTCGCAGCTCTACGGCCGCACCTTTATTGGCGAGAGCCGCCCCTCCCGCCGGCTGGCGCTCACCTACGATGATGGTCCCAACGATCCGCACACGCTCCACCTGCTCGAGGTGCTGGCGCGCTACAACGTTCACGCCACGTTTTTCATGATCGGCAGCTTCGTCCAGCAGCGGCCTGAGATCGCCCGCGCCGTCGCCGCCGCCGGACACGCGATCGGCAACCACACCACCACGCATCCGAACCTGATTTTCCGCCATCACCGCGATGTCTGCCGGGAAATCGAAACCTGCGAACGCGCCCTCGACGATGCCGGCGTGGTGCACTCCAGCCTGTTCCGTCCGCCCCACGGTGGCCGCACTCCGGCCGTGCTGCGCACCGCGCGCCGCCTGGGCTTGAAGCCGGTCATGTGGAACGTGACCGCCTGGGACTGGAACCCGCACCCGCCGGAAAAAATCGCCCGCCTGGTGCATCGCCAGATCCGCGGCGGCGACGTCATCCTGTTGCACGACGGCGGTCACCTGCGCGTGGGCGCCGATCGTTCCGCCACCGTCCGCGCCACCGATCTCATCCTGCAGCGCTACCTCGGCGAAGGCTACGAGTTCGTCACCGTTCCGGAGATGATGCACAGGTCGGCTGGAACTTCCAACTGATCGCTGAAACTGAAACTCGAAACGGAAACTATTTTTCGCCCTTCAGTTTCTTCGATTTCTCCTCCACCCCGAGCGCCAGCTTTTCCTTGTGCGCTTTCAGGTGGCGCGCGATTTCGGGGTCGCCGAGCGCCAGCATCTGGGCCGCGAGGATCCCCGCATTGGTCGCTCCCGGTTTTCCGACAGCGACCGTCGCCACCGGAATTCCCGCCGGCATCTGCACCGTGGCCAGCAGAGAGTCCAGGCCGCCGAGCGAGGTAGAAGGAATGGGCACGCCGATCACCGGCAGCGTGGTTTCGGCGGCGATCACGCCCGCCAGGTGGGCCGCTCCGCCCGCGCCCGCGATGATCACCCGGATGCCGCGGGAGGCCGCGTTGCGCGCGAACTCGCTGGTGCGCGCCGGCGAGCGGTGCGCCGAGGTCACGTCCATCTCATGCGGGATGCCGAACTCATCCAGCGCCTTGCTGGCCTCGCGCATGACCTCCAAGTCGGAATCGCTGCCCATGACGATGGCGACGACTGGTGTTTTTGCCATGCCATCCCCTCGAAAAAGCTACCCGCAAACTACGCAAAGTTCGCCAAGGTAACTTCCGATTGCCTTTGCGTTCCTTCGCGCCCTCGCGGTAAGGCCTTACTTCTTCAGCGCCCGTGCCCCAATGTCCTTGCGGTAGTGCATGCCGTCGAAGCGGATCTTGGCGCACGCGGAGTACACGCGTTCGATCGCCGTCGGTAAGTCCGCGCCGCGAGCCGTTACGCCCAGCACCCGCCCGCCCGCGGTGTAGTACGCGCCGTCGCGCCGCGTCGTTCCGGCATGAAAGACGACCACGTTCTCCATGGCATCGGCCTCTTCCAGCCCGAAAATCTGCTTGCCGGTTTCGTACGCGCCCGGGTACCCGCCCGAGGCCAGCACCACCGTGACCGCCGCATCGTTGGACCACCGAAAATCGCCGTCGCTCACCCGCCCCTCGCTGGAGGCAATGAACGCGCCCAGCAGATCGCTGTTCAGCCGCATCACCATCGGCTGCGTTTCCGGGTCTCCGAAACGCGCGTTGAACTCCAGCACCATCGGCCCGCGCGCGGTCATGATCAGTCCGCAATAGAGGATGCCGCGGTACTCCGCGCCTTCCTCGCGCATGCCCGCCACCACCGGACGCGCGACGTGGTTGACCAGCCAATCGCGCATCTTGTCATCCACCAGGGCGGGGATGGAGTACGCGCCCATGCCGCCCGTGTTCGGCCCGGTGTCGCCGTCGCCCACCCGCTTGTGGTCCTGCGCTGCCACCAGCGGTGTGACGCGCTCGCCGTCGCTCAAAACCAGGAACGAGAGTTCGTCGCCTTCGAGAAATTCCTCCAGCACGACGCGCGCGCCCGCCTCGCCCAGCATCTTGCCGCTGAGCATCTCGGACGCGGTCGCCAGCGCCTGCTCGCGGCTCTTGGCGATGACCACGCCTTTGCCCGCCGCCAGCCCGTCCGCCTTCACCACGATCGGCGCGCGGAACTGATCCATGTTCTTTCGCGCTTCGTCCATGGAATTGCAGGTCGCGTACCGCGCGGTTGGAATGCGTTGCCGGTACATGAATTCCTTGGCGAAGCTCTTGCTTGACTCCAGCTTCGCCGCCGCCGCCGTCGGGCCGAAGATGCGCAACCCGCGGCGCTGGAATTCGTCCACGATGCCCAGCGCCAGCGGTCCCTCGGGACCGACCACGGTCAGATCGGGCTGGATGCGATGCGCCGCTTCCAGCAGTGAATCGAGGCTGCGCAATTCGGCCGGCACGCACTCCGCCGTCGCGCAAATACCGCCGTTGCCAGGCGCACAATACACTTGGTCCACACGCTTCGACTGCCGCAGCTTCCACACCAGCGCGTGCTCCCGCCCGCCGTTACCGATGACCAGGACTTTCATGTGCCGCCCAGAGTACAGGTTTCACGATTCACCTTTCAAGTTCGCATTCCCACGTTTCCAATTTCCCGACGACGCGCCGCCGAAGAGCCGAACCGCGGCTGGAATTCCCTACTATACTGACGCTAAGGTGCGAGGGAGGGCGGATGGGAACGAAGGTCCCACACGGCAACCACCTGTCTTTGGAGGGAATGCACAGCACCGTCGAGGTGCCGCACCATCAGGCCGGCTTCTGGGAGCAGTGGCGGGCTTTCGTCGGGCCGGCGATTCTGGTCAGCGTCGGCTACATGGACCCCGGCAACTGGGGGACGGACCTGCAAGGCGGCGCGCAGTTCAAGTACGCGCTTTTGTGGGTGGTCGGCCTGGCCAGCCTGATGGCCATCTTCATGCAGGTCATTGCCGCCCGCTTGGGCGTGGT
>JAIQFM010000250.1 GCA_020073285.1 Terriglobia bacterium | reverse complement strand
TTGATCTTGATGTCGTGGTAGAAGACAGCCGTGTTCTTGGCCAGGATGGTGATGCCGCGCTCGCGCTCCAGTTCGTTGGAGTCCATGACGCGGTCCACCAATTCCTGGTTGGCGCGAAATACGCCGCTCTGGCGGAGCATGCCGTCCACCAGCGTGGTCTTGCCGTGGTCGACGTGCGCGATGATGGCGATATTGCGAATGCTCAAAATGACTTCCTCAGATGCTGCGACACAGTGCCGGAACTCCTAATGCGCGGTCCGACGTTCCTGAGCTACACTGCCGTGAGTATGCACAAGATTCTTCTCCTTGTCGCGTGTCTGGCGCTGTTGGCTGGCGCTGCGCTTGCGCAAACCAACGTGCCCACTTCGGCGAATCCGCCGGATGCGGCGCTCCTGATCGGAACCTGGGACGGACGCACTCCGGATGGAATGGGCGCGACCATCTCGTTTCACGACGATAGCAGCATGACATTTTCGCCCGGCGTGATGATCGATTTCACTGCCAAGCCCCAGGGGGACGAGTTGGTAGCGACGGTGGCCTCTCCAGGTGCTCCATCACAATCAGTGCGGATTCGCGCCGAGGGCGACCGCCTGACCTACACGGCCAGCAATGCGCCGGCGGAGCACTGGGCGCGATTAGGCAAAGCCGTTGCCGGGCAGCCGCCCTATGCCGGCAAATGGGCCATCGATCAATCCGCGCCGCCCCCGCTTGACAAGAAAAAGAAAAGCAAGAAGGCCGATTACACGATCTCCGAGATGTCGGAAGCCCGCAATAGCATGCGCATGGTGATCACGCCTGAGGGGAAGGCGCGTCTGCGCGTGCCGATGCGCACCGACTTCGGCGCCTATAACGTACAGGGCAATAAGCTCCTAATGCAATATGGCGGCAAAGTCTGGGTGGCGACGTTCCGGTTTGATGACGGCACACTATACCTGCTGCGCCGCGGCGAAGCCGAAGAGGTCGCGTTTGAACGTGCGCAATAACCGCCGGAAGAGGCGCATGTGGGCAGGGAGAGTTGCACTAGACTCGATACGCCCGAAGCACCAGAGTCATGCAATCAAATGCACATCATTTGAGCCATTTATAAAGGGGATGCGGCGCCCGCCGCGTCCCCCATCCTGACAACAAGAAAAGACTCCCAATCGCTTCAGAGCTTCGAGTTCGGTAGCTGCGCCGGGGCGGGAACGCTGGCGGGTGAGGCGGTGTTTAGTGTCCCCACATCTTTCCCCACACTGGTTTTCATTTTTTCGGAAAAAGCCCGCAAGCGATTGAAACTTTGGCTGCCCCCCAGGGATTCGAACCCCGATATGCTGATCCAGAGTCAGCTGTCCTACCATTGAACGAGGGGGCAACGTCAGCGGCCGGCAGGTCCGACCGGCGGACCCAGTTAGATTTTATGTGCTGCTTCCGGTCGGGTCAAATCGGGCACGGAATGCCGCCTCGACAGGCGGCCGCCAGCGTACAATGAGGCTGCTTGGAGGCACTTTTATGGCAACCACAACCGGCATGATCGAGAGCGTGCACGAAGCTGCGGAAATCGCGCGGCGCCCGCTGCAGGCCGAGCATTGTTCTCTGGTCGTCGTCGATATTCAGGAACGCCTGCTGCCGCCCATCTTCGAAAAAGATCGCCTGATCCGCAATTCGCAGTTGCTCATCCGCCTGGCGAACATCCTGAAAATGCCCGTGCTGGCAACCACCCAGTACGTCAAGGGACTCGGCCCCATCGTGCCCGAAATCGCCTCCCTGCTGCCGCCCTCGCCGGCGATCAACAAAATGGAATTCGGCTGCTTCGGCAGCGACGAATTCTGCTCGGCGGTGAAGTTGCTGCCGGGGAATCGCAACACGCTCCTGCTCTGCGGAATGGAATCGCATATTTGCGTGACGCAGACCGCGCTGGGCGCCCTCAACGCAGGTTACCTGGTGCACGTCGCATCCGACGCGGTCAGCTCCCGCACCGAGTGGAACTGGAAGATCGGCCTGCGCCGCATGGAAGCAGCCGGGGCGATTATCTCCTCCACCGAAATGATGTTGTACGAGCTGATGCGGGCGTCGGGCACGGCGGTATTCAAGGAGATGTTGCAGTATCTGAAATAAGCAGAACTGCGAACTCAACAGCCCTTCGTACCTGACGGTGCGAGGTCGCCGGCGCGAGCCGCGCGGAAGCTGTCACTTAACTCGCTTCCAGTGGCTCTCCGCATACACCGCAAACTCCTTCTGCGGCGGGGCCAGCTCAAACACCTCGGTGTACTCGTCTTGATTCAGGAACTGATAGGTCTCGCGGGCCCGCCAGCCCTCGGGAATATTTTCAATCTTCTCGGTCACGAAGATGAACTTCGTTCCGTCGGCGGAGTTCCCCTGCTCGACGTACTCATTCACAAAGCCTTCCACATGGAACTGGCGAAACACGAATCTGTTTCGTTTGTCATCGTGACTGAACAAACCAAGATCCTCATGAACCTCGCCTTTTGGATTCTTCGCCTGCGGAGGGTACACCGTCTTGTTCTTCAGCTGCAGAAACTTGCCACCGAGCACAAACGCGTACTGGCGTTTCCCTTGGCCGTTCCCAGGCTCACCTTTCGAGGTGCCTTGCCATCGGCCGACAAAGATCTTCAAGGCACCCCAAGGTGACTTAGCCGCAGATTGTTGGGCGTGGATTGTGATCGGGACCAGAAGGGTAAGGAGCAGCGCGAAGAGGCGCATCAGCATGAGCAGGTCCTCAAGGGGGGATCTAGCGCGATCGAAGGTGACGGTTACGTGTCCGTTGCTTCCACTTCTCCACCGTGCTCTTTTTTCTTCACGCGCACGACGATGATCTTGGCGAATCCCTCGTCGAAGGTTGGCGGGCGGAGCTTCGCCGCCATCCGCTGCATCACGTCTTCCGGCACCACGCGGTCGCGGCGCTGGTTACGCTCCATGCAGACTTGCAGGGGCACGTCGAAGAACACGGCGTGCACGTCGTACCCGAACTCGCGCGCCATCTTGATCCACCCATGACGCTCGCGCGGCGACAGGTTGGTGGCATCAACATAATTCCACGGCATGCGGGCGACCAGGCGGGCGCGCAACAGCGAGCGCAGCGTGCCAAACACCAGGTCCTGGTAGCGCTGCTCGGTGGTGTCGTCGAACAAAAGTTTGCGCAGCAGGTCGCTCGACAACGGCGTCACGCCGCGGCGCTTGAACCAACTGCTCTTCCCCGACCCCGGCAGCCCGATGGCGAGCACGACGGCGCCCTTGGGCTGGCGCGGCGGACGGTGCGCCGGCTGCGGTGGACGACGCTCCAGGGGCGCGGCTGCCTCCGGCAATTCCGGTGCAACTTCACTGGACGCTGGTTCCTGCGCTTCCGGCTGTACCGGCAGCGGCGGCTGGGCGGGCGCGGCAGTGCGACGCCGTCCCCGTCCCCCTCGGCTGCGGCGACGCTGGCCGCCACGCGACGGTTGACGCGATTCTCCTGCCTCGGCCGGAATTGATTCCGGCGCAGGCGCCGGCTGCGGTTCAGAAGCGGGCTCAGGCTGCGGTTCGGGAGCCGCCTCGGGCTCACGATTCGGCATCTGCAGCCTGCGGTCCATGTCGGGATACGCCGGCTGCAGCGGTTCGGGCTGCGGTTGGTCTGGTTGCGAGGGCCCCGCGGGCTTTGTTTTGCGCCGCCTCATGCGGTCGCGCTGCCACTTGCGCATGCTGCGATTGGAACACACCGGGCCGACATTCGGCAACGCGCCGCCTCAGCCTTGTTACCTGCGTAGTGCGAGGCAACGCATGCCCGACGAACGTGCGGTGCAGGCGGCGAATTCTGGGGTTTGCGCACCTCTGCCCTCGGTGTTACGATTTTTTGCTTTCCTTGTAGCATTGAATGCTTTTGTAGGACGCAGCTCGATCTCTGGAGGCAAGATGGCAATCAAAGTCGGCATCAACGGTTTTGGCCGCATCGGCCGCAACATTCTTCGCGCCTCGCTCGGCGAATCGGACCTGGAGTTTGTCGCCGTCAACGATCTCACCGATCCCAAAACCCTCGCCCACCTGCTGAAATACGACTCCGTGCTGGGCAACCTCACTCACGAAGTGCATGCCGAGCAGGACTCCATCACGGTGGCCGGCCGCAGGGTGCGCGTCTTTTTCGAAAAAGACCCCGCCAAGATCGATTGGGAGTCGGTGGGTGCGCAGGTCGTGGTGGAATCCACCGGCCGCTTCACTAACGCCGAAGACGCCCGCAAGCACCTGCGCGGGCCGGTGAAAAAGGTGATCATTTCCGCGCCTGCCAAGAACGAAGACATCACCATCGTACTGGGCGTGAACGAGGACAAGTACGACCCGGCCAGGCACAGAATCATCTCCAATGCCTCCTGTACCACTAACTGCCTGGCGCCAATTGCGAAGGTGGTCAATGATGAATTCAAGATCGTCAGCGGCACCATGACCACCATCCACTCCTACACCAACGACCAAGTCATCCTCGATTTCCCCCACAAGGACCTGCGGCGCGCGCGCGCGGCGGCCATCAACATGATCCCGACCACCACCGGCGCAGCCAAGGCGGTTTACCTGGTGATTCCGGAACTGAAGGGCAAGCTCGACGGCTTCGCCATGCGCGTGCCCACGCCCAACGTGTCGGTGGTGGACCTGGTCTGCTTTGTCGAAAATAAGACGAGCGCCGAGGGAGTGAACGCGGCCATGAAGAAGGCCTCGCAGTCCGG
>JAIQFM010000249.1 GCA_020073285.1 Terriglobia bacterium | reverse complement strand
GTTCCCATCCTGCTGCGCAGCGTTTATGCCGAAGACCCGGCGCTGCGCGACCTCGGCTCCGTGTTCACCATCCACAACATCGGTTACCAGGGCCTGTTCCCGCCCGACACGCTGCCCCTGCTCATGCTTCCCTGGGACCTGTTCACCATTGATAAGCTGGAATTCTACGGCAAGCTCAATTTTCTGAAAGGCGCGCTCGTCTTTTCCGACTTCATTACCACGGTCAGCAAGAAATACAGCCAGGAGATCCAGACCGCCGAATACGGCTTCGGCCTGGAAGGGGTGCTCCGCGCCCGCGCCGGGTCGGTCACCGGCATTCTGAACGGCGTGGATTACAACGAGTGGAATCCCCAGACGGACAAGTTTATCGTCGCCCACTACTCGCCCGAGGACCTGAGCGGCCGGGCCAAATGCAAGCAGGATCTCCTCGCCGAATTCGGTGTGACCAACGCCGATCCCAAGCTGCCGGTGATCGGCATCGTCTCGCGCTTCGCGGCGCAGAAGGGCTTTGACCTGATCGCGCAGGTGGCTGACCGCCTCGCTCGCGAGGACATGATCGTGGTCGCCCTCGGCACTGGCGACAAGGAGTACGAAGAGCTCTTCCGCCGCCTCAATAAGCAGTTCCCGCACAAATTCGCGGTCAAGATCGCCTACGACAACAAGATCGCGCACAAGATCGAGGCCGGCGCCGACATGTTCCTCATGCCTTCGCGCTACGAGCCCTGCGGTCTCAACCAGATCTACAGCCTCAAGTACGGCAATGTGCCCATCGTGCGCGCCACCGGCGGCCTGGACGACACCATCGAAAACTGGGACGCGCACGCTCGCCGCGGGACCGGCTTCAAATTCAGCGAGTACAGCGGGGAAGCGCTGCTGGCTACCATCCGCATGGCCCTGCAGGCTTATCGCGATCAAGTAAGCTGGCGAGCGCTGATGCGCAACGGCATGAACAAGGATTTTTCCTGGACCGCCTCAGCGAGAGAGTATGTGAAGGTCTATGACCGCGTGCGCCACTTGCGCAGTGTGACCGTGGCGTAAATTTGGTGACGGGTAGCTCGTAGTTGTTAGCTGGGCTGTCTTTCCCTGAGCCCAGCTTCGAGTCAGCAGCCACCGGCGACGATCTGCTAACTCCCAACTACTAACTCCTGTTCTCACGCTTGCGGCAGCTTCGCCGCCTCCAGGGGCTCGAATTCCTCGATCAAGGCGGCGACGCCGTATTCGGGGCCGCCTTTCTTCTCCACCCGCACCACGCGGCACTTGCAGCGAATCCAATCTTCCTGGCCGGGCATGATGCCCTGCGGCAGAGGCAACACCATTTCCAGGGTCGAGCCCTCCGTGACCCGGTTTTGCAGGTACAGGAACACTCCGCGCATGCTGACGTCATGCAGCTGCGCCTGCGCGTCCTTGACTGCTCCGTTCAGCACCTTGACCGCGACCGTGTCGTCCGTCCTGACTCGCTTGTTGGACCGCTTTTCCAATTGTGGCTTCGCCATATTTCCGTCCAACGCGCAAATTACTTCCAATGCCTGGGTAGGGCAAGCACAAATCAACCCTAGAAGTTCCGTTGGTAATGTCGGAAGCGGCGCTGGCGCCGACACCGGTCCCGATGCTGGGACAGCCGAGTCTTTCATCATCCCGAGTTCCGTAGGAACGGCGCGAACCTTACAAATGTCTGCCGCCTGCGGCTTCTCGCCTGCCACGAAACAGGAAATACACCGGCACTCCCGCCAGCATGACGAGTGATCCCAGCAGCGAATTCTTCACATTCGAGACGACCGTGTAAGACAGCAGCACCGCCGAAGCTGCGATAAACGCCGCCGGCGCCAGCGGATATCCCCACACGCGATAGGGCCGCGGCGTATCCGGCTCGCGCCGCCGGAAAATAAACACCGTGCTCGTGGTCAGCATGTAGAACAGCCACTCCGCGAACAGGGTGATTGAGAACAGCGCTTGGAACTTTCCCACCGCCAGCACCAGGACGATGGCCAGCGCCGCCTGAAATACGATGGCTGCCGACGGCGTGCGATACCGCGGATGCACCCGCGCCAGCGCCGCAATGAAATATCCATCTTGCGCCGCCGCGAAGGGCACGCGCGCTCCGCTCAGCACCGCGCCGTTCAGCGTGGCCAGCATCTGGAACCCCATCACGAGCGTGAAAATGGACGCCGCTCCCGCTCCCAGCGCAATCCGCATCGCGTCCGCCGCGGGACTCCCCGTGGCCGCGATTCCCCCCGCCGGCATCACGTATTGCAGCGCCGCGTTCATCAGCATGTACAGCGCGGCCACGATTCCGACGCCCCCAATCAGCGCCATCGGAATGCTGCGCCCCGGGCGGCGAATCTCGCCTGCCACCATGTTCAGGTTGTTCCAGCCGTCGTAGGCCCACAGCGACGCCAGCATGGCGATCATGAACCCAATCATGCCGCCTTTTGCGCCGGCGAAGGTCGTCGCGTAGTTCGCGGCCCGACCGCCGCCGTAAGTGAACGCGACCACAATCACCGTCAACACCAGCCCCACCTTGAGCAGCGTGAAAAGCAACTGGAACTCGCCGGCGCGCTTCACCCCGATGTAGTTGATGAACGAGATGAAGATCAGCAGCGCGATCGCCAGCAGTTGCGCGTAGGTGATGCTGATCGGCGACGCGACCGCGGTCTCCGGCAATCTTCGGAACGCCGGAAACCCGCCCAGGATGCGCGCCATTCCGGTGGCGATCGTTGCAATCGACCCCGGCTTCGCAATCAGGAGCGTGGACCACGCGTACACAAATCCCGCCAGCGGCCCGTATCCATCGCGCAGGTAAACGTACTCGCCGCCCGCCTCCGGCTTCATCGCGCCTAGCTCGGCGTAGGTGAGCGCGCCCAGGAACGACAGCGCCCCGCCCACCACCCACGCCAGGTACACCAGCTTGGCCGAGCCCACCGCCTGCATCATCTCTGTCGGTACCAGGAAAATTCCCGTACCGATGATCGTGCCCACCACCACGGCCGAGGCATGGCTCACCGTCAGGTCGCGCGCCAGCTTGCGGGTTTCTGGTGGCCCACATCTGCCCGGCGTTGGCAGATGTGGGTTGTCATCAGCCATGACTGCCCGTCCTGTCCGCCGCCTGTTCCGGCATCGCCAGGCTGGCGGCGTATCCGACCGCAAACGTCACACACGTCCCGATCGTGACGTACCAGGTCCACGGCACCTTGGTGGCCAGCCAGATGTACACCTCGACCGCGAATCCAAATGCCATGCCGACCATCGCGCCGCGCTCGCTCGCCTTCCGCGTTAGCAGCCCGAGCAGAAACACCCCCAGCAGCGCCCCGTAGGCGACCGATGCGATGGACAGTCCGACCTCCACCACGCGTCCGCCCCGCCGCGAAACTATAGCCAGCGCGAACAGCACCAGTCCCCACACGATGGTCGCCGCGCGCGAAACGAACATCCGCCGCCGCTCCCCAGCCTCCGGACGCCGCCGCAAATAAAAATCCACGATCGTGCTTGAAGACAGGGAATTGAGCGCCGCGCTCAGGTTCGACATCGCCGCCGCCAGGATCGCCGCAATCAGCAATCCGGAAATTCCGTGCGGCATCTGGTTCACAACGAAGCTGGGAAAAATGCGGTCCGAGCGCGTCATCGCCTCTGCCGGCGGAAACAGGCGATAGAACACCCACAGGCTCGCGCCGACGCCGAGAAAAAGCGAAAACTGCAGCAGGATGAAGATGCCGCTCACCAGCAGCGCGGTCTTCGACTGCCGCTCGTTGCGCGCAACCAGCAACCGCTGGACCATGAGTTGATCGGTGCCGTGGCTCGCCGTCGTCAGAAATGTCCCGCCGATAATTCCCGCCCAGAAAGTGTAGGTGCGGAAAAAGTGCGGCCCGAAATCGAACACTCGCAGCTTGCCGGCAGCGGACGCCGTGTTGTGAACCGTTCCCCATCCTCCCGGCACTTGGTGGACCAGCGTGAAAAACCCGATCAGCGTCCCACCGATGTAGATCGCCATCTGCACCACATCGGTCCAGATCACCGCCGCCATGCCGCCTTCGAAGGTGTAGATCAGCGTCAGCGCGGTGACAATCGCGATCGCCACCACGTCGCGCCCGAACTCGGAAAATCCGCTGAGCGCGCCGCCCAGCGCGATTCCCACCACGATGGACACGGCGAACACGCGCACGCCTTCGGCCGCCGCGCGCGTCGCCAGGAACAAGCCCGCGGTGAGCGAGCGCAGCCGCCCGCCGAAACGCCGCTCGATCAACTGGTACGCAGTAAACATCTCGCCGCGAAAATATTGCGGAATAAAGAGGACACTGATGATCACGCGCGCCACCAGATACCCGAGAACGACTTGAAGAAATCCGAAGTCCGTGTCGTACGCCAGCCCGGGAATGCTGATGATGGTCAGCGTGCTGGTCTCCGCCGCCACGATGGAAAGTGAAATCGCCCACCACGGCACGTTGCGGTCGGCGAGAAAGTAGTCGCGCAACGAGCGTTGGCGTTTGCGGAAGCTCACGCCGAAGGCGGTGATGCCCGCCAGGTACACCGCGATGATGATCAGATCCAGCCGATCCAGTCCCATGCTATGTCGGGCGGGGTTCCCCACTTATTACGAAGTCGCCTCATTATCCCGGAAAACCGAAGTTTGCACCCGGAAAATCCCGCGCCCGCCGCGTCCGCCCCGTGATAAAAATTGAGCACTCATGGCCATCTACCTGGGAATCGACGGCGGTGGCACGCAGACCACCTGCGCCGTGGGCGACGAAAGCAGT
>JAIQFM010000248.1 GCA_020073285.1 Terriglobia bacterium | reverse complement strand
GCCGGGTTCCGCTTCGGCACGCCGGCCGTCATCTACGACATCAGCAGCAACGCCGATTTCACCGCCCCCATCACCGTCGCGCTGCGCTTCAATCCCGCCTCGTTCCACCATCCGGGGAAGGTCCGCCTTTTCCATTTCGAGAACGGTTTCTGGGTGGACCGCACCACGGGCGTGAGTCTGGCTGCCGCCACGGTTTCGGCGGTCACCAGTACGCTCTCGCCGTTCATCGTGGTTGAGCCGCTGAACAACCTGCCGGTCGCCAAAGCCGGCGCCGCTCAGACCCTCGCTGGGCTGAGCGCAACCGGCGCCACGGTGAGACTCGACGCCACCTCTTCCTCCGACGCTGATGGCGACACCCTCACCTACCGCTGGACCGGCCCGTTCCTCGACGGCAACGGCGTGGTGACCGGCGCCACCCCGACAGTCACTGTGCCGCTCGGCGCCTCCACCGTGAACCTGATCGTCAATGATGGCGAGAATGACTCCGCGCCGGCGGCCGTCAGCGTCACCGTCGCCGACTTCCTCGTCGCCGCCAACAGCGCAGCCATCTCCGTCAAACGCGGCCAATCCACCACCCTGACCGTTGCCGTTTCGCCGAAGTTTGCGGCCTATGGCGATGCGGTCACGCTCTCCTGCCCGAATCTGCCGTCGGGCGTCACCTGCTCGTTCTCTCCCGCTGCGATCACGCCCGGCGCCAACGGCTCCGCCGCCACATTGACGATCACCACCACCGCCGCCAGTGTGGCTCGGGTCTCCGGCCCGGGCTTTCCTCGCCATGCCCCTCCGCTCTTCGCCTTCTGGTTCGCCACACTCGCGCCCTTCGGCCTGGTCTGGACTGCCGGCCTGAAGCGCCGCCGCACTGCCGTTACGCTCGCGCTCATGCTCCTGCTGCTGATCGCGCTCGTCGCCTGCGGTGGAGGCGGAACCACCGCCAACGCGAACTCGCAACCGCCGCCGACGCCCAGCAGCACGGTGACCATCACCATTACCGGCTCGTCCTCGAGCCTGCAACACTCGACGACCGTGCCGCTGACGCTGCAATGATGTTAAGCAGGTAAAGCGGAAGTGTAACTGCAGTGGTTAGTGGCTCGGATGTCCCAACAATGCCTAGGCCCTGGATCTATCACCGTGATTGGCGTATCGGTCGATCCAGTGGCGAGAATGTAATCGAAACCTACGGTCTAATTACCGACCAGGATGAAGGCGCCCCAATAAAAAGGATCATCGACATGGTAGCGCGAGCGCACCACCGCACGCTCCTGCTCTTGGGCATCCCGCAAGGCCGCGTGGATTTCCTCACCCTGCAGCCAACGCCCCACAAAACCCTGCATCAGCTCTTGGGTTTCGTGATCGGGCACCGACCACAGGCTCATAACGATGTAGTGGGCCCCAGCCACCTGGAAAGCGCGGCGCAAGCCGAAGACGCCTTCCCCGTTCGCGACCTCGCCCAGCCCCGTTTCGCAGGCGCTCAGAATCACGACTTCAGTCCCGTAAAGATCGAGTGTGGAGGCTTCATAGGCGGTCAGAACGCCGTCGTCGAGACCTTCGGGCGCGGGCTCGTGGGAAAGCGCTCGATCGGCGGCCGCGAGGTAAAGCCCCGAGCGCAACATCGGGTCCTCGAAGGCGGGAGACGAGCCGCGTTCGACGCTGAATGGATCCGGCGCGCCTAACTTCTGGTCGGGCTCAAAAAAGCCGTGCGTCGCGATGTGCAGCAGACGCGGCGAGCGGACCCGCCTCAGAATTTCCTTGAGGGCCATCGGTCCCAGGTAAGTCTCGGTGTGCCAGTGTGCCCCATCAAGCTCACTTTTGATGGCTTGTATTTCCGCTTGGGTTCCGGGAAGCGGCGGCAGCTTCCCGCCGGATTGATCGCGCGAGCGCATTCGGTCCAACGGTGAAAGCGAGGCTGCGAGTGTGGGCGATTGCGATCCGGCATCGAGCTTTGCCAGGGCGGAGCGTTCCGCCTGTGCGGAGAGATCGAACTGCGGGTTGCCGATCAGGACGGCCGTCTTCTCGGCCGCGTCGCCGACGGGCCCGTGCCGTTCCAGCACGCCGCGCGTGCTGGTCACGATACGCAAGTCATATTTTTCGCCGAGCAGCTTTCCGGATTCGTCGGGAAGAATGCCCAGCGGTATTTCATGGAGCACGCCATCGGGGGAGACGTACACTCGCCTTGCGCCTTTTAGGTAAGGCTCCAGGGGCTTCCAACAAGCGCGATACATCTCGGCGCCGGGGACGCGAGCCGTGGACACGGTCATCCCGCGCTGTGCGACGGCGCTACGAAAGGCTTTGAGGCCCGCGCCCTCCGCATTCGCCGCCTCGCCGAGGTTCACAAGCGCCGGAGGGGCGCTGCCCGCCGTCACGACCAGGGCAACGTAATAGGCCCTGCCGGCAGGAGACTTGCCGTCGTATTCGGCAAAGTGCGCAAACTCGACGGCGGCATCGCCGGGCACGAGCTGCTTCTGGACGTCACGCCAAGTCACAACCGCCTGGACCGGGCCGTGCGCGGGCGAAGTCTGGCGGCGCGCGAGCTGCTCTTCGAGGTCGTTGGCTTGCTTGCTGAAATCTTCCATTTGCTTGGCCCAGGCGGCGGCATCCGGTCCGGGATTGCCAGCGAGCTGCGCGAATCTCGCCTTCACCGCCGTAAACTTGGCCAGCAGACGACGGTCGTCAGCGTCACCGCTCGCTGCAAGCCGGGCCCACATGGCGCCGACACTCTGGGCAATCATGCCTTTCTCCCAGAGCAGAACATCGAACATGCGAGCCGCCACGTCAGGGGTTGTGCTGTACTGGCTGAGACAGAACGTGAAGTACGCCCGTAACGTCATCTGCACGGTCTCGAGCAGCCGCAGCCGGTCTCTCTCGCTCATGTAGGCAAACGCCGACTTGAATTGCGCTGACAAGATGGCGAGGTCCTTGTCAAAGCAATTCTCGGCCTCGCTCACTTTGTGCTCGGCCAGGTAAATCTGAGCCAGCAGCAGGTAGTACCTCGCGAGTCCGGGATGATTGGGGCCGTAAGCGTCCCGGAAATTGAGCATCGCCCAGACGGCGTTTATCCGCGCGTCTTCATACCGGCCCTGGCGCAGGTCACACAGCGCGATCAAGTAAAGGTTGGGCGACTGCGTCGGGCTCTTGGGCCCGTCGAAGCCCAGGATGTCCTTGGCCTGGGTCAGAAACTTCTTGGCATCGTCGTAATTGCCATCGCGCATGGCGAGCGAAGCCAGAACGTCCAGAACCGGCACCATGCGGGTGTCGTTGTCGGCGCGAATTTCTGTTTTCTTCAGGAGCTGCTGGGCCCGCTTGGCGGCTGTCTCGGCGTCGGCGTAGCGGCCCGTCCGCTGATAAACCACGGCCAGGCTGCTTAGAGTCAGGCCCAGGTTGGCTCCCGTGCCCTTCTCGCCGATGGCCAGGGCCCGCTTGTATAGCGGCTCGGCCTCGGCATAGCGACCGGTCAGAGCGTACAGCTCCGCCAGAGTCCGCAAGCACGGCACGATACGTTCATCTTTGGTGCCGTGACCAGCGACCGGTGCCGAGGGACCAGCTTCCGCAGCCTTCAGCGCCATCTTCGCAAACGGGATGGCGAGGTCGTACTTTGCCCCTGCGCCATATTGCACGGCAGCCTCATGCAGCCTTTCCCATTCATACCACTTAGTCTCTTGTGCCCGTGCGGATATGGACGCAACTACCGAAATCAGCAGGGCGGCGGAACGCCAACCTACCAAGCGCCTGGAAAGCTTTCGGTGGACCGGGGATCTGCCCTCATGGTGCATCGGTGTGAACCTTGCAGCACTTTAGCATGGTGGACACTTGCCATCCCCCTTTGTACCCAAGAGCGCGAAGGCGCGGTTTTTTCTCCGGCGGCTCGGGGCTGCTGATCTGGGTGGCCATGGACATATCCCCACGCGCGGCGCTGGCGCGCCGGCCGATCTTGACGCCATCCTACCCTCCTTGCCTGCCACAAAATAGATCGTGTCTTGCCTGCAGCCTGCAGCCCGAAGCCTGCCCCCATAAGAACCATTTATCTGTCCCATTCAATTTATGAATTCGACCCGCCGGTGCTGACCGGGTTACGCTCCAATCTGGTACCATCTCGCCCGGCTCTCGTCCGCAATGTGTAATTGGCTTGGCTCCCCCTGCCCACGAGAGGTCGCACTTATAGAGGTCGCACTTATAGAGGAGTGGTTTGCGATGCGACGTGCATGCGTCAAGGCTGTTCTGGTACTTCTCATACTCGGTTCGGCGGCCTCGGCATTCGCGGTCGCCCCGATTCTCCGCGCCGCCCGCACCTCCACTGTCCTGGCAACCGCCGACCTCTCTGCCGACCGCATCGCCAAACTCGAACAGCAGGTCGCCGACGCCAAGGGCTCCGCTGACAATGCCTGGATGCTGATGTGCGCCGCCCTCGTCCTGATGATGACCGGCCCCGGCCTGGCTCTTTTCTATGGCGGCCTGGTGCGCAAGAAAAACGTCCTCGGCACCATGATGCAGAGCTTTGCCATGATGGCCATCGTCACCGTGCTCTGGGCCATCGTGGGCTACAGCCTCGCCTTCGCGCCCGGCAATTCTTTCATCGGCAACCTGAGCCGCGCCTTTCTGCACGGCGTCGGCGCGCAGCCTGACGCGGACTACGCCACCACCATTCCGCAGCAGACTTTCATGATTTACCAGTTGATGTTCGCCATCATTACTCCGGCGTTGATCACCGGCGCCTTTGCCGAGCGCATGAAGTTCAGCGCCATGGCGCTGTTCATGGT
>JAIQFM010000053.1 GCA_020073285.1 Terriglobia bacterium | reverse complement strand
GCGGTTGTAGCGCTCGATGAAGAACTCCACCATCGGCAGGATGTCTTCCTTGCGCTCGCGCAGCGGTGGCAGAAAAATCGAGATGATCGCCAGCCGGTAATACAAATCCTGGCGGAATTGACCCTCGCGCACCGCTTTTTCCAGGTCGCGATTGCTGGCGGCGATGACGCGCACGTCCACCTGCATGTCCTTGACGCCGCCGACGCGCCGGATTACCTGGTCTTCCAGCACCCGCAGCAGCTTGGCCTGCAACAACGGCGAGAGCTCGCCGATCTCGTCCAAAAACAGCGTGCCGCCGTCGGCCACTTCGAACAGGCCCTTCTTCATCTGCTTGGCGTCGGTAAAGGCGCCGCGCTCGTGCCCGAACAGCTCGGCCTCCATCAGCATTTCCGGGATCGCCGAGCAGTTGATGGCGACGAACGGCTTTTCGTGGCGCGTGCTCTCGTAGTGAATGGCCTTGGCGATCAAATCCTTGCCGGTACCGCTTTCGCCCTGGATGAGAATGGTGGTGGCCTCGCTGGACGCGACCTTGCGCACGAAGCCCATCAGCTCGGTCATTTTTTTCGAGACGCCGACCACCTCGTGATATCCCGTCTTGCGTCGCACCTGTCCGCGCAGGGCCTCGACTTCGGTCTTCAGCTTGGTGGCTTCCAGCGCGTTCTTGGTGGTGACGGCGAGTTCGTCAAAATTAATCGGCTTGCCGACAAAATCGTAGGCGCCCAGCTTGAGCGCGGCCTTGACGTCGTCGAGCTGCGGATCGGCGGTGATCATGATGACCGCGCGCGCGTCGCCGTTGTGCTTGAGCTGTTGCAGCACTTCCAGGCCGCCGATATCGGGCAGGCGCACGTCGAGCAACACCAGGTCGGGCGATTCGTTGTGGGCGACCTTCAGTCCGGCCTGGCCGTTTTCCGCCTCGACCGTCTGGTATCCCCACTCCTCGCACTTCTGGCGCAGCGACCAGCGCACTAACTTCTCGTCATCGACGATGAGGACTTTGTCTCGCGACATCCGTAATTACTTTACTACGCGGGACGCACATAGGGTTGTGACACATGTTACGGACGGGCCTCAGGCTGCAAGGGCAAGGCTCAAGGCGCACGGCGCAAGGCCGGAGCGCGATCGTTTTTTCGACAAGCTCAGGGACAGGCTGCTTCGACCGCTGCAGATAACGAAAGGGTAACCTTAGACGGTATATACCCCCTCCCCCCTCCGTGCACTTGAAATCAGCAAGTTACGCACGGTATACCGTCGAAATCGCACGGTAACCGACGGTTACCGTGCCGAAGTGGAGAGCGGGCCGGCATTCGAGGCATTTTGTTGTCAAACATCTAACGAGCCATGGCAAAAAACACCACCGCCCCGGCGCGCACTAGGCGCAGATTCAGGTTAGCGAGTGTCAGTGGATTTGTCTGTGACAAGGGCGGGAAAATTTGGGAGGGTTCCAATTTGGCAAGAGCGGAAAAATCTTGTGGGGCGTGGCGATTCGGTAAGGGCATTGTCGAACGATTGTTCCCGGGCTCGCTTCTCATCGACATCTCTGCTTACAATGCTCACTCCATTGTCGTTACAGTCTGAGGCTGGCGCAATCGCGACCAGTCCCGCAGGGACGGACGCTGGTAGCCAAGGGCGTCAGCCCTGGGTCGAACAACATTCAATGACGTCCTAGTGCCGGAGGCACGGCGCGGGCAGTTGGAGGCGAGATGGGCCACACGTTTACAACTGTTCGGGTTCACGTCATATCTCGACTTACGTAATTCAGGTCTATTGCCATCGCTCGATATTTCTCTGTGGAAGAGCCACGCGACGGCGGCAGATCTGTATAGTGACCATTGGCTACTCGCATACGAAGCTCATGAGCAGGGTTGGATCAAGAGAAGCCGGGATTATGTGGCGACTGATGCATTCTTTGGTGTGTTGCAGCGACACGGCATCCGTTTTTACGGAGCGGCGGTCGCACCTGCGTCGATCCTAGGTGACTACGGAGACCTTGTGGAAGCAGAACGCGGAGTGCTCGCCCTTCCGGCGCCTGCATAGGACAGTCCGTGGAATTAGAAGTGGGACACCAGCCACCGGCCTAGCTCCGCCTCATTGGCAGCCTTACCTCGAACGTGCTTCCCTTGCCCACCTCGCTGCGCACCGTGATCTTCCCCCCGTGGTCTTCCACAATCCTGCGCGCCAGCGACAGGCCCAGTCCGGTGCCGCAGCCCTTAGTCGTGTAGAAAGGGCGAAAGATGTAGGGCAGGTGCTCGGGCTTGATGCCCTTGCCGGTGTCGCGCACGCCGACCACCGCCAGGCCGTCGCGCGCGGAAACATCCACGTCCACCTGCCCGGGCCCGGCTGCCGCGTTATCCATCGCCTGAATCGCGTTCAGCATCAGGTTGAGCAGCACCTGATGAATCTGCCCGGTGTCGTGTTCCACCAGCAACTGCCCATCGTATTTGTGCAGCTCGACCTTCACCGGCTTGGACAGCGCCTGCTGCCGCGCGAAGATGACGGCATGTTCGGCGGTGGAGTTCAGGTCGGCGGCGCGGTACTCGGGCGGCTTGGGACGCGCCGTCTCCAGCAGGTCGGTGACGATGCGGTTGACGCGCATCACTTCCTGCTTGACGTCCTTGACCACGTCGCGCGCGGGGCTATGCTCCGGCAGGTCGCGCCCGATGATGTCAATTACGCCGGCAATGCCCGCCAGCGGATTGCGGATCTCGTGCGCCAAACCGGCGGCCAGTTCGCCCAGTGTGGCCAGGTGCTCGGCGCGCGACATCTGCGTGTTATGCAGGCGCTCGATCTCGGCGCGCGATTCGCGCAGTTGCGTGACCATCTGGTTGAAGTTGCGGCCAAGTTGGCCGATATCGTCGGTGCGGCCGGCGAAGCTGACGGTGACGTTCAAGTCGCCCTCGCGCACGCGCTGGATTTTGTCCTCCAGCTCCGCCATCGGCCCGCTGAGCACCAGGCTAAGGGTCAGCACCAGCACGGCGCAGATGGCGATGGCGCCCACGGTGGCCACCACCAGCACGGTGCGGCGCTCGCCCGCTCCCAACGACAGTGTCGCCAGGATGAACAACAGCAGGCCGTTCAACAACACGGCCAGCACCGGCAAGAGTGCTCTGAGCTGCCAGTTCAGGCGCAGATGGAGCAAGGAGTTCTCCTCGCGAGGAATCGTTAGCAGGATTGTAGAGTTTCTAGTTTCTGGTTGCTAGTTTCTAGCGGGAGTCGATGCTCGTTGGTCGATGGCCGATGCGCGGGAGTCGACGGTCGATGGTCGATGGCCGACGGCAAAAGCAGATTCCTCCCCCCTTCGGCTTCTCTCAGGGTCGGAATGACAATGCTTGAATTATGAGGAAAATAGAGCAGAACTTCTCAAAACCAGAAACTAGAAACCTGAAACTCGAAACCGCCCCAAAAAGCTTCACGTTTCAAGGCTGCGGATCCGTAAAACGGAAACCTTGAAACGTGAAACTATGTAAAACCAAATTGTCCGCGGTTCCCTCAGGGCCTAAACCCCTTGTTTCCCGCCTTGAACGGGCAGACGTGAAGCTATGCCCTTCCTATATCTTTCTATAGCAGTTGCGGTACCAAATTGGCACTCGATCCAAGGTACATGTACTTATGCGTACGCGTGCAAGCCCGGCAGCAGGTAGGTGACACCGAAGAAGGTGAACATCACCACCGCGAAGCCGAGGATGGCGAAGTATGCTGCGCGGCGCCCGCGCCATCCGCGGGTAATACGCATGTGCAGGTAGCCGGCGTACACCAGCCAGGTGATTGCCGCCCAGGTTTCCTTCGGGTCCCAACTCCAGTACGAACCCCAAGTCTGGTTGGCCCAGTACGCGCCGACGGCGATCATCGCGGTCAGCAGCGGGAAGGCGATGCCGATCGTCTTGTAGGTGATGCGATCGAGCGCGTCGGCGTTGGGCAACAGGCGCTCCAAGCCGGCGCGCCGCCAGTAAAGCATCAGGTAGAGCAGCGACGCGAAGATCGCGGTGATCAGCCCGGAGAGAATGAACGGGCTGGCGGCCAGCGCGGTGGGGTACAAGCCGTCGGCGTCAGGCGAGGCATAGGCTGCGCCGCGCGTGCGCAGGATGAATCCGCCGAGCGCGATCACCTGCAGCGCAATGCCGATGAACACCGCGCGGTTGGCCGCGGTCAGGAAGTTTTCCCGCTTCCTCCACTTGGCCATGCCATAGATCGCCAGCGGTACTACCGAGGCCAGCAGCACCAGCAGCAAGATCCAGCCCAGGTCGGGGATGGTGACCATAAGCCGCACGCCCTTCTGGATGAAGATCTCTTCCTTGTTCTGCGCATCCCAGGCGGAAACGGCCAGCCCGCCCCACTTTTCGAATCGCGTCATGATGCCGAGATAAATTGCCGTGACCATTCCGCTGGTGACAGCGAGAAAGGTTTCGGTCTTCATCTGGTCACGGATGAGGAACATCATGGCCAATGCGAAGCTGAGCGCGCAGGCGGCGTAGGCCAGCATCGCCAGCGTGACGTGCACCTGCAGCCAGGTGGATTGCAGCGCCGGAACCAGCGGGTGCACCGCCGAGGGCAGAAGCTGCATCAGGATCACGCCGGTAACCGCCAGCGGCATCGTGACCGTGCCGATCACCTTCACTTTGTACTTGCGCTCGGCCACCAGGGTGAGCAACGCCACGGTCCACACAAAGCTCAGCAGCATCTCGTAGATATTGGCGAAGGGCGGACGTCCCGCAATGTACCAGCGATGTCCGGCGGCCAGCGTGTTGGCGGCGAAACCGATGGCGGTCGCGATGGAAGCGAATTTGACGTAGCGCTCCACGCCGGTGACGCCGAAGCCGATGTACAGCGCCGAGGCGCCGCCGTAGAAAATCAGCGCCAGGTAGAGCAGGTTGCTCTCGTTGAACAGATTGCCCTGCTTGACCACGCTCAGAAACGCCATGAATGTCAGGAACGCCATCCCCAGCGCGACGCCGATCAGCAAGCCATTGTTCGAGCTCGCGGGATGTCGTTCAATGCTCGCCGTAGCACGCGACATGATCTACTCCTCTCATCTCTTCCTACGCCTGAACCAGCCGTTTGCCGGCGGGGACGCTCTCCTCGTCCTGCCGGGCTAGATCGGCGCGAATGTCTTCCACGAACTTGGTGAAGCTCTCCTCGTAGTGTTCACGGTTCTTGTCGGCGGCGGTGCCGATCCAGAGCGCCGGGCCGTTCTTGGTTTCGACTGCGATTGCCCAGAAGCGCTGATGAACCAGGTAGAACGCCATGACCAGGCCGACGGCCATCAATACGCAGCCGGCCCACACCAGCCACTGTCCGGGCTCGTGCGAGACTTGCAGGCCGGTGTAGGCGGCCATCTGCAAGTCGGCGAATTCGAACTGGAAAGGCGAGTTGCCGCTCTGCTGGTGCAACGCCGGGAACAGCCACACTTCACTCTTCGCCTGCTTCGCCGTGTTGGTGATGGCCAGCCGGATCGCCGGATTCACCGGGTCCTTCGAGCGGGCGTAGACCTGGCCGTCGCGCATCACGAAGTCGGGAATGAATTCCGCCAGCGCGACCTTGGTGTCGGCGTCGAGTTGCGCCGCCTGGTAGGGACGCAGCGTGATCTGCCTGGTTTCGCCTTTGGCGGTGGCGTTGAGCAGCAGCGACTCGACTTCGCCGGTCTGCCCGTAGCCCGATTGATAGAAGCGGATGCCGTGCGTGACCAGCGGATCGTTGACCACGATCTCCTTGCGCAGGACCACGCGGCCATCTTCGATGACGGTGAGCTTGGACCACCACTTTTTCGGCGTGCCGTCGGGATAATTTTCCTGGCCGGTGCCGTCGCAGCGCAGGGTGAAGGGCAGCGGGCGCGTGACACCGTTCTGTTGTTCCAGCTTCGAGGTGCTCTGGCCGGGCGTGAGCATCAGGTAGCCCTTGTAGCCGAGGAAGGCGTCCACAATGCCGCCCGTCAGGATCAGCAGCAGGCTGGCATGTACCACGTAAACCGCAAGCGGTGACCAACGGTTCTTCTCGGCGTAGACCGCGGTCTGGTTGTTTTCGACGGTGCGCTGCGGCTTGAGCCCGGCGTTGCGGAATGCTTTCTCGGCCGCGGTGATGCCAGCTTCCGCATGGCTGATTGCCAGACTCCTCTGCATGGGTAGCACGGCGCGGAAATGCGGTTCGGGGCGGCGATACGGACGCGACACCAGCCGCCATGCTTTCGGGAAACGGTCGATGGAGGCGAAAACGATGCTCACACCCAACGCCGCCATCAGCAGCGCGAACCACCAACTGTGATACACGTCCGTCAGGCCGGTTCGGTCGAGCCAGCGCAGCGTTTGCGGCGCGTAGGCCCGGGTCATCTGGTCGGCATCGGTCATGGGCCGCTGCAGAATCAATGTCCCCGCCGCAGCGACCACTCCCAGGATGATGAGCAGAATGATCCCCGTCTTAACGGAGGCAAGGGTCCGGAATACTCGATTTCCCACACTGGACTTGGCTGCCATTTCACTCCTCTGCGGTCAAAAATGCACGTTTCCGGCCATACATGCATCTGACCCAACCTATTGTTAAAAAAAGGCTTAAGTTCGCGCAAGGAGACTGGGTCCAGGCGCGATGGGCCATATCACCCACCTTTGTGACGGCGGGGAGCGGAATCCGCCGCAGAGCGTCCGAGCCAAGCGTTCTGCTTTTCTCTTGACCGGCAACTGCCGCGACCTTACTACTGGCTTTCGCGTCCAATGCACGCGGAAACTGACAACTCGATTTCCGAAGTCCTCCGCGAACTCGCGCTCGTCTTCCTGAAAATCGGGCTGACTGGGTTCGGCGGGCCGCCGGCGCACCTCGCCATGATGGAAGACGAGTGCGTCAACAGCCGCCGCTGGCTCACCCGCGAGCGCTTTCTTGACTTCCTGGGCGCCATCAACCTGCTGCCCGGCCCCAACTCCACCGAGATGGCCATCTATCTCGGCTACGCGCGCGGCGGCTGGGCCGGCCTTGTCCTGGGCGGCGTCTGCTTCATTGCTCCTTCGGCGATTTTGGTCATCGCGCTCGCCTGGGCGTATGTGCGCTTCGGCGCCCTGCCGCAGATGAACGCCTTCCTCTACGCGGTCAAGCCCGTGATCATCGCCATCATCGCGCGCGCCCTGTGGCGCTATGCGGTCAGCGCGCTGAAAACGCCCCTGCTGGCGGCAATCGCGGTCGCCGCCGCCGTAGCCGGATATTTCAGTCCGCACCCGATTTGGCTGCTGGCCGCCGCCGCTCTGGTCGGCGCCGCGTTCGAGGCAATGCGCCGCCGCCCGCGCGACCTCCGCGCCGCCCTGGTCTTTCTCCTGCCGGCCAGTGCCGCCGCCGCGCCGGCGGTCGGCCTCGCCTCCATCTTTTTTTATTTCCTGAAAATCGGGTCGGTGCTATTCGGCAGCGGCTACGTCCTCGTCGCCTTTTTGCGCAGCGACCTGGTAGACCGCTGGCACTGGGTGACCAACGCGCAACTGCTGGACGCGGTCGCCGTCGGCCAGGTGACACCCGGGCCCATCTCGACCGCCGCCACCTTTCTCGGCTACCTGCTGGCCGGCCCCGTTGGCGCGCTGGTAGCCACCATCGCAATGTTCCTGCCGGCGTTTGTTTATGTGGCGATCAGCGAACCGCTGGTGCGCGCGTTACGCCGGTCGCGCATTGCCGGCGCAGCGCTGGATGGAGTGATCGCCGGCTCGGTTGCGCTCATCGCGGTCGTGACTATTCAACTCGGCCGCGCGGCCCTCCTCGATGTGCCGACAATCCTGATTTTCCTGGTGAGTTTTGCCATCCTGACCTGGACGCGCCTGAACTCCGCTTGGCTGATTCTTGCGGCAGGCGTGATCGGATTGCTGGTACTGAGATCCTGAGCGGGTCCTTCGGTCTGTCAGTCTGTCGGTCGATCGGTCGATCGGACCGATAGACCGATCGACTGAAAGACTGATCGACTGATAGACCGACAGACCGAGCAACCCTCCTACTCCTTCCCCTTGACTGCTTCCTTGTTGAACACCACTTTCTGATCCGCCGTTGCCTTGTCGCTGGAGAGGTGGCGCTCGATGGTCAGCACCTTCTTGTCCGACGACAGCGACCAGCGGCTGGTCCACTTCACCGGCAGCGCGTTGCTCGACGGCATCGGCCGGACGCGCCCCTCGAATACCAGCACGGAGCCCGACCAGTACACCCGCGCCAGATTCTCGTTATCGGGCCCGGTCTCGAGCACGTGTTCTTCCCCGTCCGGGGTGACGTCCACCCGCGTGACGTGACCGTCCTGCTCGTATTGCATTTCGATCTTGGAGCTCAGTTGCCGGATCAGGTAGCGCGCCGACAGCGGTGTCTCCAGCCCGCCGAAATCGCTCTTCTGCAGGTCTATATTCCATATCCCCGTGAAGTTCGCCTTAACGGGCGCCTGCTGCGCCGCGCAAACCGCAGCGGCGGCTAACAGAAACACCGGCAAGAAACGGCGCATACCGATCATGTAAGTCATGATACCGCAGCCCCAGCTCCCGCCGCGTCAGTGCAAGAGGGTAAACGGAGCGGCAATCAGAATCATCACGGCAATGATGGCGCACGCCGCGCAGGCTTGCGGCAGAAAACTCTCCGGGTAAAGTTCGCGGTATACCTTCCAGAAATAACGCGCCTGCGAACGCGGCGGATTCTCCGGATCGAATGGCCGGGCGGCGTACGCCATGCTCGACATCTTCCCGAAGATCATGTAGGCAATACCGACGAAGACAAAAAACGCCGCGATTAAATAAGTTCCCATGCCTGCCTTAATTGTGCGCCCGTGGCTCGGTTTCCGAACCAAAAATCCGGAGGAACCAGTATGAGGGGGAAAGAAACGGTTCCTCCGGCTTTTCCTAGTCGTACAGTGGCCCACTTAGAAACCGGAGGAAGCCGGATGAGGGTGTTGGAGAGAGCTTCCTCCGGCGGCGCGTGACGGCTTCGGTCCCCATGCCCTACCGTGCCTGAATCCAGGCACATCGGGGCGGCCGCCTGCGCCTAACCTTTTGTGTGCTCCTTGGCCCGGTTCAGCAAATCCTCCACTTTCTGGCGTTCCGGATATCCCGGGCTCGTCTGCAGCAACCGCTCCCAGGCCGCGATCGCGCCCTTGGCGTCTTTCTTTCCCTGCCACTTCACGATCCCGGCATTAAACAGGGTGTTCGGATGATTGGGTTGGTATGAAAGCGACTTCTCGAATTCCGCCAGCGCCCTGTCCGCATCGCCCAGGTAGAACAAGGCCGTGCCCATGTCGGTGCGGACGTCGACATTGGCGGGCGTGATTTTCAGTACCTGCTGGTAGTACTCGATGGCCCTCGTATAAAGCTGCGCGTCGTAATACAGGTTCCCGACCTTGACCAGCGTGTCCGCATCCCTGGGATTCTTCTTCAGCGCTTCCAGCATTGGCTGCGCGGCCTTGTCCACCAGCTCGGGCGAACTGCCGCCGCCCGGCACGCTGCCGAAGCCCGGAATCTGCGCCGGGCCTACGTTGCTCTGCCCCTGCGCCGCCTGCACCGGGACCACCGCCGCCGGCTCCGAACCGCGCAGCAGGTAGCCGATCGCTCCGCCCAGCAACAGGCAAACACATGCCACCGTGTACGCCTGCAACGTCGTCCATCCCTGGACCGTCACCGTCTCGCTCTTCCCGTTTCCGTTTCCGCTCCTCGCCATCTCTTCTCCCGTTTCGTGCGGTCGCGCTAAGCCTCTCTCCAATCCCGGCTCCCGGCCGCCAACAACTGACAACTAGCAACTAACAACTAAGTTCAGTTTCTCGTCCCCACGACCGCCTGCTGAAGCTGCTCCAGGTGAAACAACCGCTGCACCGCTTCGGTCATGCGGTCCTGCTCCAGCTTTTCTGGTACTTCCTTCAGCTCGCGCGCCAGCAACCCTGAAATACGCTGCGTGATCCGCGCCGCCAGCGTCTCCAGCGTCCTGACCTGCTCCTCGGTGAACGGGCCGGCCTCCTGCTTGAAGGCTTCCACTTCTTGCCGGGAGATTTCTTCCAGCCGCCCGCGCAGCGCCACGATGGTCGGCACCACGCGCTCGGCGGCCAGTTTGCCGCGAAACGCCCGCGCTTCCTCGGCGACGATCTTCTCCGCGCCCGCCGCCGCGTTCTTGCGCTCGCCCTCGTTCTTCTTCGTGACCTGCTCCAGCTCGTCAATGTCGTAGAGGAAGACGCCGTTCACCTGGCGCACTTCCGGGTCGATGTCCCGCGGCACCGCGATGTCCACCAGCAACAGCGGCGCTCCATCGCGCCGCTCGACGATCTGTTCCATCTCATCGCGGGTAAGGATCACGTGCGGGCACGAAGTCGAGCTGATCACGACGTCCGCCTCGCGCACCTGGGCCAGACGTTCTTCCAGGCGGAAGGCTTTTCCGTTGAGCGCCGTGGCCAGTTCCTGCGCATGCTCCAGCGTGCGGTTCATTACCCGCACATCGTTGGCGCCGTTCTTGATCAGGTAGCGGGCCGCCGTCTCGCTCATCTTGCCGGCGCCCAGCAACAGCACCTTGCGGTCCTGCAGCGACCCGAAAATCTGCTTCGCCAGTTGCACCGCCGCGTACGGCACTGAAACCGCCGCGTTGGAAATCGCGGTCTCGTTGCGCACGCGCTTGGAAACCGTCAACGCCTTCTGAAACACCGAATCGAGGAAGCGTCCGCTCGTCCCAACCTGCTGCGCGACCGCCCACGCCGCCTTCACCTGCGCTACGATCTCCGGCTCGCCCACGATCATCGAATCCAGGCTGCTTGCCACGCGGAAGACGTGCGTCAGCGCTTGCTCATCGATCTTGCGGTAGAAGTGTTTCCACTCGCAGAGCTTGAGGCCGTATTCGCGTGTTAAGAAATTCAGCACCGAGCCCGACGCCGTCGCTGCATCGCGCGTCCACAGGATGAACTCGGTGCGGTTACAGGTCGCCAGCACCGCCACCTCGTCAATCGCCTGGGCGCGCGACAATTGCACCAGCGCCTCGAAGCGGCGCGGCTCACTGATCCAGAAGCGTTCGCGCACCGCGACCGGCGCTGTCCGGTAGTTCACGCCGATGACCATCAAGCAGGGTTCCAAGCGGCTCTCCAATCTCCCGTGGGTTTCCATGCATCCTCTAGCTCGGATTGCGATCCGGGCACAGCTTGCCAATCGCACCCCTGGGGCCAAACCGGAATGCGTCGCCGTAGCGGAATACTTGCTGCATTTTCAATGGGTTATGCGCGAACCGGAAGCCCGCGCTGGCCGCCAGCTAGCGTCCGGTTGTGGGATATCACCCTTGAGGCGCGTTTTTTCGCGCCCAAAACTGGCTCCCGCTTCCGGCAGCGCGCTGCAGCTATTTCGCTTCCCCAACATGCTCCGGCGTAGAATGTCGTCCCGCAGTTGCATCTAATCTGGCTGACGAGTCTGGCCATACCCGCGGACCTGAATGGAGAAGGGAACTGATGAAAAACCTGCTGATTAAGGTTTCGTTGCTCGTCCTGGTTGCCGCCCTGGTGCTGCCCGCCTTTGCCACGGCCGCCGACACCGGCCCCGACCTCTTCGCCTCCAAGTGCGCCGCCTGCCACGGCAAGGACGGCGCCGGCAACACTCCCATGGGCAAGAACCTGAAATTGAAAGACCTGGGCTCGGCCGACGCGCAAAAGGCCTCCGACAAGGAACTTAAAGACACCATCACCAAGGGCAAGGGCAAGATGCCCGCCTATGGCGGCAAGCTGAGCCCCGCGCAGATCGATGAGCTGGTGAAGTTCATCCGCACTTTGAAGAAGTAGTTGGTGGAGTCAGGAGTCAGGAGTCAGCGAAAGGCTACCCGGTTTTTGCGCTGACTACGGGCTTCTGACTTCCTTTTTTTGTGCCGCCGACTACCGACTCCCGACTCCTGACTCCTTTTCCTCAATTCTGCTACTCTTTCCCGCCATGAAATACGTCGCCGTCTTCTGTCTTCTCGCCCTCTGCTGCTTCGCCGCCGACTACCCCGCGCCCAAGGAAGGCGACTACACCACTAAGAATTTCAAGTTTCACGACGGCGAGTTCCTCCCCGAACTGCGTCTGCACTACGCCACCATCGGGGCGCCCCATCGCGATGCCCGCGGCCAGATCACCAACGCGGTGCTCATCCTGCACGGCACCGGCGGTTCCTGGAAGCAGTTCACGCAGCCGCAGTTCGCCAACGAACTCTTCGGGCCCGGCCAGCCGCTGGACGCCACTCGCTACTACATCATCCTGCCCGACAACGTCGGCCACGGCGGCTCCTCCAAGCCCAGCAACGGCCTCCACATGCGCTTCCCCCAATACGATTACGACGACATGGTCGCCGCCCAGCACCTGCTCGTGACCGAAGGCCTCGGCGTGCAGCATCTGCGCCTGATCTTCGGCACCTCGATGGGCTGCATGCACTCCTTCGTCTGGGGCGAGACATATCCCGACTTCATGGACGCGCTCATGCCCATGGCCTGCCAGACCGTTGAGATCGCCGGACGCAACCGCATGTGGCGCAAAGCGGTGATTGACTCCATCAAGCTCGATCCAGCTTGGAACAGCGGTGAATATAAAGATGAGCCAGTAAACGGCCTGCGCTCCGCCGTCTACATCCTGGCCATCGCCGGCAGCGCCCCGTTGCTCTGGCAGAGGCTCTATCCCACGCGTGACGATGCCAACAAGTTTGTGGAGGAGACGGTCGAGCCGCGGGTGAAAGCGCTCGACGCCAATGACACGATTTACCAGTTCGACTCGTCGCGGAATTACAACCCATCGCCCGACCTGGAGAAAATCCGCGCCCCGCTGATGTGGATCAATACCACCGACGACTTCATCAATCCGCCCGAGCTGACCACGCCGGAAAGGGAGGTCAAACACATCGCGCGCGGCCAGTTTCACCTCCTCCAGGCCACCGACCAAACCCGCGGCCACGGTACCCACACCTGGGCCGTCTTCTGGAAGCAGTACCTGCTGCAACTGCTGCAGCAATCCGAACCGAAGTAACGCAGCGTGAAATTGGCGAAATTCTGCGTGGAGCTACCGAAAACCTAAATTGGTGTCATTCCGAGAGAGGACGCGGCATACAACCAGAACGCGCCCGGGTGGAGCCTGCCCTGAGCGAAGTCGAAGGGCGTTCGGGCTGCCGCGTCCGAGTCGAGGAACCTGCTGTTTCGCCGCACTCACCGACATCTCTAGTTCGCGCAAAATTCAACTGCTGTCATCCTCGCCGAGGTTGAGGCGTTTAGCGGGAGCGACGATCGGCTGTGTTCATCGCGCTCCTGAACATCTCAGCGAATGCGTTCCTCACCGCTGTTGGCAATTCCGCCGCGTTCCGCTTGCTCATCAGTTCATGACCCGCGCCCTCGATGGGCAACAACTGCGTGCGTGCGGGGATCAGCTTCAGCGCCGCCGTAAGTTCCTCGATGGTGCCGAACCCATCGCGTGTGCCGCTCACAAACAGCGCCGGTGTGTGCAGGTTCGGAAAGTGGGCGGTCCTGAGCTGATCCTGGCGTTTGGGCGGGTGCAGTGGATAAGACAGCAGCAGCAGTCCATCCACCAAGCCCGGCGCGTTGGCCGCCAGCAACGTCCCTTGACGCCCACCGTAGGAATGTCCAGCCAGGAACACGCGGCCCGGAACGATCTGTCTGATTGACTCCACTGCCCGTCGCAGTCCCTGTTGGTCGCGTGCGGCGCTGCCGCGTAGAGGCGGTCCATGAGGTCGCAACTGCCGGAACGGGAGGTCGCAGCGGAGCACCATCATCCCGGCCTCGCAAAACGCGTTCGCCAGCGCGACCAGCAGCGGCGATTGGCAGTTGGCCCCGGCGCCGTGGGTCAGAACCAGCCCGTCACCAGAAGATTTTGCCGGAACGTGCAGGAAGCCGCGAACCGGAGCTTCGCCAGCAGGCTCATCGCTGAATGGCCGGATTTCAGGGTCGCGGTTCAGAATCTCCTCCGCGGATCGGCGTGAGGGATTTAGGCGGTGAGCTTTTGTTGTTTCAGACGGCGGGCGCGGTCTCGCGCCATGAGCTCGTGCAAGTCATAGCCGTAGGGTCCATAGCCGCGAAAGGACTTGGGGTTAAACAGTCGCTTAATGCCGCAGGCGGTACAGACCCGATAGGAGTAGTGATCGTCGTATCGCGTCGGCCAACTCATGTGGGTGTGCCAGCACCCGCGCAGCAGAACCGCCGCCGCGGTACCCACTCCCGCAGCGGCAATGCCGAAAGGCCAAAGCCAGCGCCGAAATCTTCCGCGTGACACGTCAAATCCTCCCAACCCTTTTACACCCAATGTAGTTTTACACCCAATATATTGGATGCGCAGGCTCAGCGTTCAGAACCACCGACCATCGACTGGTTTCTTTGCCATCGACCAACGGCCATCGACTAGTCTTCCCTCCTCCCCACGATTTATACTTCTCGTTTTGGTAGCAGCCGCCGGCCGATTCTGTACGGCCATCGGCCAACGACCATCGACCCGGAGGCCCGTATGCCCGACGATGAATCCAAACAAGGCGTCTCCCGCCGCGAGTTCCTGAAAATTTCCGCCATCACGGTAAGCGTTCCCGCCGTCATCGGACCCACCGTGCTCGAAGTCGGCGGCGAAGAGATTCCCGTTTACGGACCGGGCAAGACGCCCATCACGCTCACCGTCAACGGCAGGAGGTACACCGCCGATCTGGAGCCGCGCGTCACCCTGCTCGACGCCCTGCGCGACAGCTTCGACCTCACCGGCGCCAAGCGCGTCTGCGACCGCGCCGAGTGCGGCGCCTGCACCGTGCTCCTCGACGACCGCCCGGTGTACGCCTGTGCCGTGCTCGCCATCGATGCCCAGGGCCGCAACATCAGCACCGTCGAAGGCATCACCTCGGGCGACGCTCTCCATCCCGTGCAGCACGCCTTCGTCGCCAACGACGCCCAGCAGTGCGGCTTCTGCACACCGGGCTTCGTCATGGCCAGCTACGCCCTGCTCAAGCACAACCCGAATCCCAGTCCCGAGCAAGTGGCAAAAGGCCTGGGCGGAAACTACTGCCGCTGCGGCACCTATTACGGCATGCGCGGCGCCATCGGTCAGATGACCGGCCAGCGGTCCACAGTTGGTTTGCCGCAAAGTGAAGTGCTGACCGACCGAGAGACCGATCGACCGACGGACCAGGGAGGAGCGTGAGCCATGGCGGACTACAAGTGGCCTGATGCGCAACATCGCACGCTGATCGGCACGCGGCAATCGCGTCTCGACGGCCCCGTCAAAGTTTCCGGGCGCGCCAAATACACCTACGACCAGAATCCCAAGGGCCTGCTCGCCGGCGCTATCCTGCGTTGCCCGCACGCCCACGCCAAGGTGGTCAGCGTGGACACCAGCGCCGCCGAAAAAATCCCCGGCGTTAAAGCGGTTCAAGTCCTGCAGGGTCCGGGCAAGGAAGTTCACTGGGCCGGCGACGAGATTGTCGCCCTCGCCGCCATCAACGAAGGCATCGCCGAAGACGCCCTGCGCGCCATCAAGGTGCAGTACGAAGTCCTGCCGCACTTCGTGGACGACGCCACCGAACCGAAGAGCGCCGCCGAGGAAACCGGCCCGCTCGCACTTGACGACCTGATTAACATGTTCAGCAACCAGGTGCCGGAGCCGCAGATCTCCTCCACCGTGCAGAAGCGCGGCATCAGCTTCCCGGTCACCGACGACCTGGTCAAGCGCATGCGCTCCTTCAACGTCGGCGAGAATGTGATCAAGGCGCTGCAGTCCGCGCCGCAAAAGTCTCCAGAGTCCACGCGCTCGCCTTTCAAGAAGTCCGCCGTCAACGTGACCGGCGATCCCGACCAGGCGTTCAAGACCGCCGAAGCCACCAGCGAAGGACTCTACGGCGTGCCGGTGATCACTCACTGCTGCCTCGAGGCCCACGGCGTGATCGCGCACTGGCCCGACGCCGAACATCTGGAAACCCAGGTCTCCACGCAAAATGTCTGCGGCATGCCCGACCAGATCGCGCAAGCCCTCACCGGCATCGGCATCCCGATCTCCGCATCGAACATTCGCAACCGCCAGCAGCACGTCGGCGGAGGTTTCGGCAGCAAGTTCGCCGCCGACCGCTGGAGTCTTGCCGCGGCGCAGTTGTCGAAGAAAGCCGGCGGCGCTCCGGTCAAGATCATGCTCGACCGCCGCGCCGAGCTTGAGGTCGCCGGTGCTCGCCCATCGGCCTATGCGCACGTCAAGCTCGCCGCGAAAAAAGACGGCGCCATCACCGCCTGGGACTCGCAATCCTGGGGCACCGGCGGCCCGCTGGGCGGAAATATGCCGCCCATTCCGTACATCTTCACGGAAATTCCCCACCAGCGGAAGCAGCACATCTCGATCGCCACCAACATCGGCCCCGCGCGCGCTTGGCGAGCACCCAACCATCCGCAAGCCGCCGTGCTCACCATGTGCGCCATTGACGACCTCGCCGCCCGTCTCGGCATGGACCCCTTCGACGTCTTCCTGAAGAACCTGCCGCTCACCCCGCGCGCCAACGTCTACGAGGCCGAACTCCGCAAGGCCGACGAGCTCATGCAGTGGAAGAAGCGCTGGCATCCACGCGGCGACGAATCTTCCGGCCCAATGAAGCGCGGCCTCGGCCTCTCCATCCACACATGGGGCGGACGCGGCCATCAGGGCGCCGGCGACCTCACCATCCATCCCGACGGCACCGTCGAGTACCGTAGCGGCACGCAGGATCTCGGCACCGGCACGCGCACCGCCATCGCCATGGTCATCGGCGAAACCCTCGGCCTGCCGCTGAACGCCATCACCGTCAAGATCGGCGACACCAACTTCCCGCACGACGGCGGCTCCGGCGGCTCCACCACCATCGGCGCTGTCTCCGCCGAGTCGCGCCGCGCCGCCACCGACGCGCTCAACGAGCTGCTCGCCAAAGTCGCGCCCACCCTCGGCGTCGCGCCCGACCAGCTCGAAGCTCTCTACGGCACCATCCGCGTCAAGGACACGCAGGGCAAGAGCATCACCTGGAAAAAGGCGTGCTCCATGCTCGGCGCCACCGGTGTCACCGCTCATGGCCAGAATCCCGACCCGTCCAAGCCGCCCGACCTCACCAACAGCGGCGTCGGCGGCGCGCAAATGGCCGATGTCTCCGTGGACGTCGAAACCGGCATCGTGCGCGTCAACAAGATGGTCGCGGTGCAGGATTGCGGCCTCATCATCAACCTCAAGACCGCCGAATCGCAGTGCTACGGCGCGCTCATCATGGGCATCAGCTACGCCCTCTTCGAAGAAAAAATCATGGACCCGACCACCGGCCGCATGTTGAATCCCAACATGCAGTTCTACCGCCTCGCCGGTTACGGCGACATTCCCGAACTCGTCGTCCACATGATGACCGGCCCCGGCTACGACGAGCGCGGCGTCATCGGACTGGGCGAGCCGCCCGTGGTTTCGCCCGGCGCGGCCATTTCCAACGCCGTTGCCAACGCCATCGGCGTGCGCGTTCCCTTCCTGCCCATCACCCCCGACCGCGTCCTTGCCGCGCTGGAGAAGAAGGGCGGTGCGGCATGATCCGCGTAGCTGCGCTTGAGTTCACGACAACCCTTAACGGATGTCATCCCGAGCGAGCGGCCGCTGGAACCTGCCCTGAGCGAAGCCGAAGGGCCGCGAGTCGTATGTTGCGTTTCGCGAAAGGGGGCAACTGATGCGCGCCTTTGAATACGTCACGCCCAAATCCAAGGAGCAGGCCGTCGGACTTCTGTCGCAGAACTGGGGCGACACCGAACTGCTCGCCGGCGGCACCGACCTGCTCGCGCTCATGAAGGACGACGTCGTCGCCCCCAAGCGCCTGGTCAACGTCAAGTCAATCGCCGGCCTCGACGCCATCGGCTACAACGCGCGCACCGGGCTGCGCATCGGCGCGCTGGTCCGCATCGCCGACTTCGCCGACAACGCCGACGTCCGCAAATATTACCCGACGCTCGCCCGCGTTGCCGACGACGCTGCCAGCCCGCAAATCCGCAACCAGGCAACCATGGCCGGCAACCTCTGCCAGCGCCCGCGCTGCTGGTACTTCCGCAACGGCTTCGGCCTGCTCGCCAAGGACCCGCAGAGCGGCAAGTCGCTGGTGGTCGAGGGCGACAACCGCTATCACGCCATCCTCGGCAACGACGGTCCAGCGTACTTCGTCTCGCCCTCCAGCATCGCGCCCGCGCTCATTGCCGCCGGTGCCAAGATTCGCGTCTTCGGTCCAAGCGGTGCGCGCGAACTGCCGCTGGAGAAGTTCTACGTGATTCCGAAATCGGAGAACGAGCGCGAGCACGACCTGCGCTCCAACGAGATCGTGATCGAGATCGTCGTTCCGCCGCCTTCGGGCGAACGCTTCGGCCACTACGAAGTCCGCCAGAAAGCCGAATTCGACTGGCCGCTGGCAACCGCCTCCGTCGCGCTCAAGATGAGCGGCAATAAAGTGCAGGCGGCGCGCATCGTGATGGGCCACGTCGCGCCCATTCCGTGGGTTTGCGACAAGTATGTGGAAGCCACGCTGCTCGGGCAGCCTCTAACCGAGACCACCGCGAATGCGGCCGGCGTCGTCGCCGCCGAAAAGCCGGGCAAGAGCCTGGGCAAGAACGCCTACAAAATCCGCCTGGCGCACGTGGCCGTGAAACGCGCCCTGCTGCAGGCAGTAAAGGAAACGTAACGAGTGTCACGGAAACAAACTGGTGTCATTCCGAGCGCAGCGAGGAACCTGCTTTGTTCGCCTTTGCCGAGGAGGTGTGTGCGATATCAATTACTGGATACAGCTTTATTGCGTACTGCCCCGAGTGCAAAGAACAGCGATCCGCGTCGTGCGCTCGGGAGGGTCTGAACGAGCGGCTCGAAAACGGTACAGACGTGGAGGTTGCAAGCGTCACTTGCGGTCATGCTTGGAAGCTTTCCGAGCAGGAACGCCGCAATCTGAAAAAAATGCTCAAGGAAGGCACGCTCTGATTCCGCACAAATGTGGAGGGCAGAATGACTAACTGCACCGACCTGACGAACCACCCCAACCTCTGCCCCGCGCTGCGCTGGAAAGGCCAGTTCGTGCTCTCCGAGCGCGATCCCTCGGCGCAGACCGGCACCGACCACAGCTTCTGGTGCATGTACACCCAGACCTGCATCGGCCCCGACGGCATGAACGCCGAACCCTCGCTGTGCGCCTCTCCCATCCGCGCCTGCCACGGCTCCGGCAAGTGCGGGTGAACGTGTGGCACGCGCGCCCTCGCGTGTGCGGTGGAAGCTCCGGGCTCGGTAGGTTTCGGCTTCAGCCGTGACTGAGGTGCGAAGCAGCTATGCCCGGTGAATAGACCCTCCGTAGATTTGTCATTCCGAGCGAGGACGCGGCATAACGCGAGCGCCGCGGGTTTCGGCGCGAGCAAGCCGCGTCCGAGTCGAGGAACCTGCTTTTACCGGCGACCGTCGACTCTTCTGTTTTGCCAACGACCATCAACCAACGACTCTTGCCAACGGACCAACGACTCTTCTTTATTTCTTGCCGTCGACCATCGACCGTCGACCGTCGACTCTTCTGTTTTGCCAACGACTAACGACCAACGACCATCGGCTCTCTTGCACTTTTTGCCGTCGACCATCGACCTTCGACCGTCGACTCTTCGCTTCTGCACCACTCTTCGGTAATTGACCTCGCCGTCCTCAACGCGTAGCCTTTCCGCTTTCGCCCAAGTTGCCGCCGCGAGCCGAATGAGCGGCGACTCCGTGCAGCTTCTCGTATTCTGCTTTGGCTTCCTTCAGGAGCGAGATGTCCGGGTCGGCGTCCTTCCAGAGCGTGAGGAAGTCTTGGTAGGCACTCATGGCTTTGCCTTGGTCTCCTGACAGAACGTAGGCCCTGCCCAGTCCCAGGTGCGCGAGCGCGCCGATGGGCTCACTCCGGACGACGCCGGGGTGATCGAGAATTTTCTGAAACTCAGCGGCGGCTGCGGCGCCTTGCTTCGTTGCTAGATACGCCTGACCGCGCAGGTAAACCGGGTAAAGAACGAAAGTCAGGGTCTCAAGGTTACCCCCGAATTCGTAAGGCGCTGCCGCGAAAGCCTGTGTGGCCTTGGCGCCATCGCTGTTCCGAAGCGAAGCGGCGGCATGGATCGCAGGCAAGTAGTTGAATTGCACAATCGTGTCTTCCGGGAAGCGCTTTCCCAGATTGTTCGCCAGGCGCATGGCCTGGGCGGAATCGCCCGCCATCTCCAGCGCGATTGCCGACAAAGCCTCCACATCTCTGGCGTTCGAGAGCACGAGCGCCGCTTGCGCCTCCTGTTTCGCCAAGCCCATATTGCCCACCAGCGCCTCGCGTACCGCGGCTTGGGCTTGATATAGCGCCGCCGCCTCTTTTTCATCTCCTCTTTGGGCGGATTCGATGGCACGCCGGGTCAGGACACGCGCCTTGGCAAGCTGCCCGAAATAGAGGGCTGTGTCCGATTCATGGTTGAGCATTTGGTCTTCGTATCCCGGCTTGCCCATCATTCCCGCCGTCTCCCGCTCCATCCCCGCCGCGTCGTGCTGAAGAAAATCAACCCAATAGAGGTTGAGGTGAATCTCAGGCGAGTCAATACCGTGAGCGAGCGCCTCCCGTGCCGCAGCTTTAGCTTCGTCCAGACGGTTGAGTTGCAGATACCCGCTTACGAGATTTGCGTACCTGTTTCCGGTTCCGGCGCTGACTCTCAATACCTTTTCAAACGCGGCCAGTGCTTTATCGAAGTCGCCGAGTTCGCTGTAAATGAGGCCCAGATTGTTGAGCGGAACGTCGTGTGGGTAAGTTTGCGCCGACAATTCATAGACCTTGCGGGCCGCTTCCAGATTTCCGGTAACGAAAAGTTCGTAGTGGGAGGCAATGTAGAGCTTCTCCCGCTCGCTCGCGCGTTCTCGCAGTTCATACGCCCGGCGGACACTCTCCGCTGCATGAACCGTATCGTAAAGGTTGGAATAGCAGGTTCCTATCCTGGCATAGGCCATGGCGAAATTCGGGTCCAGGCTGATCGCACGCTGGAACAACGGGATCGCGGCGGGCCAATCGCTCTTCACGATCATGGCATGGTACCCGAGGCTGTAGGCTTTGAGGGCAGCCAGCGATGGAGTAGTGACGCTTTCCGCTGGGGCATCATACCTCTGCACCGAGGCCAGCGACTCGCCCAGCTTCTTGCGGATTTGCGAAGCCACCTTTCCCAGGGCATCGAGAACATGGTTTTTGTCAGCGGCCTGTGCCTCCGCGCTGCCCAGCGATTCCCCGTTTGAGCAGTTGATCGCTTTCAGGGTCAGAAGGTACTGCGTGCCAACCTGCGCAATCGTCCCATCCAGAACCGCCGCACTAGCCGTGCGCTGGCACACTTCGCGGGCTAGTTCGTGGGTCAAGCGGGAGTCTTTGGGCTGGGACATGAGAGATAGCGTCTGCGCGATGCGCTCGTCGGATAGCAGATTCAAGAACGGGGACTGCTCCAGTTGCGAGGAAAGCCCTTGCCGCAACGCGCCATCGAAGACGGGATCACCCGTGGGGTTGGCGAAGTCGGCCAGCACGACCGCGTCTTTGTCGGTCAGCTTGGTGGGACGGCGGGAGACCAAGACCGCGGCGACCAGGACCGCGACCAGCAGCAGCAGTCCGGCCGCCGCCAGCCACCAGCGAAGAGACCGGGCCCGCGAGGTGGGTGCAGGCGGAACTGGTAGCAACGGCTCTTCCTGCTCAACCCCGGATGGTCGCATCGATGGGCTGGGTTTGCCGTCGTCTTGGTGCTCCGTGACTGGAGCGACAAAACGGTATCCCCGCTTGGGCACGGTCTCGATGTAGCGCTGCCCTCCGGGAGTCTCGCCCAGCACTTTGCGCAGTGCGGAGATATTGACCGTCAGGTTGGCCTCTTCCACAAAGCTGTCAGGCCAGACCTGCTGCATAAGTTCGTCCTTGGTCAACAGCCGGCCGTTGCTCTGAATCAGGGCGACCAGGATCTCGAACGATTTCGGAGACACCGAAACCGGCTT
Source organism: Terriglobia bacterium (assembly GCA_020073285.1). Taxonomy (GTDB): domain Bacteria; phylum Acidobacteriota; class Terriglobia; order Terriglobales; family Acidobacteriaceae; genus JAIQGF01. Next base: position 4,127 of record JAIQFM010000053.1, on the reverse strand, counting down.
GCCCTCGCGCAACAGGAGATGCTCCCGGGGGTCACAGCGGAATTTTCCAAATTCGTACAAGGCCTTTGTTTCCAGGGGCATGACGATCTTTGGAACTTCTTTGGAATTTACCTGGAAATTCTTGACGAGCCCTTAAGGACGATTTCGAACGGGGCCGCCTAGCTTGCCCTTGGGCTGGTGGTCTGTCGGCGAATAGGCGAGATTCTAGTGGAAGCAGTTGGATGCCGCAAGAGTTTGCTCCAACCTGACGACTGGCATGAGGTGGCCGCCGGACTGTGGCCGGAGTTGAAAGCAACGCAGTTGATTATGCATGCCGCACTCTGCGACCACTGCGGACCCCGGCTTCGCGCTGCTACGTCCGTGGACGACGACCCCACTCCTCAGGAAGAAAAACTGCTGGCGCAACTGAGGGTCCCGTCGCGGCCTTTGGTGGAAGCCAAGCGAGAACCATTTCCACCCGACCCTGCGCCTCCGCACGCCTGGCGGCAGTTTCTGCAATGGAAGGTACTTGTACCAGCACTCGCGCTGATGCTGATTGTCGGAGTGATAAGTACGAGGCGGCTGTCATCATCGACGCCACTCTCCGGGCCGAAGTTTGCCGAATTCGCGGTTCGTACTCACCGCCAGCATGCTCAGGGAAGTCTTGCGCTTGATGTTCGCTCGGACTCGCAGCAGAAGCTCAATGAATGGTTTGAAGCGAGGTCGCCGTTCTTCCTGGCTCTGCCGGCGTCCCCTGCGGCCCCAGGCGAGGAGCGACCTTACCGCCTGGAGGGCGCGCGGCTGGTGCAAGTCGGCGGCAAGGCCGCTGCCTACATCGCCTACCAGATGCAGACGGGTCTGGTGAGCCTGGTGGTGACGCCGGATTCGGTGGCCGTCGCCTCAGGAGGAGTCAAAGTCGATTATGAGAAGGTCAGTTTCCACTACCGCATGGTCGAGGGCTACAAGGTTGTTACCTGGTCGCTGCACGGGCAGACTTACGCTCTGGTATCCCAGGAAGGAAATAGTACGCAGCAATCCTGCATGGTTTGCCATTCCGCTATGAGAGACCGCGACCTAAGTCACACGCCGACTCCTTTACGTGCCTTTTGACCCCTTCCTACAAATACTATTTCTACGGATAGAACAATTCCTTAGCGCGCGCGGTGTCGGCAGGGAGACAACGCGCGTTTGACTTTCGACGAGCCTACGAATTCCTTTTGTTCCGCGCGATCATCAAAGTGCATCGCCTTCACGCCCGGAATGACTCTCCCCGCACGAAAAGGAAAGTCCCCCGAGATCTCGTTATGTCTGGTGTGGGGAGTTACGGCTTCCACGTAACCGTATAGCAGAGCACAAACAACAGGTCCCATGTAAGGCCATTTTGATCCGCACGAAGTAATGCGGCGAACAGCCTTCGAACTAGTGGTGTGCCTTAACAACGTCAACCGTTCGCAACCCTTGCAATAACAACGAGAAATGGAGAACAAGGAAATGAGCTACGACCTAGGTCAGCAGATCAAAAAGACGGTGCAAGTTCGGAGCCTGTTCATAGCCGCTCTCGTGCTTGTATGCGCATTTGGCACAGTCACCCCCGCGGCGGCACAGAAAGTCACGCCCCCACCCACTCCGACGAAGATTACACCGCAGGCGGGAAACACGGCATTTTTGGTGGGCCACGCGTTGGGTACGCAAGGCTATATTTGCCTGCCCACGAGCACCGGCGGCGCTTCCTGGACCATCCTCGCCGCTCGCCCCGAAGCCACCCTTTTTACCAAGGTCTTCGGGCAGGACGTCCAGATCATCACCCACTTTCTCAGCCCCGATAACAGCGCCGACCATGTCGCTCGCGCTACGTGGCAGAGTTCCTTCGATACCAGCAAAGTGTGGGCAGCAAGGGTGGATGGGATCACCGCTGGCACTGACGCCGAGAGTTGCCCGAATACCGGTGCGATTGACTGCCTTTTACTGGCGGCAGTGGGGAGGCAAGAAGGGCCAGCGGGCGGTAAGTTCCTGACCAAAACCACCTTCATCCAGCGCTTGAACACCCGAGGGGGATCTGCACCTGCTGATAGTGCCGGCTGCACCACCCCTACCGATGTGGGACATCAACTCCTCGTGCCGTACTCGGCCGACTACTTCTTCTACCGCGCGGAACACTAAAGTGCTTTGCTTTTTGTCGAAGAAGATTCGGGTTGTGCACGCGGAGTCGCACCAGCATTGGCGCTCCTCGCGTGCGCACTCGTTGTTGACGTAGAGAACCACCAAGGAAAGGAGCCTGGCTGACAGGACATAAAGGATGAAACAAAAGACGCCAATCGAATGGAACGGAGAGGATGACTTCATGAGGAACCCACCAAGCCAACTTAGCTATAGAGAACAACATCCGGTCACATGCAAGAGATTAGTGTTCGTGGCCGCCTTGCTGCTTGCTTTGAGTACGTGCCACGCATTCGCACAGATCGCAAGAAACGATTTCAAGGTTGTGAATGTCGCCGACAGCACGCAGAGCTTCGGAGGATTCTCACAATTTCCTGCCATCAACAATCGCGGTGCGGTCGCTTTTGTGGCGACTCGCACCGGCCTGGGACAGGGTGTCTTCAAATGGCGACAAGGGAGAATAACGACGATCGCCCAGTCCGGCGGTGTCCTAATCTTCTTCGCCGACGATGTCGTAATCAATGCCGCGGGCGTGGTCGGCTACGACGCGGCCTTGAGCAATGGCGTCAACAACCGAGCCATCTTTACCAGTAATGGAATATGGACCAGGACAATCGTGGATGCTAGCCAGCAGGGTTTTATCGGTCGCTTCCTCGGATCGCCTTCCATCAACGCCTCGGGGACGGTTTCGTTTTTCGCTGCACGGAACAATCGCTCGCAGGCCGTCTTCACTGGAAATGGCGGGGCGCTCACGACGGTCGCTGATACCACCAACACGATGTTCAGCGGCTTCGGAAATACGGCGATTAACGACTCCGGAGAGGTTACTTTCCCGGGATCCCGCACGGACGGGAGCCGGGGAGTTTTTATCGCGACGCCGGTCGAAGACCAGGCGGATGAGCACGATGCTCCGCCGGTTACGCCGGGGACTATCAGCGCTGTGGGAGGCCCGAACAACCCCGTCTTTTCTGACCCTTTCGTTTCCTTCGGCGATCCCGTGATCAACGAGGCTGGCATTGTCGCCGATGTAGCTTTTCTCAGTGGCGGTAATCTGGAGATCTTCACGGGAGATGGCAGTGGCACAACCGCCAGAACCGATCCCAGCAGTCCGTTCTTCACTTCCTCTGAACATCCATCGCTCAACAATCGCGGAGCGGTGGCCTTCTACGCGAATGAGCTCAGCGGTGGTGTGGGAATCTTCGTGGAACTGACCGGCGGAGCGTCCCCCATGGCGGTGATCGGGGCCGGCGATGCCCTGTTTGGCTCGACGGTGACCGGTCTCGATCTCGGAAGGTTCGCGCTGAACGACCGCGATCAGTTGGCGTTCCATTACGACTTGCAGGACGGACGTTCAGGCGTGGCGATCGTCTCTCTCCACGGAGAAAAAGAGGAAGAACGTGAAAGCGAACGATAGAGCTCGATTCGTGTCCGCAGAAGTTTACAGCGCTGTGACACACGTTTGACATCAGCTTGCGTGCCGCAGGGTCTAACCAGCAGTGAGGAAATAGAAGTGAAAAAAGGACGACGAAAAGGAGAAGCTTTGAAGCTCCGGACATTATTCCACGCAACCATTTGCGGGTTAGTCCTGTTGCTCGGCACGATGGGTGCTGTCGCACAGACCAACTCCTACCAACAAACGAATCTGGTCTCTGACATGGCCGGAGCGGCGGCACACACCGACCCCAGGCTGATTAATCCTTGGGGAATCGCCTTTGTGCCCGGTCAACCTTTCTGGGTTGCCGAGGCCAAAAACGAGGGCCGCACGATCATCTTCATCGACGAAAGCGGATTGAGCGAGCGCCCACACCGCTGCCGCACCTGGGCTCCGCGAGGGCAAACACCGGTGCTGCAATATCACTTCAACTGGAAGACGCTGTCGGCCATGGCAGGGGTGACGTGGTGGAACTTCTACTTTCGGCTGTTTCCCGGCACGATCCGCAGTCCACAGATCATCGAGTTTCTCTCGCACCTGATGCGGCACATTCCGGGCA
>JAIQFM010000052.1 GCA_020073285.1 Terriglobia bacterium | reverse complement strand
CACTATCACTGGCACATCGAGTTCATGCCCAAGCTGACCAAGACGGCAGGATTTGAATGGGGCACGGGTTTCTACATCAATCCCACGCCGCCGGAGGAAGCGGCCAAGTTCCTGCGCGAGGCCAGCGTGGAGACGCAGCCGCCAGTCCCGCCGCCCGCAGCTCCCACGGTTGCGACCAAGTAACCGCAGAAGCTGAAAACGGAAGCTGATAACGCCCGCGTGCCAGAGCTGCGGGCGTTTTTCTTGGCCGGAGTGGATCCCGAGGCGGAGCAAGGCGTGGTGGTACACTCCACCGTTAATGCTTGAAGCAAACGCTCTGCGCAAGAGCTACGGCAAGGTGGTCGCGCTCGACGGCGTTAGCCTGCGTGTGGGTGAGGGTGAGACGGTCGGCCTGCTCGGGCCTAATGGCGCGGGAAAAACCACCACCGTCTCGATCATCGCCGGCCTGCTGCGCCCCGACTCCGGCGAGGTGCTCATCGCAGGCAGTCCGTTGCGCGGCGACACCGACCCCATCAAGCGCAAGATCGGCCTGGTTCCCCAGGACATGGCCCTCTACGACGAGCTTTCCGCTCTCGACAACCTCTCTTTATTTGCCGCACTCTACCAGATTGACCGCGCAACCGCTAAACGCGCCATCGCCGAAGCGCTCGATTTGGTCGGCCTCGCCAATCGCGGCCGGGACAAGGTCGAAACCTTCAGCGGCGGCATGAAGCGGCGATTGAATCTTGCCGGCGCGCTTCTCCACGACCCGCAGATTCTGCTCCTCGACGAGCCCACCGTTGGAGTGGACCCGCAGAGCCGCAACGCCATCTTCGACAACCTCGAGACCCTGAAGCAACGCGGCAAGACCCTCATCTACACCACCCATTACATGGAGGAAGCCGAGCGGCTCTGCGACCGCATCGTCATCATCGACCACGGCAAGGTCATCGCCGACGACACCCTCGCCGGCCTGCACCGCATGTTGCCGGTCACCAACGTCCTCGCCATCGAACTCGAGACGCCCGATGGATTGCGCTTGGAACAACTGCGGACGCTGCCGGAGGTTCAGTCGGCGGAGATTCGCGAGGGCGTTTTGCGGATCGGCGTGCACAACCTCGCAATCAACACTCCCGGAATCTTGAAGTGGCTGGCCGAACACGGTCATCCCTATCAGCACCTGGGCAGCGAGCGGCCCAATCTGGAGACGGTCTTTCTGACTCTTACCGGAAGGAGCTTGCGCGACTCATGAACACTGCCTTCTGGGCTCTGGTGCGAAAGGATCTTCGGCTGTTTTTCTCCGATCGGCGCGCGGTGGTCGTCGGCTTGCTGGTGCCGATCATCTGCGGTTCGTTCTTCGGCTATCTGTTCGGCGGACGCAAGGGCGAGACGGAAGTCAGCCGCATGCTGGTGCTGGTGATCGACCAGGACCAGAGCGACGTTTCCGCCGCCATCGTCGCCCGCCTAAGCGCCGACAAAAACCTCGCGGTGAAGCCGTCCACCCTGGAAGCCGCGCAGGTGGCGGTGCGCAAGGGCAAGGCTACGGTGGCGATCGCGATTCCCAAGGGCTTCGGCGCCGCCGCGGGACGCGCTCTCTTCTACAGCGGCGCGACCAAGCCCGAGCTGCGCGTGCTCTACGATCCGTCGCATGCCATGGAATCTGGAATGGTCCAGGGAATTCTGAGCGGCGCGGTCATGCAGTCGGTTAGCGGGGAGATGTTCTCTGGCAAGGGCGGGCGCGAGATGGTCAACCAGTCGCTGGCGGAAATCGATGCTGCCAAAGACATGCCCGGCGCGGACAAGAAGGTCATGCGCGACCTGTTGGGCAGCGTCCAAGCTTTGAACCAGCAGCAGGACCGCGCGCAAACGGCGGGACAACCTCAGCCCGCGACGGGCATGAGCATGCCCTACGAAACGCGCGCCGAGGCCGTTACCTCCGGCTCCGGCATTCAGTACAACGGTTACGCCCATTCGTTTGGTGGAATGGGAATTCAGTTCATCCTCTTCATGGGACTCGACGTCGGCATCCGCCTTTTGCTGTTGCGCAAGAGCGGCCTCTGGCAGCGGCTGCGCGCGGCGCCACTGTCACGCAGCGTCCTGCTGGGCAGCCGGGCGGTCAGTGCCGCCATGATCGCGGCATTTATCATGCTCGTGCTGTTCGCCTTCGCGCGCCTGGTGTTTGGAGTGCGCATTCAGGGCAGTCTGCTTGGATTTCTGGGTATCTGCGCGGCCTTCTCGCTAATGACCGCCGCTTTTGGATTGATGGTAGCGGCGCTCGGCAAAACCGTCGAAGCCACGCGTGGAATCTCCATCATGGTGACCCTGATCATGGTCATGCTGGGTGGCGCGTGGGTCCCGGCGTTCATTTTTCCGCGATGGTTGCAGAAGGCCACTCTGGTGGTGCCGACGCGCTGGGCCATGGACGGACTCGACGCCATGACCTGGCGTGGCCTGGATGTTTCCGCCGCCCTGCCGCCCATCGCCGTGCTGCTTCTGTTTACCGCAGCGTTCGGGATGGTCGCCGTGACGCGCTTCCGCTGGGAGGCGGACGGCTAGTCGTGATTCAGGCGGCGTGCCGGTCTTCGTACTCCTCATTCCAGGCCATCTGGACCGCTTCCAGCTTGCCCTCGGTGGATTTCTTGGGGTCGTCCACGAAGCTGGGCAGTTCAGCGATCATGCGGTGCAGGTCGGTAAAGCGCACCTCAAGCGGGTTAATGTCGGGATACCTGTCGGCCAGCAGCAGGCCAATGTCTTCGGCGTCCTCCCAGTGAAGGTCTGTCGGCATGGCGCTCCAATTGGTGATTTCGTAAGTTTGTAATTTGGTAATTTTTCACGCGATCCGCGGCTCACGCCAAGACACGAGTAAAGCAATTACCAAATTACCCAATCACCAAATTACGAAATTCTCAGTGTTCCCCACCTTCGGAAACGTAGTTCCGGTTCCATTCGGGCACGTGGACCACGATCTCGCCCGGCTTGGTGACCACGCACTGGCAACCGAGGCGCGAGTTGAGTTGCAGGTCGGCAGCCATGTCGAGCCGGTCGGCTTCGTCGTCGTCCATTTCGCTGAGCAGTTCGGCGCCCTTGATCACCTGCACGTGGCAGGTGGTGCAGGCACAATTGCCGCCGCAGGCGTGGTCGAGGAAGACGTGGTGGTTCAGCGCCACGTCGAGCAGCGACTCCGGCTTGCCGTGGTCCTTGTACGGCATCTTGCCGAGTTCAAACTCGACCGTCTTGTCCTCCGGCAGGAAGGTAACGCGCACGGTGTTCGGGGACAGTTCGGCAGTTGCCGTGCCTGTGTTCTGTTTTTTTTCTTCTGCCATAAGTAAACTCGCTCGCGCTTACGCGCTCGCTTTGAATGTGTCGCCCCTAAAGGGGCTCGGTTCATATTGCGCGCCTGACCCACGGCTTACGCCGTGGGCTACGTTCTGCCGCCGCTGCGCGGCTGATTCTGCGTGCGACCGTCAGCCCCTTTGGCTGACAGCTGATGGCTGACAGCTACTTAATCTCCGCCGGTGCGATTGGGTGCGGCGCTTCCGGCCCTTCGCCGACGTTTACCTCTTCCATGGTCTTGCCCTTTAGCGCCGACCCTACCGCCGAATCCATCATCAGCTCAGCCAGGCGCATGGTGCCCTGGTTCAGCGCGTCAATGGCGGAGCGGACGGCATGATGATCGTTCTCGTCCACCACCGCGCGCAGCGCTTTTTCCTGCTTGGCAATCTGCTTGCGCTCATCCGAGGTGAGCTGCCGCCACGCCGGGTTCCGCTTGCCCTTCTCCAGCGCGGTCAGGATGGTGCTGGCCTCGTTGCGCGCCTCGATTACCTGGCGCTGGCGGAAGTCCTCTTCCGCATAATCGAACGACTCCAGGATCATGTTCTCGACTTGCTCGTCGGTGAGGCCGTAGCTGGGCTGCACGGAAATTTCCGCTTCCTTGCCGCTGCGCTGCTCGCGCGCCGAGACATGCAGGATGCCATTGGCATCGATCAAAAAGCGCACCTCGATTCGCGGCAGACCGGCGGGCATTGGCGGAATGCCTTTCAGGTCGAAGCGCGCCAGCGAGCGGTTGTCCTTGGCCAGTTCGCGCTCGCCCTGCAACACGTGGATCGCGACGTTGGTCTGCCCCTCCACGCCGGTGGTGAAATGTTCGGTGGCTGACGCGGGGATCGTCGAGTTGCGATGAATGATCTTGGCCACCACGCCGCCCAGCGCCTCGATGCCCAGCGACAGCGGCGTGACGTCGAGCAGCAGCATGTCCTTGGTGGCTTCCGAGCCGCCACCCAGAATGTCGGCCTGGACCGCGGCGCCGAGCGCGACCACCTCATCCGGGTTCAGCTCCGAGTGCGGCTCGCGCTTGAACAGGTCACGAACCATCTGGCGCACGCGCGGAATTCGCGTGGAGCCACCCACCAGCGCCACCTCGTTAATCTGCTCCGGGGTAAGCCCGGCATCCTTCATCGCCTGCTTTACCGGTCCGACGGTGCGTTGCAGGATGGGCTCCATCAATTTCTCGAACTGCTGGCGCGTGATCTCGCGCTGGTATTTCTTGCGCCCGGGCAGGTCAACCTCGATGATCGTCTCTTGATATGACGAAAGGGCAATCTTGGCGTCAATCACCGCCTTGCGAATGGCCTGTACGACCTCGGCTGTGCGTCGGCAATCCAAGCCCATGTCGCCGCGAATATCGTCGAGGGCAATGGTGATCAGCAGGTTATCAATGTCGTCGCCGCCAAGGTGAGTGTCGCCATTAGTGGCGATGACCTCAAAAATTCCCTCGTGCAGCCGGAGAATCGAAATGTCGAAGGTACCGCCGCCCAGGTCATACACCGCGGCCACGCCGGCATGCTGCTGGTCGAGGCCGTAGGCCAGCGCCGCCGCCGTGGGCTCGTTCACCAGGCGCAGCACTTCGAGACCCGCGATGCGGCCTGCGTCCTTGGTCGCCTGACGCTGCGCGTCGTTGAAATAAGCCGGGACGGTGATCACCGCCTTTTTCACCGGCGCGCCGAAGTAGCGCTCGGCATTGCGCTTGAGCTGGCGCAGGATGAAGGCGGAGATTTCCGGCGGCGTGTAATCCTTGTCCGCCAGCTTGATGCGCAGCACTTCGCCCGGTTGCAGGTCTTCGGCGAGACGGAACGGAAACAGTTTCAGCTCTTCCCGGATGTCTTCGACGCCGCGGCCCATCAGGCGCTTAATGGAATACACGGCGCGCTCCGGGGTTTCGATCAGGTACTTGCGCGCGGGATTGCCGACTATGATCTGACTCTTCGTGTCCAGCGCCACCAGCGACGGGACGAGGTTCGACCCGTCCTCGCCGGGAATGACCTGGGGCTTGCCGTCTGTCCCCATGAAGGCCACCAGCGAGTTCGTGGTTCCGAGATCGATTCCGACAACGCGTTCTTCAGCCATTTGTAATTGGTAATTTGTAATTGGTAATTTGCGGCCGCAGAACGCCGCTGCAGAGCTTCAGCGTCAATTGCAAATCACAAATTACAAATTGCAAATCCTTCATGCTTCCAAAACTTCATTCACGTCCCGCACCAGATTGCGGATATAGCTGCGCCGGTTCAGCAGGCCGACCATTTTGTCCCGCACCGGCTTGCGCAGCGACTCATCCGCATCCTCCGGCAGCGCATCCCACTCGTTCCAGTAGCCGTGCAGCTCGTCCATGAGTGCGTCGTGCTTGGCCTGCAGGTCGTTGCGGGTGCCTTCCATCTCGCGCAGCAGCTCGGGGTCGCGCTCGCCCATCTTCTTGTTGATCCGCGCCTCTTCGAGCTGCATGTTCAATTCGAAAACTTCTTCCAGCAGTTCCGGCGGGATCACCTGCTTTTTCTCTTCGCCGGTCTGCCGCGCCTTGTCGGTCGCAGCCTTCGACTGCTCCTCCAACTGCACGCCTTCGATCTTGAGCAGGTACCCGGTGCGCGCGATCGGGTCGCGCAGCGTGCGGTAGGCGTCGTTGAGCTGCGAGCTTTTCTCCAGGCTCCATTGCCGCTCCTGGCCCGCGGCGCGCGCGTACAGGTCGGGATGCAGCTTGCGGCTGAGCTTGTAGAACTCGTTCTCCAGCGCGGCCACATCGACATTCAACTTGCGTGGCAGGCCGAAAAAGGTGAAGTAGTCGGTGGGCAGCGCCGGTTGCAGCTTGCCGCAGGACTGGCAGAAGTGCGCCGCGCGCATGTCGCCGCACGACCAGCAGGCGTGCGTGACCGCGCCTTCGTCGAACATCTGGAGCGCGGCTTCGGGTTTGTTGGTGACGCTCATAATCCGGCTCTCAGCAATTAGCGATTAGCAATTTGCCATCGGCGCCGTGCCTCAGCTAATTGCTAATCGCTAATGGCTAATGGCTTGCTGTTAGCTGAACGACGTGCCGCAGCCGCAAGACTTGCTCGCGTTCGGATTGACGAACACGAAGCTTTGCTGCATCAGCGTCTCCTGGTAATCCAGGGTCATGCCGTGCAGGTAGATGAACGACTTGGGGTCCACGAACACGCGCACGTCACCAAACTGGAAGATACGATCGCGCTCGCGCGGCTGCGTGTCGAAGCGGATGTTGTAGGTCAGGCCGGAGCAGCCGCCGCCCTGCACGCCCAGGCGCAGCCCGCCCTGTTCGGGCGAGATGCCTTCCTTTTGCATCGCCGCCTTGATCCTGACCAGCGCCCGCTCGGTCACCTGGATGCCGCGTGCCGGCGCCGACGTGGCCGGTTGCTGACCTGCGCCATTGGGCGACACCGTTTCTGGCACCGCCTGCTCCGATTTGTCCGTCATAGTGGCCATATTAAACCGGGCTCGACTCGTTGGCTGTGACGGAAGTCCACCAGCCGCCTTCCGCCTGAAGCCTAGAGCCTGAAGCCTGCCTAGTCGCCCGCCTTGGCCATCGGCGCGTGTGCTTCCGCCTGGGCGGCCACCCCGTTCTTCTTCTTCCAGTCGCCGATGGCGGCGCGGATGGCGTCCTCGGCCAGCACCGAACAGTGGATCTTCACCGGGGGCAGGGAGAGCTCGCGCACGATGTCCGTGTTCTTGATCGACAGCGCCTCATCCACCGTCTTGCCTTTCACCCATTCGGTCGCCAGCGAGGAGGAGGCGATGGCCGATCCGCAGCCGAACGTCTTGAACTTGGCGTCTTCGATCACCTTGGTCTGGGGGTTGACTTGGATTTGCAGCTTCATGACGTCGCCGCACTCCGGCGCGCCCACCAGGCCCGTCCCCACCGCCTGGCTGTTCTTGTCCATCGAGCCGACGTTGCGCGGGTTGGTGTAGTGGTCGAGTACCTTGTCACTGTATGCCATGGTTTTAACCTTCTCCTAAAGTCAGAACTCTTGATTCGGTCGCTCGGTCTATCGGTCAGTCGGTCACCAAACGACCGACAGACTGATCGACCGACAGACCCATTAACCTTCTGCCGCCCAAGAAACCGACTTCAGATCGATTCCTTCCTTTGCCATCTCGTAGAGCGGGGAAAGCTCGCGCAGGCGCCGCACCACTTCGATCAGCCGCGCGGCCACGTAGTCCACCTCGGCCTCGGTGTTGAAGCGGCCGATGCCGAAGCGGATGGAGCTGTGCGCCAAGTCGTCGCCGGTGCCGAGGGCCTTCAATACATAAGATGGCTCCAGCGTCGCCGAGGTGCATGCCGAGCCGCTGGAAACCGCGATGTCGTTGATGCCCATCAGCAGCGATTCGCCTTCCACGTAAGCGAAACTGATGTTCAGGTTGTTGGGCAGGCGGTGCTCCATCGAACCGTTGACGTAGACCTCGTCCAGGCTGCCCATGATCTTGTCCTTGAGCCGGTTTCGCAGGCCCGCCAGGCGGCAGCTCTCCTGCGGCATTTCCTGGTGACAGATGGCGCACGCCTTGCCGAGTCCCACGATTCCGGGAACGTTGAGCGTGCCGCTGCGCATGCCGCGCTCGTGCCCGCCGCCGTCAATGATGGGCGACACCTGCACGCGCGGATTCTTGCGCCGGACGTAGAGTGCGCCCACGCCCTTCGGGCCGTACATCTTGTGCGCCGAGATGGACATGAGATCGATGTTCATCTTCTGCACGTCAATCGGAATCTTGCCGACCGCCTGGGTGGCGTCGGTGTGGAACAGCACGCCGCGCTCGTGACAGAGCTTGCCGATTTCCGCGACTGGCTGCAGCACCCCAATCTCGTTGTTGGCCGCCATCAACGTCACCAGGATGGTTTTGTCGTCCATGGCGCGCTTCAGGTCGTCCAAGTCAATCAGGCCGTCCTTCATCACCGGCATGTAGGTCACACGGAAGCCGTATTTCTCCAGGCGCTTGCCGGTATCCAGCACCGCCTTGTGCTCGGTGACCGCGGTGATGATGTGGTTGCCCTTTTCGCGGTACATCTCGGCCACGCCCTTGATGGCCAGGTTGTCGCTTTCGGTGGCGCCGGAAGTGAAAATGATTTCTTTCGTGGTGGCGCCTACCAGCTTGGCGATGCGCTCGCGCGCCTGCTCTACCGCCTCTTCGGCCACCCAGCCGAACACGTGGTTGCGGCTGGCCGCGTTGCCGAACTTATCGGTGAAGTAGGGCAGCATCTCTTCCAGGACGCGCGGATCCATCGGCGTGGTGGCGTGATTGTCCATGTAGATGGGGAGCTTCACCCCGTTGGGCACGCTGGTCTCGGATATCGTCTTCTGCTCGCTCATCGGAATCTCCATGATTGCCTGGTCAACTCAAACTCACTAATTCCTCCGGCTCCACGGTCGCCGTCTGCTCTCCCATGTCGCCGATGGTGATCTTGCTCAAAACCTCTTCAATGCTCTGGCTGACCCTGCGCAGCGGCTCGCGTACGGTGCACCGGCTGGTCTGGCCACATTCGCCGCGCGTGGTGACGCACGAGGTCAAAAATAGCGGGCCTTCGATGGCCCGGATGACTTCCAGAGCGGAAATCGTGCGCGCATCGCGCGCCAGCAGATATCCGCCGTTGGTCCCGTGCTGCGAGGACAGCAGCCTGGCTTTGACCAGCTTTTGCAGGATCTTGGCCAGCAGTTCGGGCGGAATGCCGTGCGCTTCGGCGATGTCCTTGGCGCTGCAGGAGGCTGTCCCGTTCTCGGCCAGGTAGCGCATCGCGATCAGACCGTAGTCCGCTTTCTTGGTCAGCTTCAGCACGCGCCGGTTCCGCTCCCTAAAATCTCCGACCAAATTGGTCGCACATATATCTTAGATGCCCGAGCCGCTGGAAAGCAACATAAAACAGGGAATGGGCAAATCTTGGGGCGGAGCGTAAGTCCCAACGTCTTAAATGGTTACATATTGGCGATAAATTTGGTCGGATTGTTTTGATGCGGCTGCTGGCGAGACGTTCTCAATGCGTGAGTAGAGGGCCGCGCTGACCCGCCGGTTACCGTGCCATCACGGTCGGGGACGGCTAAGGTTAATTGCCGGTTGATGATTGTCGAGTGCGCGGATAACATTATAGTAAATGCCATTTCAGCCGCGTATTCGTATGTCAATTGTCAAGCTGGGGCTGCTGCTGGGTGCTGCCGCGCTGCTTCCCATCGCTTACGGGCGCCTTAGCGTTGACAAGCCGGCCCCTCCTGCCTCGGTTACCACTGCCGTCGCCGCCGTACTTGAGCCGGTTTACAGCGTACAAGCCGGCATTGACGGGGAGATTTTCCCGGCGTTAGCCGACTACGCGTCGCTGCAGAAGCCGCGCGACCGCAAGTTAGCCACGATTTCGGTACATATCCTGAATGCCACCAGGCAAGTACTCAAGGACCGCGTCTCGGTCGAGATTCCCGGCTGGAGCGACCGCGAAACTCAGATGGTGGCGGTGGCGCCGGGCGAAACCCGCATCCTCAACTTCGCACCCTCTTTTCTGCCGCGGCTGTTCGCCAATCGCGAGATCACGTCTGCCACTGCGCTCATCGTGGCCACCGACGCATCCGGCCGCCGCACTTACGACGCCACTCTTGCGGTTCGCCTGCGCCCTGCGGAAGACATGTATTGGGGGCCACAGTTCAAGTACGCGCCGTTCATTGCCGCCTGGGTCACGCCGCACGACGCGCAGGTGGAAGACATACTCAGCCGCGCCAAGGAATTCATGCCCGGCCGCCGTCTGCCGGGATACGAACCGTGGAAGGATCCCGCCGCCCAGGTGCGTTCGACCTTCGAGCAGGCCCGCGCCATCTATCGCACGTTGCAGGAACGCGGGGTTTCCTACGTGAAGAGTTCCACGACCTTCGGCCAGCACCTCGATATCAGTGAGCGTGTGCGCTTCCCGCGCGAGTCGCTGAACCAAATCTCCGCCAACTGCATTGACGGTGCGGTGATGTACGCGTCGTTATTTGAAAATCTCGGCATGGACCCGGTCGTGGTGCTCATTCCCGGCCACGCCTATGTGGGCGTGCGCGAGTCACTGCATTCCGCAACCTACCTGTACATCGAGACCGCAATCACCGGCCGCGCGACCTTCGAGACGGCTGTGCTCAGCGCCAGCCGGGGCTTGGCCAAGTACCGTGCCGAGCAGATCCGCCGCATCTCAATCGCGCAGTCGCGCCAGCAAGGCATTTATCCCATGCCGCTGGCCGCCAGCTCCGGCCAAACCTCCACCCGGGCCGCCGCTCCGTATCACCCTGCCGCGGAATAGCGTGATTCGCCATTCTTCAAGGGAAACCGCCATCTTACCGCCCTTGCCACTCATCCACCCGCTCGATCCCCGATTTGGGCCAACTTTTTTCCCGGGGCCGCAGTAGCTCTTGACAAGCTATCGGTCCGGTCTAAAATACCCAGCATTTCCGCGAATATTACCGGAGTTATGAACTACAACCAGCCGCTACCACCCGCCAAACCTTCCCTGCCGAGCATCAGCATGGACAAGCTGTGTGAACATCCGCGTGTGCGGATCGTGGCCCGCGAAGAGGACTCGGAGTTCGTTGAGTGCCTCGAGTGCGGCGACATCTTCGAATCGAGCGAATTCAAGGATATGGCCATCGAAGAGCGATCCACCGGCACGGACGCTTAGAGCTCCCCTCCCGCTACTGTCGCCCGGCACGACCACAGTCGTAGTGTGCGCGCCCTTCATGTTCCATTCTTCAATCTCCATTCTGAATTCTTAGTTCTCATCCCCGCTTAAATTATTTGCTTGACTCATGCAACTAGTTAGGCGTAGGCTTCCTCTATGAGCAGCGCCATGGACAACGACATCGACGCTTGGTGCAACCAGCTCGAGCGGCTCGAACGCGTGCTCATGTGCGTCGGACCCGACGAGGTCTGCTGCCAAGGCATGACCCCGCGCCAGACCTCGATCCTGCGCATCCTGATCGCGCAGGAAGGCGCGCGCTTGTCGGACCTGGCTGCCGCTTCGCGCATCACGCCGAGCGCCATGACGCGCGTCATCGAGAAACTGGAGAAGCAGGGAATGGCGCGGCGGGTACGCGGCGCGCAGGACGACGGCCGCGCGGCCATCGTGGAGATCACCCCGACCGGCCGCAAGGCGCGCCGCCGTATTGACCAGTTAATGCGGGATCGCGCCCGCGCCGTCGCCGAATCGTTCCCTGAAAGCCGCCGCGCCGAAGTGCTGCGGCTCCTGCAGGAGTTTAGTAACGCGTTGGAATCGAGCGGGTGTTGCGGTCTGCGCCCGAGCGGTCTGACGCAACTGAAAGGACAGTTGCCATGAAAATTCAGGAAGCAGTGAAGGAACACTACGGCGCCGTCGCCCGCGGCGAACAGTCCGGATGCGGATGCGCCACCACCTCCGAATTCGCGCAAACCATCGGCTACAGCGCCGAGGACGTCGCGCTGGCCGGGGAAGCCAATCTCGGCCTGGGCTGCGGCAATCCGCTGGCGCTGGCTGAAATTCGCGAGGGCATGACCGTGCTCGACCTCGGCTCCGGCGCCGGCTTCGACGCTTTTCTGGCCTGGCGGCGCGTCGGTCCCACCGGCCGCGTCATCGGCGTGGACATGACCGACGACATGCTTGCCCAGGCGCGCGCCAACGCCGAAAAACTCGGCGCCGCCAACGTCGAATTCCGCAAGGGCTTCATCGAAAAACTGCCCCTGCCAGACGCCTCGGTGGACCTGGTCATCAGCAACTGCGTTATCAACCTGAGCGTGGACAAGCCCGCGGTGTTCCGCGAAATCGCGCGCGTACTCAAGCCCGGCGGGCGCATCGCGGTCGGCGACCTGGTGCTGCTACAGCAACTGCCGCCGCAGGTGGCCAAGAGCGTGGCTGCCTACGTCGGTTGCATCGCCGGCGCCAGCCTGATGAACGACTACGTGCTCATGGCGCTCGACGCCGGTTTGTCCGATCTCTCGATCCCGCAGATCGCGCACGGCAAGCAGTTGGCCGGCGCGGTGGCCCCCAGCGGCTGCTGCGGTAGCGACCCAATCGCGGAAGCCGCCGCCAACGCCATCGCTTCCATCAAGATGCACGGGCGCAAACCTTAGTCTCGTTTACCACAGAGGCACAGAGGCACGGAGGAATGAAGGGAAGGATTCAGAATGAAAGATGAGTGGCCGCGGGTAGAATATTTTATCCCGACTTCTTAATTCTGAGTTTTTCCCTCGGTGCCTCTGTGTCTCCGTGGTGATTTGATTCTCAGCCAAAATGGAATATGCTGCCGCGCACAGGGGGCCTTATGGTGGAGCGCAGAGCGGCGGAGCGATGGCCGATTCGGTGCGAAATCCGCTGCCAGGCCGGGGACCAGGTTTTCCAGGCGGAGTCCTTCGACGTGAGCGGAGACGGCGTCTCTTTCCTCACCGACGCGTTTCTGCCGGTCAACAGCGAGGCCGTCCTGCACTACCGCATTCACCCCGATGACCCATTGATCGTGGTTCGCGTGCTGGTGCGCTGGCAAAGCGGCCGCCGCGTCGGGGTGCAGTTGCTCGATCTGAAGCACGAGCACCGCGACAGCTTACACAAGCACCGCGCCCGGGCCGCCGGCGGAAAAAGTAGCTCGTAGCTGGTAGTTGGTAGCTCGTAGCTCGTGAAATCGAGCCCCGAGCTACCAACTACCGGCTATCTCCTCTTCCACCTCACCCCGTCTTTCGTGTCTTCCAGAATGATTCCCGCGCTGGCAAGCTGATTTCTGATCTCGTCCGCTCGCCCGAAGTTGCGCGCTTTCTTCGCCGCATTCCTGTCCGCGATCAGCGCGTCAATCTTGGCGTCGCTCAGTTCCACCGACTTGGCGACCTCGACCGTCTCCTCGCTAGCTTCCTGGATGCGCCCCTCCTGCTTGGCCCATTCGAGCACCTGGCGCACCTTTTCGGCGTCGTTGTCGGCCATCACGGCAAAAATTTCGTCGAATGATGCCAGCGCCCCCAGCAGTGGCGCGATATTTTCCTGCTGCAACTGCCCGGCGTCGGCGGCCGAATTTGCCTCGCGCACCATATCGAACATTGCCCCCAGAGCCTCGGCGGTGTTGAGGTCGTCGCCCAGTGCCGCGCGCATCTTCTCCACCGTCGCCGTTGCCAGTTGGGTGATTGCCGGATTGCCGCTCTTGGGGAACTGCGCCGTTTCCAGACGCAGCTTGAAATTCCGCAGGCGCTCCACCGCCTGTGCCGCCTGCTTCAAACCGTCGAAGGTGAAATTGAGCTGCTTGCGGTAGGGCACGGAGGTCAGCAGGAAGCGCAGCGACGACGGCTTGTGTCCCTTCAGAATCAGGTCGCGGAGAGTGTAGAAGTTGCCGAGCGACTTCGACATCTTCTCGCCCTCGACCAGTAGAAATCGCGCGTGCATCCAGAAACGGGCAAACATTTTCCCGGTTAGCGCCTCCGACTGCGCGATTTCGTTCTCGTGGTGCGGGAAGATCAGGTCCTCGCCGCCGAGGTGGATGTCGAAGCTCTCGCCCAGGTACTTCATCGACATGGTCGAGCACTCGATGTGCCACCCCGGACGTCCGGGGCCGATCTCGGTCTCCCAGAACGCCTCGCCGGGCTTGGGCGCCTTCCACAGCGCGAAGTCGCGGGCATTGTCCTTGTCGTATTCGTCCACATCCACGCGCGCGCCCTCGATGATCCCGCCGAAATCTTTCTTGGAGAGGTTGCCGTAGGTGGGGAAGGTCGCGATTCGGAAGTAGTACGAGCCGTCCTCGGTGCGGTAGGCGTGGCCGCTGGCCACCAATTGCTTGATGAACTGCGCCATCTCTTTGATGTGGTCGGTGGCGCGCACCAGAATCTCCGGCTTCTCGATGTTCAGGAAGCTGGAATCTTCCAGGAAGGCCTGCTCGTATTTCCTGGTGTACTGCTGCACGCTGACGCCCTGCTTGGCGGCGTTGCGGATGATTTTGTCATCCACATCGGTGATGTTCATGGCGTGCCGGAGCTGGAAGCCGTTCTGCCGCAGGGAGCGCCGTAGCAGGTCCACGAAGACGAAGGTGCGGAAATTGCCGATATGGCCGTAGTCGTACACCGTAGGCCCGCAGGCGTACATGCGGACCAGGTTGTCTTCCAGTGGCTGGAAGTCGTCGACTCGTCCCGTAAGCGTATTAAAAAAACGAGGCATGGTATGTGACGATCGGATGATCGGGTGATCGGGTGAACTGATCCCGTCGCTCATACCAGATCACCCGATCGCCGGATCGCCAGATCAACCGATTGAGGAACTTTCGATTGTAGGGGCTACGCGAAAATCGGGTCAACCGCTGTCACCCTGACGCGAAAAAACGCTTGAAATCTATCCCGCAGGCGTGCATCCTATGCGGCACCATGTGGGGTCAGCTCCGCGGCTTTACTTGAACCCGCCTCTCCTAAAACGCCCGTCGGTCGTTTCCGGTCCTTAATCCACGCTACGCCCAACCGTTGAAGGAGTGAGCCTATGAAGCGTCGTGATTTTCTGCGATCTACGAGCATGGTGTGCGCTGGTCTTGCGCTCCCGAATCCGGGACGCCTGTTTGCGGAGCCCTCACCGTCAGAGAGTTGGCGCACTTTTGAAGTGACCACGCGCGTGGAAGTCCTAAAGCCTTCCGGAGCAACGCGGGTATGGCTGCCGGCGGCGCTCACCAGGAATACGCCTTTCCAGAAGACATTTTCGAATAAGTTCAGCGCCGAGGGCGAGGCCGCAAAGATGGTCGAAAGCAAAGTTGACGGACTCGGAGTCGTCGCGGCGACTTTTCCCGCCGGTGTGAAACCGGTCCTGCTACTCACCAGCCGGATTGCGCTCAAGAACTATGCGGTCGATCTGCACGCGCCAGGCCACCCGCCCAAAGCGGACCGCGCGGAGTTGCAGCATTTCCTGCGGCCGACCAAGCTCATGCCGACCGACGGCATCGTGAAATCGACGGCCGTGGAGATCACCAGCGGCTCGAAGACCGATGTCGACAAGGCGCGCGCCATTTACGAGTGGATTGTCGACAACACCTTCCGCAATCCCAAAACACGCGGCTGCGGCCTGGGTGACATCCGCTTTATGCTGGAGTCGCGGGACTTGGGCGGAAAGTGCGCCGATCTCAACGCGCTCTACGTTGGCCTCGCCCGCTCGGTGGGCCTTCCGGCGCGCGATGTCTATGGCGTCCGCGTCGCCAAGTCGGAGCTGGGATACAAGAGCCTCGGGGCCGCGACGGAGAACGTGACCAAAGCGCAGCATTGCCGTGCTGAGGTGTACCTCGGCGAGTACGGCTGGGTACCTGTCGATCCCGCCGACGTGCGCAAGGTTGTGCTCGAGGAACCGCCGGGAAATCGTCCCTTGAACGACGACATGGTGAAGAAGGCTCGCGCCCGGCTCTTCGGGTCTTGGGAGATGAACTGGATGGCGTACAACTTTGCCCACGATGTCCCTCTGCCCGGATCGAGCGCTGCACCCGTCGGCTTCCTCATGTATCCGCAGGCGGAAACGGCCGACGGCCGGCTCGATAGTCTCGATCCCGACAACTTCAAGTACGAAATCACTTCGAAGGAGATTTCGTCTTCGGTCTGACGGGGTTAACCCGCTTACCCAGATGCGGCAGGAGTTGCAACCTTCGGACTGTTTCCGGGTTTGGTGGAGCACGGCTGCTGGATCGCGTTATACTCCCTGGCAACGGGGTGTGCTCAAAAGAGAGGAAATACTTGTGCGAAGGCTTGTTTGGGCAATCGTGTTGACCGAGGTGTCGCTAGGTGGCTGGGCTCAGGTTCTGATCCCGCGGACGAGCGCGTCGGCTCCAGCAGCGCCCGCGAATGGCCCGTCCGCACCGGCACCGGTCGTCATTCCGCTGGTGGTTCCGGCGGGAACGCCGCTCAAGGTGGCGCTGGACAAGGAAGTGCGGATCAAGAAGGTGGGTCAGCCGGTCCACGGAAAGCTGCTGGAACCGGTGTACGCTTTCGACAAGCTGGTCGTGCCCGCGGGCAGCGAGGTGGCGGGCAAAGTTTCCTCCATCGACCAGGTGTCAAAGAAAACCCGCGTCCTGGCGGCGATGAATGCGAACCTCTCACCGTACCGCAAGGTACAGGTCGAATTCGACACCGTGCGTTTGCTGGATGGACGCGAGATCGCGCTCAACACCACGGTGTCGGCGGCGCCCATCGGCGTGCTGGAATTCGTTCCGGCCAATGACAAATCCGGGGCAGTGAATGCCGGCAAGAGCCTGGCGGCCAAGAAAGCTCATGAAGCGCGGCAGCAGATCAAGCAGGAGTGGGATGTCGCCAAGCAGCAATGGCATCAGCCTGACAAGGTACACCGGGCGGAACGCATGGCCATGGCCCAGCTTCCGTACCATCCCCAGTACTTGGACGCGGGAACAGCGTTCGATGCCGATCTGAATCAGGCGCTGGACTTCGGCCGCGAAACGGTGGTGCCGCAAGCGCTCACCGCCATCGGCACTCCCCCACCGCCCGGTTCGGTGGTGCACGCCATGCTGGCCACGCCCCTGAGTTCGGCGTCCTCGAAAAAGGGCGACCTGGTCGAAGCGGTGATCACGCAGCCCCTGCTCGTGGGAGACCGCTTGTTCGTGCCCCAGGGCAGCCGGCTCAAAGGTACTGTGCTGCAAGCCAGGCCGGCCCGGCGGCTGGGCCGCAACGGCCAACTCCGCATCGTGTTTCATCAGCTCGTTCCGCCGAGCGGGGTGGAGCAGCAGATTCAGGCGAGCCTGGAAGGAGTGGCAGTCGCGCAGGAGCAGCACCTCGCGCTTGATTCGGAAGGCGGGGCGCAGGTGACGACAGCCAAAACCCGGTACCTGACCACCGGAATCGCGGTCGCGCTGGCGGCCGCCTCGGCCTCACCCGATCATGATGCCAGGTTGCACGACAACGGCGGAGACGCCGGCCCAACGGCGGCCAGCGGCGCTTCCGGCTATAAAGCCGTCGGCATGATCGTGGGCGCGCTGGTACATTCGCGCGCATTGGGGACCGGGATGGGAGTGTACGGCGCTTCCATGTCGGTGTACTCGCATTTCCTGACGCGCGGGCGCGACGTGGTCTACGCCAAGGACATGTCGATGGTGATCGGACTGGGAACCCGCGACGAGTCGGTCCCGACGGAGAGCCGGCCGCCGGACGCGAAGTGAGAACGCCCGCCCTTCGCGGTTGGAACATCGTTCACAGACAAGAATCCACTGACTGCGCTACTCACTGCAACGATGCAGCGCGGCCGTTGCGTTCGTAATGCCGCAGCCGCTGCCCGATCTGGAAGACGTAGTGGATTCCGGAGACCAGGGTGAACACGAAGGTCGCGATCAGCCCCACCTTGCGGCTGTAGAAGATCCAGGCGGTGGAGTCCACCTGGAAGAGCAGCACGAAAAAGATGGTCACCACCTGCGCGCCGGTGTTGATCTTGCCGAAGATGCTGGGGCGATAATCGCGGATCGTGGTGGTGGCGTACAGCACCGCGCAGGTCAGCAGGATGCACAGGTCGCGGCTGAACACCAGCACTGTGTACTTCCACGGGATGCGGTGAAGGATGGAGAGCACCAGAAAAAGCGTGCTCAGCAGCAACTTGTCGGCGATGGGGTCGAGGTACTGACCGAGCTTGGTCTGCTGATGCAGGGTGCGCGCCAGGAGGCCGTCGAGGCCGTCGCTCAAGCCGGCGATCACCAGCAGGATCAGCGCCCAACGGTAGTTGTTGTCCACGATGTTGATGATGATGAAGGGAATGATAATCAGCCGCATCAGCGTGAGCTGGTTGGGCGCGGTAAATAGCTGGCGAAGCATCTAGCGCCGGCGCTCCACGGGGGGTTGGGCGAGTTCGAGTATCTCGGCGGTGTCGCAGCCACTCTTCGCGGCGAAGCGCTCGGCCAACGATGGGATGTTGCCGTTGCGCGTGTCGAGTTCGATGCGCTCGATGCGGTGCATGGGGAAAAACACGGCGCTCGCGGCCGCCGGTTCGCCGTCGCGCACCAGGCGCGCGAAGTCGTCGAAGCATGTCAGGTCGATGCCGCGAACGCCCAGGCCGGCGGCGGTGAGCTCCAGCACCGCACCCCAGAATTTTTCGCGCGGGCTGTTGAGCGTCACCAGGACGACGGCGCCCCGGGCAAAAATCGCGGCTGCTCCCGATTTGGGCACGATTCGATTGTCACCGCGCCGCACCGAGATTGCAACCGGTCAGTGGCGCGGCGGTCGCCTTGGTGAGTGGTTCATCCGCGTCCTTCTTCAGCTTGTGGTTGAGCAGGGCCTCCATTTCGGCCTGGGCCCGCGCCAGATTGTGGCGGAACTTATCAGCGCAGCCGGCACCACGAACGGGTGAGGCGCAGGTTGCGCGGGCGCGGGGTGGCAGTCTTATCGCATCCCCCAAAGCACGCGTTTCAGGTATACAGAGCGATGATGCGTTCGATAGCGCGGCGGCACACGGCGCAGAAGGCATCGTGGCGCGTGAACATGATGCAGTTCTCCTGCGCGCGGTAGTAGCCCTTGGCCTCGTACATGGCGCCTTCGAAGGCGCCAACCTCGCCGGAATATTTGTCGGAGGAAAGCGACTGGTCTTCGTGCTTCTTTTCCTCGGTGAAGAGGGCGTCCATATCGGGTTCGGGACGGCGCTGGCGGCGGATCTCGTGGCGGCGGGCCTGAATCTCGCGCTCGTAGGCCTCAAACGCCTCTTTGTTCCACGGCGATGGAACCGGCGTGCCGGGCGAAACCATGTCCTTCCACTTGAGCGCGGCGGGATCGAGCAGGGCGGTGACGTTCGGCTCCCAGGGTTCGACCTTGTGCGTGGGCGGCAGGTAGGAAACGTCCGAGGTGTAGTACTCGTCCGCCAAGCCCGCGAAGTGGTGGCCGAACTCGTGAACGAACACGTAAGGCGACCACAGGCTGTCGGCGGCGACGGTGCTGTAGAGGTTAAAAATGCCGCCGCCACCGTAGGTCGCGCCGTTGACCAGTATTTCGACGAACTCGTAAGGCGCGAAGGAGGCGATGTCGCGGAAGCGGCGGTTCTCGAAGGTGAGAATGTAGCGCTCGGAGCCGAAGGCGTCGTAGGTGGCTCCGGCCGGCGTGCGGCGATGAATGCCGGTGGAGGGGCGCGAGATTCCGGATTCCGCGGAGGCCGGGCACAGCGCCCAAACGTTGAAGTCGGCGCGATGTTCTTTAAACGGCGAGGTGGAGAAGAGGATTTCCGTCAGGCGGCGCGCGTCTTTCTCGAACTTGGGAAGCTCGGCCGCGGCGTAGCCGTCGCCGAGGATGAGGAAGTCAACCTTGGTGGCGGGATCGCCCGATTTCTGCAAGGCCATCAGCGGGCCGGGCGAGGGCGGCGCCGAGGTGTCAATGAACTGGTCCTTGGGGTCAATCGTGGTGGACCAGACTTCGCGGAACGCGTTGTTGGCGTCGCGCTTCATGAGCGTGACCTGCACCGGCGCGGCGGGAGCGGGGAAGCGCAGCGACTCGGAGAAGGAACGGTTCATCTGCTTGGCTTCCTCGGTGGTTTCCCACTCGCCGAAGATGGAAGCAAAGCCGCGCGAGTACACCACGCGGTTGGTGCCGCGGTCGCGTACCTCGAAAAAGTATTTGCCGAGATTGGTGTCGTCGATATTCTTGCGCGGGTCGCCGGGCCAGGGCGTGGGCTCGATGACGATGCGGTCGAACGAGAACATTTCCTGGTGATCGTTGCCGGTGTGGTAGTAGTCCAGGCGCATGGTCTGGAGTGCGGCGAGGGCGGGAAGGGCGAACCAGAGAAGTACGGCGAGGAAGAGCTTTTTCATGATGCGGGGATTGTACACAGCGGCCAGCGGCCGGTGCTTGGCAGACGCGGTCGCGAAGGCGGGACAATTCATTATTCTTGCATTGCAAGACGAGTATGGGCATCATAGGGGCGGCTCCGGTCGGCGGGCCCATCCCCCAAGTCGGCTATCTCTCCCCTCTTTTCGGACTGAGCAGTTGTTTCAGGCACCGGCGCGAATGTCGGCGCAGGAGCAATGTTGGACATGGAAGTTCGATTCTGGGGTACACGGGGTTCGATTGCGACGCCGGGACCGGAGACGGTGCACTTCGGCGGCAACACCTCATGCGTGGAAATGGTCACCAAGGCGGGCCGGCGGTTCATCATTGACTGCGGCACGGGCGTGCGCCTTTTGGGCCTCCACCTGATGTCGAAGGGGCAGTCGCGGATCCGCGCCACCATCCTGCTCAGTCACACGCACTGGGACCACATCCAGGGATTCCCCTTCTTCAAGCCGGTCTTCCAGCCGGGAAATGAAATCCTGATCTGCGCGCCGCTGGGGGTAACAGGGTCGCTGTCCCAAGTGCTGTCCGGGCAGATGGAAACGGCGTACTTTCCGGTCGAGTTGAGTGAGCTACCGGCGAAGATCGCGTACCGGCACCTGGCCGAGGGCGCGTTCGACTTCCACGGCGTGGGCGTAAGCACGCACGCTTTGCATCATCCGGCAGCGACGCTGGGATATCGCATCGAATCCGACGGCGTGACGGTGGCATACTTGGCGGACCACGAGCCCTTTAGCGACGTGCTGTGGCGACCGGGAGCGGAGCCGGGGAAGGTGGAATCCATTCTTCATGAGGGCGACCGGCGGCATGCGGAATTCATGCACAACGCGGACCTGGTGATCCACGACGCGCAGTACACGCCGGAAGAGATGCCGGAGAAAAAGCACTGGGGCCACAGCAGCTACGAATACGCCGTGGAGCTGGCGGGAGCCGCCGGGGTGCGACAACTGGCACTGACCCATCACGAACCGACGCACACCGACGACAAGCTGGTGGAAATCGAGAAGCGGGCGCGCGCACTGGCGGCGTCGCGCAACTATGATCTCGACGTCTTCTGCGCCTATGAAGGCTGCGAAGTCGCGGTAAAGCCGAAAAGCAGCGCGCCAGGACGGCAGGCGTCAGGTGAGTTGTCAGCCCACGTGGCACGAGATCGTCATCGGCGGTAAGCAACCTCATGCCGATCCGTCGCTGCGCCCCACTGCTTCACCAGAGCCTCCAGGCCGGCCTCCAGGCGCGCGAGTTCCGGCTGGGCAGCATCCCATTGGTCGCCGCGCAGCAAGGCTTCGATTTTTCCGGCCAAGGCGCCGGCTTCGGCGCATCCCAGGCAAGGCAATTGGCCCTTGAGCATGTGAGATGCCCCGGCCAGTACCGCGGGATCGCGCTGCTGGCAGGCTTGGTGCAGCCGGCGCCTGGTTTCGGGCCACTCGGACATGAAGACGCGTAGCAACTCATCCAGCAAATCCGCATTGCCGTTCAGGTAAGACAGAGCCTGGTCGCGATGCCAGGCGAAGTTGTCGTGCGGAACTGAAGGAAGAGCCTCGATTTCGCCGATCAACTGCTCGGGGCGGAAGGGTTTGGAAACGTAGCCGTCCATGCCCGCGGCCAGGCAGCGTTCGTGGTCTTCCTTGAGCGCGTGGGCAGTCATGGCGATGATAGGCAGGTGGCCGCCACAGGATTTTTCTTTCTCGCGAAGGGCGGCAGTAACCTGGAATCCGTCCATCCCCGGCATCTGGATATCCATGAGGACCAGATCAAAACTCTCCCGGTGCAGCTTTCGTAGAGCTTCATTGCCATCACACGCAGTCTCCACCAGGTAGCCGTGTCGCTCCAGCAGGCGGACGGCAAGCGTCCGGTTTACCAGGTTGTCCTCGGCGAGCAGGATGCGAAGACCCAGCTTGTGCTCGCGCATCGAGTGGCGCGTGACCAGAGTCGAGGATTGGTCGGGATTCTCGGCTTTGGTTCCCAGCACTTGCCGGATGGCAGTGAGCAACTCCGATTGTCCAATGGGCTTGGTCAGGTAGGCGGCCACTCCCAACTCTCGGCAGCGGCCGGCGTCGCCGCGCTGGCCGGCTGAGGTCAGCATCATGATGGCCGCAGTAGCCAGGCGCGGATCCTGTTTCGTCTGTTCGATGAAGGTGAAGCCGTCCATTTCCGGCATCTTGGAGTCCACCAGCACGAGCGGATATGGCATGCAGACATCCGCAGCCCGCCGCAGATGGGCGAGGCCCGCCGCGCCGTTTTCCGCCAGCGTAGGCTTCATGTGCCAGCGTGCCAGCAGTTCTCCCAGGATGCGCCGGGTGGTGGAGTTATCGTCGACCACGAGTACCGGCACGTTGGCCAAGTTCGCCGGCGGCAATGGCGCACCCCAACGGGGGCCGTTTCCGATGCCCACATGTACGGTGAAATGGAAGGTACTGCCTTTGCCCACCGTACTCTCCAGCCAGAGGCGCCCTTGGAACATTTCCACCAGGCGGCGTGAGACGGTCAGTCCCAGGCCGGAGCCTCCATAACGTCGGGTAGTGGAGCCATCGCCTTGCGCAAACGCATTGAAAATGAGCTGCTGTCTGTCGGCGGGGATGCCAATGCCGGTATCGGTGACGGTGACATGAAGCACCGCACCGTGGTTCTCCGCCGATTGCAGGGCGACATCGACCGTCACTTCACCCACTTCGGTGAACTTAATGGCATTGCCCACCAGGTTCACGATCACCTGGCGCAGGCGGCCGGGATCGCCCACCAGTATGGCGGGGACCTCCGGGGGCACGTGGCAGTTCAGCTCCAACCCCTTCTCATGGGCGCGCGGCGCCAGGACCTTCAAGGCAGTCTCCAGGGTGTTGCGGAGGTCGAACTCGATGGATTCGAATTCCAGCTTGCCGGCTTCGATCTTGGAAAAATCGAGGATGTCGTTAATGAGGGCCAGCAAGGAGTCGGCGGAAGCCTTCCCCAGGCTGAGATATTCGCGCTGCTCGGCGGTCAATTCCGTATCGAGGGCCAATTCCGTCATCCCCATGATTCCATTTAAGGGAGTGCGCAATTCGTGGCTCATGTTGGCGAGGAATTCGCTCTTGGCACGGTTGGCGGCCTCGGCCAATTCTCTGGCCCTCATCATCTCCGCTTCCATCCGCCTGCGATCGGTGCTGTCCTGCTTGATCGCCACAAAGTTGGTAATCTCCCCGCTGGTGGACAGGACCGGGGCGATGGTCATCTGGTCAACGTAGAGCTGCCCGTCCTTTTTGCGATTGGTGATCTCCCCCGTCCAGTTTTTTCCTTCGCGAATGGTGTTCCACAGGTTCTTGTAGAAGGCCTCATCGTGTTGCCCGGATTTCAGGATTCGCGGGTTCTTTCCTGCCACTTCCTCCCGGTTGTAGCCAGTCAGCAGCGTGAATGCGTGATTCACCCATTGAATGGTGCCATGGGAATCGGTGATGACGACCGCATTCGGCGCCGATTCCAGAGCCGTCGCCAGCAGCCGGACCTGTTCTTCCGCGCGTTTGCGGTCGCTGATGTCGACGAAGCTTTCCAGGAGGTGTTCCCGTCCGGCCAGCGTGACCCCTACCACCGTCTTGAGCACCGGGACGCGCTCGCCGTTGGCCGCGATCACAACGCGCTCCGAGTGATCCACCGATTGGTGAAGGTCGGTGATGGGGCAGCGGCCCTTCTCGGCCGGGCAGATGAACTGGTGGCAGAGCGCTCCCACGACGCGCTCGCGCGGTAAGCCGATCATGGTGAGGGCCACCGGATTGGCGTCCACGATGTAGTGGGTTGCGGCATCGATCAAGAAAATCCCGGCTTGCACCGAGTTGAGGATGAGCTTGAGCCGGGCCTCACTGTCGCGAAGCTCCGCTTCCGCGCGTTTGCGCTCGCTGATGTCCACGGCTACGCCCGCGATGCAGGGCTGGCCTCCGAACAACACCCGCGCCGAGGTTAGATAGTGAGCGATCTTGGCGCCGTCTTTGGTGATCAGGGAGGCTTCCGCAGCGGATTTTCCCCGCTCAAAGGCCTCTTGGATTTTCCGCTGCACCAGTTCCCGGTCTTCTTCGGCCACCGTATCCAAGATCTCGATGTTCGGCACGTCGGCTGCGGCGTATCCGAGAACATTCTGGAAACTTTTGTTCCAGCGCAAACACTTGCCCTGCTGGTTGAAGATGGCCGAGATCATCGGCAAGCTTTGGATCACCGCATCGGCGAAGCTGCGCTCCTCTTCCATCTTTTCCCAGGCCCGCTGTTCACGCAGCAGCAGTTCCGCGCTGTGTTCCTGGGCCCGCTTGCGCTCAACAATTTCCTGCTGCAGCTTTTCGGTGCGCTCCGAAACAATGCTTTCCTCGGCGAGGAACAGATGGTACATGGCCACCGTCAGGCCGACAAAGGCTGCAGCGTAAGAAAGAAGCTTGAGGACATGCGAGGCAATGTAAGTCGTATCGTAAAGTCTGTCGGAGGTGGACATGTAGATGGATTGGCCGATCCACAGGATGATTGCAAGGACCAGGCAGTGTTCCAACGGATCGCGCTTCCAGCGCCCCTTATGGAGATACCCGGCGAGCGCCATAATGGCGAAAATTGCCGGCAGGAATTCCTGCGGACGATGGAATATGGGCAACTGCTTGTACCCCAGCGGCAGGGGCGCCAGCGCAAAGAACAGAAAGCAGGCCAACGTCCACGCGCCCACGATGATGTACACGAGGTATTCCGGCACGCGGCGGGACTGTACGTGTGCGGATTCTCTCCTCCAGAATATCCAGCTCAGCCATAATAGGACGGACAGGAAGAGCCGCGAAGCGAATCCGCTCCACGGAATCAGAGACGGGGGAGGGGACGGGAAATACTGCGTGAATACGGGCGCCGAAACGAAGGCATGGTAGCCGTCCAGCAGCCCGGTGCCGAGGAACCCGGTGGCGATGAACAGGATGGTGCTCTCTTTTTTGCTGTAGAAGCGTACCAGGGCGAGGATGCCCACGATCAGCGCCAGGAGCGTAGCCAAAAGCTCCATCATTGTGTGCAGGTACGCGCCGCCGTTCCACCCGTCGAGCTGCAACAACGCAAAGGCGAGGGCCAGCAACACAATGGTGGCGACGTAAATGGCCCGCCTGCGCGGCGCAAGAACTGCAATAGAACTGCTGGTCATGGAAGAGCCCTCTCGGCGAGCCGTCATTCGTTCCATCGGCTGCCGGCTACGTCTCGATGGCGCAGGAACCGTCGAAGCGTGCCGGCGCCGGACCAATCCCTGTTCCTGAATGCACCCTACCACCGGAAGACAACGATGAAGCGACACACTGCAAAGTAGACGTGGAACAAGTCTCATTACGAACTGAACTGCCGAATTGGGACTGGTTTACTCCTCAAGGCGTGGGAGATTGCGCAGGAGTTCGGGCAGGGAAAAATGGGGAGAAGAGATAGGAGGGGATCCCAGGAACTGTGCCAGGAATCCCCCAAGGAACTCGCCACCAGCTATGCGAAAGCGGTTCGACCGTTACGGTTTAACCTGCCCGGAAGACTTGCGTCGGCGAAGGAGAATAGCGCCGCCACCGGTCAGCATCAGGATCATGCTCGCGGGCTCGGGAACGTTTGGTGACACCGGAGCGGTTCCAATATACTCCTGCGGCGGCCCGCCTGGCCCGTTCACGATGGTCTGCATATTGCCGTCCCAGGTATAGACCACGAGGTTATTGAGCGTGTTGGGATCGATGTTGGTGGGAACCTGGGCGAGCCACCATGCAACGCTGGCCTGCACATCGGATGGCACAACGAGGCTGGGCGAGGTAGTTTTCCAGATGGCCCAATTGATGGCTACCGGCGACGCGTTCGGGGCATTGTTCAAAAGCTGCTCGAAGAGCCATCCGGCTTGGAAGTAAGCAGTGGAGGTGAATTGACCAGCGCCAGCGGCAGCGGCTGCCAAGGTGTTGACATTGGCGTTCCAACTCTCGCCCACCTGCACTTCGTGGCCGAAATCATCGCAAAGCAACGCCGTCAGCACCGGTGAACCGTTGATAGAGAAGTTATAGGGATAAACGTAGACGCCACCGGCGTTGTTGTTAGGAAGAGTGTCGACGAGCTTGAGGTTTACGGTATCGGCATGCACGAAGGCTGCAAGCGAAACCAACAGGACCAGCAGCAAAGTGGATTTTGTGAGTGAGCGCATCATGCAACCGGTA
>JAIQFM010000247.1 GCA_020073285.1 Terriglobia bacterium | reverse complement strand
CTGTACGTAGCGGCGTAGGTCAGCAGGAGTGGGCCACAACACTCGCCGGGCCGCAAGTTCAGCGACCGCACCCATCGTGGGCTAAGTCAAACCCGCTGACATTCCGCATCGTGGTCATTCAGCGGCTCGAAGGCTGTAGTTGTTCAGAGATTCCCTAGGGATCAGCCTCGCAGTTTTTCCAACGGCGCCATTTTCCTTTTCCCTAAATTAAACAATCCAAAACCGTTACAAAGCCGTTGTAGTTTGCTTCCCTAATGAACCGTTTCCGGCTACTCTGAATCTAATTGAGTGAGGCGAAAACACAATTCCGGTCGAACCCGGGGACCCATTATGAGGCTAGGTCCATGATCAAAGATGTGTTGGAAATCATGTTCGGTTGCTCGCACAAGCACTACAGCTTCCCCATGACGGCCAAGCCGGGTCAGCGCCGCAGCGAGGCGGCCTCCGTGACCGGCACCTATGTAGTTTGCCTGGATTGCGGCAAGGAATTTGCCTACGACTGGCAGACGATGAAGCTCGTCTCCGCCCGCCAAAAGGGCAGCGAACTCAGCGAAGCGTCCGAGCCGTTGGCCAAGTCTGCCTGAGCGGCAGCACTTCCTGGGTCAACGGGAGACCCCTACTCTAAACCGCGGGGCCTGAGGGACTATCCGCCTCGGCCAGCAACTCGTTGAGCAGAGCGAGAGCGTCGCTGCGAGTAAGTATCCCGACCAATTTTCCGCTTTCTACCACCGGCAGGGCGCCGATTCTCTTGCTGCAGAGCAGCGACACCACCTCGCGCATGTTGGTTTGCGGTGTGACCGTGACGGGATTGGCCGTCATGGCGCGCTTGATCGGCGTCATTTCGAACACCGCGTTGTACTCTTCCGGCGTGATGCGGGTCAGCAGGGAGGGCG
Source organism: Terriglobia bacterium (assembly GCA_020073285.1). GTDB lineage: Bacteria > Acidobacteriota > Terriglobia > Terriglobales > Acidobacteriaceae > JAIQGF01. The sequence continues at coordinate 3,922 of JAIQFM010000247.1, read as the reverse complement.
CCATGCGCGCCACGTCGCGGTCGGTAATGATGCCCACCACCGTGCCCTCGGCGTCAATGACCGGTACGTGGCGCTTGCCGCTGCGGCGGATCAGCAGCGCGGCTTCGAGCAGGTGGACGTCGTCGCGCAGGCTGCTCACCTTCGTCGTCATGTAGTTGCGCACGAACATGGCCGGTCCTTTCGGCCCCGGAGCGGGCGCCGGACGGAATATCTGGAGGGCGGCGAATTCTAGCATCGGCAATGGCTCTTCACAAATCACTCTGCCGGCTCGTGAAACCGCCCGGTGCAAGCCACTGTGAGTTGACCTCGCGAGACTGCCACAGCAAAGAGGTTCCAGTTTCAGTTTCGGTCCGCGGCGCAGCGGCGGCGGACGACTGAGCATAACTCCACTTCCACGATGGTTTTCCTTTTGAGAAAAGAAAACCGGCGGCATATGCCGCCGGTTTCTAACCGAGACCTAAAAGTGTTTAGTCGTTGTCTCTCCGCTTCAGCGTCGGACGATCATCATCGTTGCTCCCGCTGTCGGTGCCACCGGTTTTCTTGCTGTTGTCGGCCGTGGTGCGGCGCAGCGTGGGACGGCCTTCCTTGTCCTCAGGTCCGCTGAGCTTGCGGCGGTTCTCGATGGCCGCCAGCCGCGTCTTCACATCGTCGAATTCCGAGGTGTTGATGATGTATTGATCGCGCGCCGGCAGCACCTTGGCAATCTCTTCCTGGCTCTTAGTGATGCGGTCCGGCGTCTGCGGATGGGTGGCGAAGGCCTTGGCCAGCGATCCCGGCTTCTTCTTCTCCTTGGCTTGCACTTTCTCGAAGAAGGAGATGAAGGCCTGCGGATCGTAGCCCGATTTGTACATGTATTCCAGCCCGAGGTAATCGGCCTCGGCCTCGAAGCCGCGGCTGAAGCTCAGGAAGGTCAGCGGCAATCCGATGCCGGCCGCCGAGCGGATGGCGTACCCCAGCCCGCCGCCGACAAAGATCAGCGGAATGCTGGCCAGATTGGCGAACTGCGCGCGCGTCATCTGCCGCGTCGCATGCCGCGCCGCCACGTGCGCGATCTCGTGCGCCATCACGCCCGCCAGTTCGGCCTCGTCATCGGCCGCCAGGAGCAGCCCGGAGTTGACGTAAAAGAAGCCGCCGGGAAGCGCGAAAGCGTTGATCTCATCGGAATCGACAACCTTGATGGTGAAGGGCACGCGCGCGTCGGAGTTACGCACCAGGTTCTGCCCGATGCGATTGACATACTCGGTCACCACCGGATCCTGTACCAACTTCACGCTGGCTTCGACCTGGGCGGCGAACTCCTTGCCCATGGCGATCTCTTTTTCCAGCGAGTACCAATTGCCCAGCCCCTTGCCGCTGCCGATCTTGCGGTTGCCGATGGCGTCAATATCGTTCTTGCCGCCGTCGTGCGTCTCTTTGGGCGGATTGGCAACCTGCGGGACTAAAGTGTCGTTTTGCGCCGCCGGCTTCTGCGTGTCGGCCGGCGAATCGCTGGTCGTTTGCGTCGTACCGGTTACCGGCGGAGTTCCCGCAGGATTGGGATTGTTCCGGGGATCGCTCTGCGCAAACGTGTTAGGCACCAGGGTGGTCAGCATTAACGCGATCACAAGGGTGGAGGCGCGAAACTTCATGATGCACATCCTTTGTTGGTTGCCGACCAACTGGTTACTAACATTATACAGCCGAAACTGCGGGCCATTCGGGCGCTAGCGCGGATCGAACTGCCGCGCCCGCTGCTGACTTGGATGATCCTTCGGCGATGCGGGAAACATACAATTCCGCAGCCAACAGTAGCGCCGGGCCATGTCCCCGCCTCCTGTGTCAACCCGCTGCCCGGCAATAAGTCTCGCTGCCGGGGATGAAATCGGCTTCGTAGTACCATTGCGAGCACATGGCCAAGTCCGGGCTGCGAGTCGCAAGACGCTCGTACTGCGGCTTAAACCGCGAAGGAATCCGGGTTGGCTCCGAGGGAGGATGGCAATGCTCGACCGCAGGTCCTTTCTTTTCAATACGACAGCGATGACCGCCGCGCTGGCCGCTGCGCCCCGCCTGTTGGCACAGTGCTCAGTTGAGCCCACCTTGCCCGACCCTTCTCTCTACGCCAAGGACGAGGACGCCTACTGGGGCGCGGTGCGCAAGCAGTTTCTCATCCCGCCCGACGAAATTTATTTGAACAATGGCACCGTAGGCTCGTCGCCTGCGCCGGTGGTCCAGGAGGTCATCAACGGCTACTACACGACGGAACCCATGGCGCAGGCCGATCCCGAGGACTATCCCATCTGGGGCTACGGACCATTCAATGAGTTCCGCGACCCACTGGCCGCGTTCGTCGGCGCCACCCGCGACGAGATCGCTCTGGTGCGCAACGCCACCGAAGCCAACAACTTCATGATCCACGGCTTCGACATGAAGCCCGGCGACGAAGCCCTCATCAGCAACCAGGAACACCCCAGCGGCGAGGAGCCGTGGAAGCTGAAGGCCAAACGTTATGGCGTGGTCGTCCGCCAATTCGAAATTCCACGCCCGCTGAATTCCTCCGCCGACGTGCTCAATCGCATCAACGACTCCATCGCGCCGCGCACCCGCGTCATCTTCGTCAGTCACATCACCACTGACACCGGCGTCGTGCTGCCCATCAAGGAAATTTGCGCGCTGGCGCGAAGCAAAGGCCTGGTCTCGATGATTGACGGCGCGCACGTCACCGGCATGATGAAGCTCGATATCCGCGACCTCGGTTGCGACATGTACAGCTCCAGCCCGCATAAATGGCTGATGGCGCCCAAGGGCAGCGGCTTCCTTTACGTGCGCGAGGAAGTGCAGGAACGCCTGTGGAGCACCGTCACCACCGCCGGCTGGGATGACCCCAAGCTCAAGGCGGAACGCTTCCAGCGCATCGGGTCTTCCAACCTGCCGTCGCTGTGGGGATTTCGCGCCGCCCTGTACTTCGCCAACAAGATTGGCATGGACCGCATTGAGCGCCGCCATCGCGCCCTGGCCGACTACGCGCTTGCCGAGATGATCAAGCGCGGCGCTGAATCCTGGACTTCACCCGACCCGGCGCTGCGCTGCGCCATCGCGACGTTTAACATCGCGCCCGTCCGGATTGACGAGTTGGAAAAGGCGCTCTGGAAACAGCACCGCATACGCATACGGGGCGGCGGCCCATCCAAGATCCGGATCTCCACTCCCTATTACCTGCAGAAAGCGGAGATCACCCGGTTCCTGGAGAAGTTTGACGAATATAGGCGGAAGAGTGCGAACGGTTGAAGAGAGTTTCAGTTTCGGTCCAGGTTCGGTTCGGCTCAACCTCGACTATCACCTGCGCCGCTATTGCTGAAACTCGAAACTGGCCTTTATGTGGCGCGCAAATTTTCCGAGCGCTCCGAGGGCTCAATCGCATGCAGAGTAAGGATCTCAATCTTGGTGGCGCGCCACTCGCCATCCTTGTCCTGCTGCGCGGTCACTCGCACCTCGACCCCGCTGACAATGGACATCGCCGGCAGCTTCTGGCGCTCGCCGGCCGGTACCGAGTCGGAGTACACCACGTCAGCGCGGCTGATTCCCACCCGCCGCGGCTGCCCGTTGGTGCTCTTCAGGTACATCCATCCAGGCGTGATGTCCGGGCCGTGAATCACCACGCCGCGAAACGTTCCCGGCGTGTCAGCCCAAACGAATGCGGCGGAAATCAGCAGAATCGCCGCGACGGTCGGCAGTGCCATCTTACGCATGGCAGATTCGATGCCGGAGGGGGTAGGCCGGGTTACGGAAAATGTTTTCTACCCCTCGCGCCTGAAGCCTGGAGCCTGCAGCCCGAAGCCTAATCGTAATATTCCAGCCCCAAGTGCGTGATCAGCGGCTCGCCCTTGAGGTGCCGCAGCGTGTTCTTCAGCTTCATGAGCTGGATGAACAGATCGTGCTCGGGATA
>JAIQFM010000246.1 GCA_020073285.1 Terriglobia bacterium | reverse complement strand
TCGGTGCAGACCTGCCCGGTAGTCCGAAAGCGGCACACTGAATGAGGCGGTGGTCAGCGAGGGGGCGGCCGGGCCGCTCCGCTTCGCTTCGCGTCCGGCCGCGAATTCGCAATCGAGGCTTGAAAAGACCCTCCCCTGGGTGGCTATAGCGGTTTGTTGTCCAAAGCCGGCCCGGGGGTGGGCTCCCCCGGCCACACAGAGGAGGGAGAGATGAAGCTACAGCCACGCGATCGGCGGGTCCAGAAGCTATTGGCCCGTCAGCTCAAGAGCCCGGGCTACCGCTGGGACGAGATATCAGACCCTCGCGCCCGTCGGGGACGGCGCTGGGCGCTCCGAGAGCTGCTGCGCGCAGCTCTGCTGGGCCAGCTCTCTGGCTGCCCGGGGTTGCGCGACGTGGAAGCGTTGACCGAGGACCTGGGGCCGAGCGGCCGGCAATGGGTCAGTCGCCGAGTGCCCGACACCACGCTGTGGGATCTACTCTCGAGGCTGTCGGCCGAGCAGCTTCGGGGCAAACTCATTGAGCAGCTGCGAGCGGCTTGGCGCTCCAAGGCGCTCAAGCCCTCTGGCCTGCCTTGCGGCAGCGTGGCCATCGACGGCAAGGGTCTGGGGGCTCTGGAGCACGACGCCGGCGGAATGGCTCAAAAGGCGCACCGCAGCCATGACGGCCGCCCCTACTGGCTCTCTCGCGTGCTTCGCGCGGTGCTGACCTCGGCCGAAGCCAGGCCGTGCCTAGACCAGATGCCCATCGCCGCCAAAAGTAACGAGATGGGCGAGTTCGGACAGTTTTTCGACGGGCTGATGACGGCCTATGGGGCCGGCGACCTTTTCGAGATCGCCACCATCGACGCTGGAATGACCTCGTTGGAAAACGCCACCAAGATCCACCAGGCTCAGAAGGCTTACGTCATGGCGCTCAAGGGACCGCAAGCCGCGCTGTTGACCGAGGCCAAGCGCCTGCTCGGTCGCAGGCGCACCCCCGACGCCGAGACCGACTGGGAAGTCTACAAGGGCCGGCGCATCAAGCGACGCTTCTTTCGCACCGACGAGATCGCTGGCTATCACGGCTGGACTCACTTGCGACAGGCCTGGCGGCTCGAGCAAGAAACGGTCAGCGCCGATGGCAAGCAGAGCGAGCGCGAGCAGCGCTACTTTCTGACCAACCTGCCTCGAGGACGGCTCAGCCCAGCGCAGTGCATGGAGCTTATCCGCCGGCACTGGGGCGTCGAGAACGACTGCTTCTGGACCCTGGACACCCAGTGGTCCGAGGACCACGTGCCCTGGTGCTCGAGTGGGCGCGCTGTCGAGGTCCTGAGCTGGTTTCGGCTGATGGCCTACAACCTGCTGCAGCAGACGCGGCGTCGCCACCTCCGCCTTCGAAACCTCGACGGTACGTACCAGGCGCCACAACCTTGGCGCCGCATCTTCACCTGGGTCCGCATGGCCTGGCAGCTCGAACTGGCCCCAGTGACCCAGCAGGCAGCCGCGCTCGGATAACTAGCCCACCTCCGGGCCCGGCTTGTCTGCACATAGCCCGTCAGGTGCTGACGTATCAGCCTGACCACGCGGGCCCGGACGTGACCGGCAAGCCGTGCTGCTATCGGCCGCCGGCGGAAGTGATCGAAGCGCGGGGGCGGTTGCTGTGCGATACGCAGCGGGGCTTCGAGCGGGTGCGCGATCTGCTCGAGGCGGGCGGCGAGGCATGGGACACTGCGCGGATCGCGCGGTGGCTGTCAGAGCGAGAGCGCGGGCATGTCGAGACGGTCCCCGAAGAGATCGAGATCGAGCTGACGACGGAAGATCCTCTGTCGGACGGATCGCTGTTGCGGCCGCGCGGGGCGGAGGTTGGGGCTCGCGGCCCGGTTGACATGGCGGTTATCCGGTCGATGGCCGCTGCCATCGAGCCGTACGACGACGTGCGGGTCGTTCTGGCCGGCTTCGGCGAGCCGTGCTGCCATCCGCAGTTTGCGGAGATCTGCCGGATTCTGCGAGGCTCCTCGGCCGCGGCGATTGCCGTCCGAACCAGCGCCGTCCTGGACGATCCGGCGATCGAAGCGGCGCTATTCGATACGCCCGTGGACGTCGTGGAAGTCACGCTCGACGCCGTGACCCGCGAAACCTACCGGCGCGTTCATGGGGCGGACCGGTTCGATGAGGTCGTTGCGCGGCTCGATCGGTGGCTCGATCAACGCACCCGTCGGCGGTCAGTCCTGCCGCTGGTGATCCCATCGTTCATCAAGGCCAACGAGACGTTGCATGAGATGGAGGAGTTTCTCGATCGCTGGCAGCGGCGGCTGGGCATGGCCCTGATCACGGGCTACAGCCATTGTGCCGGGCAGCGGGAACGGCGGGCGGTTACCTCAATGGCTCCGCCGCAACGAGGCATTTGTCGCCGCGTTTTCCGGCGCGCCATGGTCCTTGCTGACGGGCGGCTGACGACCTGCGACGAGGATTTCGCCGCCCGGCAAGTTGTCGGTGCCGTGGGCGAAATGCCGTTTTCGTCACTATGGCAGGCGCCCCGTTTTGTTGAGATCCGCTCCCATCCGCGGCCGGATCAGCCGCTATGCCCCGCGTGCGACGAGTGGCACCGGCCTTGAAATCGGACTCCAAAATGAGGGATGAATTCATCTTGACGATGGCGGCCAAATCGTTTTTGATACGCGACCGGTTGTCAATCGGGGTTGTCGCGGCCTCGTGGCAGGGACTCTCGGTTGGCGACAAGAACGCAGCCTCCAATCGTCCGTGGCCGCAAGATCATGCTGCCGCGGCGGATAGGTGGGTGTTCGTCGAGATTCTGGGAGTGTGCCGTGAAGAGTATCTATGTAGGAAACTTGGCGTCCGATGCATCCGAAGATCAGCTTCAAACGCTGTTTTCCGAGCATGGGGCCGTAAAGCGGGTCGTCATCGTGAAGGATCGTTTCACGGGTGAATCCCGCGGCTTCGGCTTTGTCGACATGGAGAACGACGGCGAGGCGATGAATGCCATTCAGGCCGTCAACGGCAAAGAGCTTAATGGGCGTGCTCTTAAGGTCAACGAGGCCCGGCCCCAGGCGGCGAAGCCGCAAGGGGGCCGAGGCGGTGGACGGCCGCGCGGCGGGCGGGGACCTCGCGGAGGCTCGGGCGAATGATGGCTCCGCGCCTGACGCGGCCCACGACTACGGGCCCGGCTGATTCTGGACAGAGGGGCGTAGCCGGCAGGCTCAGCCTGTGCGGAGGTCGGCCTGGAGTCGTGGTATTGGGTCTGTTGCGCAGTTTTAGTGCAGTCTCCTCCTTGTTTTCGAGACCCGGCAAGAGGCCGGGCGGGTACTCGACCAGGATGTCGTCGAGGAGATCGGATCGTAAGTCTGGCCCACCGGGAGATAGCAGTGGAACTGCCACGCCGCAAAGCTGATGACATATACCTTCCGGAAGGCGAGTTCACCGCCATCCTGGAGCGTCTACGCCAGTACCACGATGCTCACGAGTTTCGCATCGGCATCGTCTACGCGTTCGATTTCCGCACGCGGATGCTGCCGTATTGGTACGCGGATAAGCGGATGGCGCCGTGCTCAGTCCGCACGCTGGCCGATACGCTCTATGCCGCCGGCTTCAAGCATGTCCGCGTGATTCTTCAACAATGGACGCCGAACTTCAAGCCCAGCGAAGCCGTCCTCGATGGGCGGCCGCTGGACATGTTGCTGGTGTCGTCGATGCAGGTCCATGCGGACCCTTCATACGATCTGGTCCGCGATGCCTGCCGCTTGGGCGACAAACGCCCGTTGATCCTTGCCGGCGGTCCGAAGGCCATCTATGAGCCGACGGATTACTTTGAGCTGGGACCGGAGGCGGGCGCTGAGGCCGATTGCGTAATCACCGGCGAAGCCTACGTGCTGCTCAACCTGTTGGAGACGGTTCTAAAGCAGCGTGCCGAGGGCGAATCAGCGAGGGACGCTTTCCAGCGTGCTTGCCGAAGCGGTGTCCTCAAAGAAGTGCCCGGCTTGGCTTACCTGACGCTGGACTCCACACCCGAGCGTCCCATCGCGGTTCATACCGGCGTCCAACGGCTACTTCGCAATCTTGACGAGCTGCCCATGCCCGACGCGGGCTACCGCCTGCTCGAACCGCCGCATCGCAAGACGACTCTCGCTCCCGATCCGTGCCCGGCCAACAAGGTCCACAGGCATTCGATGGTCGCTTCGATCATTGCTTCGCAGGGCTGCAAATTCAACTGCCCGTTTTGCCCGATTCCCTCGGCCAACCAGCGGACATGGCGGCACAAGAGCCCGGAGCGGCTTGCCGCCGAGATCAAGCACATCTACGAGAACTTCGGCATCCGGGAGTTCTTCGGCACCGATGACAATTTCTTCAACAAGCGTGAAACGGTCATCGCCCTGATGGAGGAGATGGCTCTGGCCACGACGGGGGGCAACCGCCTCGCCCATCGAATCCGCTTTTACACAGAAGGCACGCACTACGACGTGTACAAGAACCGCGACATCCTGCCGCTGTGCCGCAGGGGTGGCATGCGTGCCATCTGGTTCGGGATCGAGGACTTGACCGGCAAGGTCGTCAACAAGGCCCAGGATGCGGATGAGACGGCGGAGCTGTTTCACAGCATGTCGAACATGGGCGTCGAGCCGATGGTGATGATGATTCACAACGACGATCAGCCCTTGCGATCCAAGCAGGGCAGCCTCGCCGGTCTGATCAACCAGGCCCGCTATGTGTTCAAACACGGCGCGGTTTCCTACCAATGCACCTACCTTGGCCCGGCGGTCGGCTCACGCGATTTCGAAGACGCGGCCAAGGCCCGGATGCTTTACAAATCCGTCGGTGGCGA